>NZ_JAEMRD010000017.1 GCF_016463485.1 Brevundimonas sp.
GCCTGGAGGACTCGATCGGCGGGGCGACGCGCCGGATCCAGTTCTCGGACGGCCGGACGCTGGATGTCACCATCCCCAAGGGCGCGACGGACGGCCAGACGATCCGGCTGCGGGGGCAGGGGACGCCGGGGCGGACCGAGCCGGGTGACGCCCTGATCGAGCTGAAGATCGCAGCCCATCCCGTGTTCAAGGTGGACGGTGCCGACCTGACCATGGATCTGCCGGTGTCGGTGCCGGACGCGGTCCTGGGCGGCAAGGTTCAGGCACAGACTCCGGAGGGCGTCGTGTCGGTGACGATTCCGGCGGGATCCAACTCGGGCCAGACGCTCAGGCTGAAGGGTCGCGGAGCCATGGTCGGCGGGCGGCGCGGCGACCTGAAGGCGCGGATCGTGGTGATGCTGCCTGATATGCCCGATGACGCGCTGAAGGCCTTTGCCCAGGACTGGCGCGACAAGCGCCCCTACAAGCCCGGACGCTGATGATGACGACAAAGCCGACGCAGCGGCCGGAGAGGCCCTGGTTCAGCGCGGGCCCGACGGCGAAACGGCCGGGCTATTCGCTGGCGGGACTGCCGCAGGATCTGCTGGGCCGGGGCATCCGCGCGCCCGAGGTCGTCGCGCGGTTCGCCGAGGCGCTGACGATGACGCGGCGGCTGCTGGAGGTCCCCGCGGATTTCCAGATGCTGTACGTGCCAGGCTCCCAGACCGGGGCGATCGAGGCGGCACTGTGGGGCATGCTGGGGCAGCGCCCGGTGCAGGTCGTGGCGTTCGAGAATTTCGGGAAACAGTGGGAAACGGCGGTCAAGGACCGGCTGAAGCTCGATCCCGAGGTGCTGAGTGCCGGGTGGGGCGATCTGCCGGACTTGTCGCGTGTCGATCCGAAGAAGGATCTGGTGTTTCCGTGGAACGGGACGACCGCGGGCGTGCGGGTTCCGAACGCCGACTTCATCGCGGCGGATCGCGAGGGGATCGTGATCTGTGACGCGACCTCCGCAGCGTTCGGGATGCCGATGGACTGGCCCAAGGTCGATGTCGTGGGGTTCTCTTTCCAGAAGGCGCTGGGCGGGGAAGCGGGGATCGGTGTCCTGTGCCTGTCGCCTCGCGCGGTAGAGCGGCTGGATAGCTACACCCCGGATTGGCCCCTGCCGAAGGTGCTCAAGCTGACCGACGACAAGGGTCGGTTCGATCGCGCACTGGCGACCGGCGTGGTCGTCAACACCATGTCGGTGCTGACGATCGAGGACTGGATCGACGCGGTGGAATGGGGATTGTCGGTTGGAGGGCTGGCCGAACTGCACCGCCGGACTGACGCCAATTTCGCTGTGCTCGAAGCCTGGGTCGAGCGGACGCCGTGGATCGACTTCCTGGCCAACCGGATTGAGACGCGATCGACGACTTCGGTGTGTCTGAAGATCGTTGATCCGCGTGTGGCCGGTCTGGATGAGGCGGGGCGGTATGGCTTCGTCACGCGGTTGAAGGCGCTGCTGGAGGCTGAGGGCGCGGCGTTCGACGTTGAATCCTATCGCAAGGCACCGGCCGGATTGCGGCTGTGGTGCGGGCCGACGGTAGAGACGGCGGACGTTGAGGCCGTGACGCCGTGGCTGGATTGGGCGTTCGAGACGACGGCTGCGGAAATCGCCGCTTAAAAAGCGCGGCTTCAGGACGACACCGGACGATTCCCCGTCTATAGGCTGCGCCCGCATCAGGCGGAGACGAATCCTTTGGCGAACGTGGCGGTAGTCGGAGCCCAGTGGGGCGACGAGGGCAAGGGCAAGATCGTCGACTGGCTGTCGAACCGGGCCGATATGGTCGTACGGTTTCAGGGCGGCCACAACGCCGGCCATACCCTCGTCGTTGACGGCAAGGTCTACAAGCTGGCGCTGCTGCCCTCGGGCGTGGTTCAGGGCAAGCCTTCGATCATCGGAAACGGCGTCGTCGTCGATCCCTGGCACTTGGTCGGAGAGATCGAGAAGATCGAGGCACAAGGGGTGGCGATCAGCCCCGAGGTGCTGATCGTGGCCGACAACGCCTGTCTGATCCTGCCCATCCATCCGGCTCTGGACGTGGCGCGCGAGGCGGCGGCGAGCGCACCGGGTGCCAGGATCGGCACCACGGGGCGAGGTATCGGGCCGGCCTATGAGGACAAGGTCGGGCGGCGCGCGATCCGGGTCTGTGATCTGGCCAATGCCGAGGACCTGAAGGTCAAGATCGACCGGTTGCGGGCGCACCACGATCCGCTGCGGCAGGGGCTGGGGCTCGATCCGATCGATCCGGACGCGCTGCTGGCCCAACTGCTGGAGATTGCGCCCAAGATCCTTCCCTATGTTCAGCCGGCGTGGCGAGTGCTCGACCAGGCGATCAAGGGCGGCAAGCGGGTGCTGTTCGAGGGGGCGCAGGGCGCGTTTCTCGACGTCGATCACGGTACCTACCCCTATGTGACGTCGTCCAACACGGTGGCGGGTCAGGCGGCGGCGGGGTCGGGGATCGGGCCGCGCGGCGTCGGCTATGTGCTGGGGATCGTCAAGGCCTATACGACCCGTGTCGGCGAGGGGCCGTTCGCCTGCGAGTTGTTCGACGAGGTCGGCGAGCATCTGTCGACCGTGGGCCGCGAGGTCGGGGTCAACACCGGACGGGCGCGGCGCTGCGGCTGGTTCGACGCGGTGCTGGTGCGGCAGTCTGTGGCCATCAACGGCATCGACGGGATCGCCCTGACCAAGCTCGACGTCCTGGACGGGCTGAAAACCCTCAAGATCTGCATCGGCTATCGCATCGACGGCGAGATCGTCGATTACCTGCCGTCCAGCCTCAAGGCGCAGGCGGCGGCCGAGCCGGTGTTCGAGGAGATGGAGGGCTGGAGCGAAAGCACGGCCTCGGCGCGCAGCTTCCGGGACCTGAACGCGAACGCGGTCAAATATGTCAGGCGGATCGAGGAGTTGATCGGGGCACCCGTGGCCCTGCTGTCGACCAGCCCCGAACGTGACGACACCATCATGATGCGGGACCCGTTCCTGGGCTGATCGGCCGAAAAGGCGCGGTTCAACATGGTCTTAACCGACGTGGGTTAAGGGTAACGCTTCTGTCTGGAGTTGTTCCCTTGTTTACAGCCGACGCCCGCGTTCTGAGCCGTATCGCTCCATCGATTCAGCGCGTCGTCATCGCCGATCCGAACCTGGCGTCCGCGCGACTGCTGGTCGACCTCATGAAGAGCCTGGGGGCGCGTGAGGTCGTCACCGAAACGGACGAGGCGCGGGTCATGGAGGCGATCCGCGAAATCGAGCCCGGCCTGATCTTCACTGAACGCACCGGACCGCGTCTGAATGGCGAGAACATCACCCGCAAGCTGCGGCGGTCGAACCTGCCCAGCCGGCGCGCGCCCGTTATCATGGTCACGGCGGATGCGACCGCCAGCACGATCAAGGGGGCTCGCGATTGCGGAGTCCATGAGTTCCTGAGGAAGCCCTTCACTTCGGGCGACCTGTTCCGCCGGGTCGAGAATGTGGCCCTCAAGCCGCGCGACTGGGTCGAGGGTGTCGGCTACGTCGGACCTGACCGCAGGCGCTTCAACTCCGGCGAATATGCTGGGCCCCAAAAGCGCAAGGCTGACACGCCGGCGTCGGCAGCCGATGCCGCGATCGCGGTCAAGGACCAGGCCATGCGGATTCTGGCCGCCGCCCTGGCCCAGTTCGACAATGACCCGCTGCAGGCGATCCGCGCGACGCGGACCCAGGCCGAGACCCTGAAAGCTCTGGCCATCAAGACATCCGACGCCAAGCTGGCTGTGGCCGCGTCCGGGCTGGAAGCCACGTTGCGCGCAGGGGCGTCGACCAAGGCCGCGCTGGTGGCCCCGATCAACGCGCTGCTCCTGTTGGCCGATCCGGAGCCGCTGGCGCGAGCATCCTGATAACGGAGCCAAGGCTCGCGACGCGGCTGCTTGCGTCGTGAGCGCGGCAGAGGCTTTGACCGACAATCGACCTCAGGCGTCGATGAGGTTTCGTTCCTCGGCCGCGGCGCGCATGGCCTTCTGAAGCTTCTCGAAGGCCCGGACCTCGATCTGACGGACGCGCTCGCGGCTGACGCCGTACTCACCGGCCAGTTCCTCGAGCGTGACAGGATCGTCCTTGAGGCGACGTTCGGTGAGGATATGCTTCTCGCGATCGGTCAGCTCGCCCATGGCTTCCTGCAACAGTCCCATTCGCAGGGATTTTTCCTCGCTGTCGGCCAGGGCGGTTTCCTGAGACACGGCCGTGTCGTCCGCCAGCCAGTCCTGCCACTCGCTCTCGCCGTCCGAACGGATCGGGGCGTTGAGCGAGGAGTCGCCGGACAGGCGACGGTTCATATTGGTGACCTCTTCCTCGGACACGCCAAGCTTGGTGGCGATGGCCGAGAGGTGTTCCGGATGCAGGTCGCCTTCTTCAAACGCAGAGATCTGGCTCTTGGCCTTGCGCAGGTTGAAGAACAGCTTCTTCTGGGCGGCGGTCGTCCCCATCTTCACGAGCGACCAGCTGCGCAGGATATATTCCTGGATCGAGGCACGGATCCACCACATGGCGTAGGTGGCCAGGCGGAAGCCCTTGTCGGGATCGAATTTCTTGACGGCCTGCATCAGGCCGACGTTGCCTTCGGAGATGACCTCACCGATCGGCAGGCCATAGCCGCGATAGCCCATGGCGATCTTGGCGACGAGGCGCAGGTGGGACGTCACCAGACGGTGGGCGCTCTCGGAATCCTGATGCTCGGACCAGCGTTTGGCGAGCATGAATTCCTCGTCCTTGGTCAGCATCGGAAATTTGCGGATTTCCGTCAGGTACCGCGACAGACCCTGTTCGGGTGACATCACAGCGAGTGATTTCAGTGCAGCCATAGTATGGTCCCTCCGACCCGTAGAACGAGCGGGCTCTTCGGATGCGACCGCCGAATGCGCGCCGCGTCCTCACCCCTCAACCGGTCAAGTGGCTATCGGTTTCCGCACATTGTAGGGGCGGATCGTCACACGTAAGCGTGACCGTGTTCCCGGCGCCACTCACGCCGAAGTGGACCTGTAGCAAAGAGTCCGTCCTTAATCAAGACTGACTTCGCGACCCCGGCCTCCGATCGGGCAGTCCTCGGCCGGTAGTCGTGTATCCCGGCTGTAGTCCGGCCGTCGATACAGTTTCCAGGTCATCGAGCATTGGGGGGCGCTGCGGGTACCAGGCGGAGTGCAGGCGCGTTGGGCCGTCAGCACTGCGGGTGCGTACTCTGGACGTGTTACCCGCCATTCGCGATAGGCCGGTCGCTCTCGCAACAGGTTGCCGTAGTAGCCATTGCGGTCGTCGCCCTCCTGAACCGCAGGAAATTCAACGGATATCACAAGGTCGGTGGTCATCGCGCGGGCAGCAATGGCCTCCATCATCGCGTCGTCGGACGCGAGCCAGAGGTCGCCGACCGAAATCGTGACTGCCCTGATCTCGGTCGCGTCGCCGCAGACCGCCACTGAGCCGGTCTTGCCACCGACGGCCAACCAGCCGATCCGGCGTGTCACGGGCCCGGGCGAGTCGGATGTGGGGCCGACCAGGTGCCAGTAGACATCGCGTCCGCCATGGACGCCGAACCCTGCCCATGTCGGTTGGCCGTATCGGGAATGCACCATGGCGTCGGCCAGGGCGCGCGCCACGGCCTGTTCCACAGTGCTCGCCAGTTCCCACGGTTGTTGTGCCGAAACAGGGCCCGACAGGGTGGACGACGCGGCTGTAAGAATGAGGATCAGCTTCATGCGCGCTTCCTTCGGCTTCGCATGATGCCAGTGTCTGCGGCTCCATGCCCCTCCCGGAACCTGACGATCAGAGCGAGGAGAGTATCGCCTCAAGCGATTGCATATCGAGAGGGAGCGCGGTCTCGAAACGCAGCCGCTGGCCGGTGACGGGGTGGACGAATCCGAGGACCGAGGCGTGCAGCGCCTGACGCGTCAGACCGGCTTCGGCGATGGCGGTGCGGACGGGGAGGGCGGGGCTGCCCGATCCGTAGACGGCGTCGCCGAGGATGGGCGACCCCTTCGACGCCATGTGTACCCTGATCTGGTGTGTACGGCCGGTGTGCAGGGTGCAGGCGACGCGGGAGGCGAGGGGTGCGGCCCCGGCTTTGGCGGGGACGGCAAAGGCGCGCTGGACCACATAGTCGGTGATGGCCTCGCGGCCTCCGGCCTTGAGCACCGCCATCTTCTTGCGATCGGATGACGATCGGCCGAGCTGGGTCTGGATGCGGCCGACGACCGGTGACGGAGCGCCCCGCACCAGGGCGATGTAGGTGCGTTCGATGTCGTGGGTGGCGAACAGGGCCGAGAGACCGGCGTGGGCGCGGTCGGTCTTGGCGGCGACCATGACGCCCGAAGTGTCCTTGTCCAGCCGGTGGACGATGCCGGGCCGGGCCACGCCGCCGATGCCGGAAAGGGACGCGCCGCAGTAGGCCAGCAGCGCATTGACCAGGGTGCCATCCGGGGTGCCCGGCGCCGGGTGGGCGGCCATGCCCGCGGTCTTGTCGATGACGATCAGTTCGGCGTCTTCGTAGAGGACGGTCAGCGGGATCGCCTGGGGCAGGGGCGTCGCCGAGATCAGGGCCGGCAGGATGATGTCGTAGTCGCCGGGCTCCGCCTTGGCCGATCCGTTGGACAGGACGCGTCCGTCGCGACTGACGGCCCCGGCCTCGATCAGGGACTGGATGCGGGCGCGGGACAGGTCGGGGGCGGCGTCGGCCAGGGCCTTGTCGAGACGCAGGCCGCCGGCCGCAGGGCCGACGTTGACGATCAGGGGGGCCGTGACCTCTTCGCCCTCGTCGTCGTGGTCAGCTGAATCCTGCATCAGCCGATACTAGGTGGTGCAGCCGCGTCGGGACAGCCCGCCCACCGATCGCGGTGGGCGGTTACAGTCAGGGCAATCAGGCGGCCTTGGCGGCGGCCTTGCCGAAGTGGGGGTTCAGCTCGCCCGAAGCGTAGCGCTTGGCCATGGTCGCGGTCGACAGCGGCGTGATCTTCGACGCCATGCCCTCGCAGCCGAACTCCTGGAAGCGCTGCTTGCAGACCTTGCGCATGGCCTCCTTGGCGGGCTTCAGATAGGCGCGGGGATCGAACTCGCCCGGCTTTTCGGCAAAGACCTTACGGATGGCACCGGTGATGGCCATGCGGTTGTCGGTGTCGATATTGATCTTGCGCACGCCGTGCTTGATGCCGCGCTGGATTTCCTCGACCGGCACGCCCCAGGTCTGGGGCATCTGGCCGCCGTACTGGTTGATGATGTCCTGCAGGTCCTGCGGCACGCTGGACGAGCCGTGCATGACCAGATGGGTGTCGGGCAGGCGGCGGTGGATTTCCTCGATCACGTTCATGGCGAGGACCTCGCCGTCCGGCTTGCGCGAAAACTTGTAGGCACCGTGCGACGTGCCCATGGCGATGGCCAGGGCGTCGACCTGGGTCTCGCGCACGAAGTCCACGGCCTGATCCGGGTCGGTCAGCAGGGCCGAATGATCGAGCTTGCCCTCGAAGCCGTGGCCGTCCTCGGCCTCGCCCATGCCGGTTTCCAGCGAACCCAGCACGCCGAGTTCGCCCTCGACCGAGACGCCGCAGCTGTGGGCCATCTGGGTGACGCGACGCGTGACCTCGACGTTGTACTCGTAGCTGGCGGGGGTCTTGGCGTCCTCTTCCAGCGACCCGTCCATCATCACCGAGGTGAAGCCGTACTGGATGGCGGTGGCGCAGGTCGCCGGACCGTTGCCGTGGTCCTGGTGCATGCAGACCGGGATGTGTGGATAGAGTTCGGCCAGACCGTCGATCAGCTTGGCCAGGATGATGTCGTTGGCGTAGTTGCGGGCGCCGCGCGAGGCCTGGATGATGACGGGGGCGTTGACCTCTTCGGCCGCCTCCATGATCGCCAGCCCCTGTTCCATGTTGTTGATGTTGTAGGCCGGAAGGCCGTACTCGAACTCGGCCGCGTGATCGAGAAGCTGTCGCAGCGTGATGCGCGCCATGATGTGAACCCCTGATGTCTGTTTTGTTTGGCGAAACCTCTAGCGAGGGTCGCGCGCGGAGTCACGCATTGTAACAGCCGGAGCGCGTCAGAAACAAAAGGGCGCGACTTCTTCGCAACCGCTTCAGGCTGTGTCCGCGTGCGATCCGGCACGGTGGAGACGACGATGCGCCTGCTGCTGGCCTTTGGGGCAAGCCTTATCCTGACGGCCTGTTCGAGCGTCGATCCCTTCCCGAGCCTTGAGGAGGTTTGCCGTGACTCGTCACGGTGCACGCCGCCGTGTGGGTCCATGGCCACGGGATCTAACGGACAGTGTCCGGCGACCGAACACGGCGGCCATACGCGCGGATAGGGGGGCGGTTATTCTCCCGACGCCTTCGGCGGAACCGCGCTGCGATCCCGCCTGATGCGATCAGCGCCTACGGCCGTCGTTCGACCGTAAGGGCATAGGCACCGGTCTGGCCCATGGCGAAGCTGCGGGCGCGGATGACATAGGTCCCCGCCTCCTCGACCGTCCATTCGACCTTGGCGTGGGTGTCCGACAGGCCGTCGTCGTCCGTGGCCACGCTGGTCCAGGCGCCCTCCCTGTCCTGGCCGATGTCCAGGAAGGCGTCGAAGTCGTTGGACACCAAGGTGACGTTCAGCTTGTCACCCTCGGCCACCTGGACCGCATAGGCGTCGAAATAGGAGCCGTCGTCGGCCAGGCCGTCGCTGTCGTCCAGGGTTCCGCGCGCCGTGGCGCCGATCAGGATGCTGCCCGGTTCGGGCTGGGGGCCACGGTCCGTCAGTTCGATCGAATACAGGCCCTTCTCCTCGGAGCCGAGCGGCGACGCGCGGATCACATAGTCGCCGGTCTCGGGCAGGATGAAGTTCAATCGCGAATCAGTGCCTTCGCCCAGACCGTCGTCGTCGGAGCCGAGAGCCTCAAACGGGCCCGCCTTGGAAATCTGCAGGTAGGCGTCGAAATCGCCCGAACGCATGACGACCTGCACCCGCGCGCCTGCCGCACCGGAGAAGGCGTAGGTGTCATAACCGCGACCGTCATCGTCACGGGCGCCGCCGGCTTCGATCTCGCCCTGGGTGACGGTGGCGAAGGGCAGGGCGGTCGGCTCAGGTTCCGGCGCGGCCTCTGCCAGGGCGACGGTGTAGGCACCGGTCGTGGTGTCGCCCGTCGACCTGACCTGAAGCGTATAGGTTCCGGCCTCGGCCAGGGTCGCGATCAGGCGCGAGTTGGTTCCCTCTTCGCCGCCGTCGTCATCCTGGTCGATGCTTTCGCCGGCGGCGTTGAACAGCTCCAGATAGGCGTCGAAGGTGTCGGCGTTCAGGGTGGCGTCGATTCGCTGACCAGCCGTCGCAGTGAAAGAATAGGCGTCGGCGCGGGCACCGCCGTCATTGACCCCGTCATCGGCCGACAGCTCACCCGCGGCGCTGGACCCAATCGCCAGCGGCGTTGCGGCCAGGGGCGGCGGGGCGTTGTCGAGCTTGATCGTATAGTCGCCGAGGCCGTCGGATCCGAGCGCCATGGCGCGGATGACGTATTCGCCGGCCTGGGGGGCCGTGAAGATCAGGTAGGAGTTCAGTTCGATTCCGACGCCGTCGTCGTTGTAGGCGCTCTCGACGAACGAGCCGCCGGTCATCTGGCCCACGCGCACTACGGGATCAAAATCGTCGGCATTCAGGCTGATGGCGAACCGCTGGCCCGCGGCAGCGCGGAAGACGTAGGCGTCATAGCGGCCGGCGTCATCCTCGGCTTCCGGATCGCGGGTCGAGAGCGAGCCCTGAACCTCAGAGCCCAGGCGGATGCCGGTCGGGCGCGGGGCGCGGGGGGCCGGGCGGCGCTGGGCCAGCGACAGGGTGTAGGCCCCGCCTTCCAGCCCCGACAGGGTCCGGGCGCGCAGGGTGTAGGTTCCGTTGGCCGGGGCCACGAAGCGCAGCCGCGAATGGGTACCTTCGCCCAGGCCATCGTCGTCCTCGGCCAGCGATTGGCCGTCGGGGCCTTCCTGGCCGGCCGCGAAGACCTGAAGATAGGCGTCAAAGGCGTCGGAGCGCATCACGGCCTCAAGCCGCTGGCCGCGACGCGCGTTGATCTTGTAGTCGTCGTAGCGGTGCTGGCCGGTTTCTTCGGTTCCGAAGGTGGCGTCGCCGTCGTCCAGAGTGCCCGACACATCGCCGCCGACACGCAGTTGCGGGATCGACTGGGCGAACGCGCCCCCGGCCAGAAGGGCGGCCGCGCTGACGGTGGCGGCAAAGACGAAGCGACGCATGGAATCCCCCTGAATGTCGTCGCCACATAGACGCCGAACAGAGGCCACTGTAAATCGCCCGCACCTGAACGAAACCTGACGGACCCCTGCTAAATGACCGAAATCGACGGGCGCGCGACGATCATCGACGGCAAGGCCTTTGCCGGACGCCTGGTCGAGCGCGTGACGGCTGTGGCGGCGCGGCTGTCGGCCGATCACGGGGTCCGTCCGGGTCTGGCCGTGGTCATCGTCGGCGACGATCCAGCCAGTCAGATCTATGTCCGCAACAAGGGCGAGCGGACGCGCGAGGCGGGGATGCGTTCGGACACCCACCGGCTGGACGCCGACACCAGTCAGTCGGATTTGCTGGCCCTGATCGCCGCGCTGAATGCTGACAGAGGCATTCACGGCATCCTGGTGCAGCTGCCCCTGCCGGGTCACATTGACGCCCAGGCCGTGCTGTCGGCCATCGATCCGGACAAGGACGTCGATGGCTTTCACGTCGTCAATGCGGGGCGGCTGGCGGTCGGTCTGCCGGGGCTGGTTCCGTGCACGCCGCTGGGCTCGGTCATGCTGCTGAAGGACGCGCTCGGCGATCTCTCCGGCCTGAGCGCGGTCATCGTCGGGCGCTCCAACATCGTCGGCAAGCCGATGGCGCAGCTGCTGCTGGCCGAGAACTGCACCGTCACCATCGCCCATTCGCGCAGTCGCGATCTGCCTGCGATCTGTCGGGGCGCGGACATCCTAGTGGCTGCGGTCGGTCGGCCCGAGATGATCCGGGGCGACTGGATCAAACCCGGTGCTGCCGTGATCGACGTCGGCATCAATCGTGTGCCCTCGCGCGATCCGGTCAAGGCGGCGGAGGGCAAGACCCGGGTCGTCGGCGATGTGGCCTTCGACGAGGCGGCGGCGGTCGCCGGGCGGATCACGCCGGTGCCGGGGGGCGTCGGGCCCATGACCATCGCCTGTCTTCTGGCCAACACCTATACGGCCGCGTGTCGTTCGGTGGGTGTCGAGCCGGAACCCTTGGCCGCTTGAAGCGTCACGCTTATCCGCCGATAGTCGGCGGGCGAGCGGGTCAGGCCGTTCGCAAATCTTCGGGGGAGGCTTCCATGGCCCAGTTCAGACATCACGCGGCTGCGCCGATCGCGGTCGCCATTCTGGCCGGGGTCTCGCTGTCGGGGTGTGGCTACAACACCATTCCGACCAAGGAGGAGCGGGCGCAAGCCGCGTGGGCCGATCTGCAGAGCCAGTACCAGCGCCGCGCCGACCTGATTCCCAACCTGGTCGCCGTGGTCCAGGGCGCGGCCATCGCCGAACGCACGACCCTGACACAGGTGATCGAGGCCCGGGCGCGCGCCACGTCGGTGACTGTGACGCCCGAGACCCTGACCGACCCCGCGGCCTTCCAGGCCTTCCAGGCGGCGCAGGGCCAGCTTTCGGGGGCCCTGTCGCGGCTGCTCGCCACGGTCGAGGCCTACCCGCAGATCCAGTCGAACCAGAATTTCGTGCAGCTTCAGTCCCAGCTCGAAGGAACCGAAAACCGCATCACCATCGCCCGGCGCGACTACAACGAGGCCGTGCGCGACTATAACACCACCTTGCGGACCTTCCCCAATGTGATCTGGGCGAAGACGCTGCACTCCGGCTCGGAGCCCATGCAGTTGTTCGTGGCGGCACCGGGCGCGGAGACCGCACCGACGGTCAACTTCAATGTCGGGCCCACGGCCACCACACCGACCGCCGCGCCCGCACAGTGAGTTTCGCGGGCAGACCGCTGGCTGTTCTCGGATTGCTGCTCGGCCTGCTGTTCGCGGTCCTCGCGCCGGCCCAGGCCCTCGCCGATCCGACCTTCCCGGCGCTGAGCGGCCGTGTCGTCGATGAAGGCCGTCTCCTGTCCCCGGAGGCCGAGACCGCCCTGTCGGCCCGACTCGCATCGCTGGAGACCGATACGGGCGCGCAGCTGGTGGTGGTTACTCTGGCCGGGCTGCAAGGCTATGAGATCGAGGACTACGGCTATCGACTGGGTCGGCACTGGGGCATCGGCCCGGCCGAGACCGACAAGGGTGTCCTGCTGATCGTGGCACCCGAAGAGCGCAAGGTGCGGATCGAGGTCGGCTATGGGCTGGAACCCGTCCTGACCGACGCCCTGTCCAGCCAGATCATCCAGACCGACATCCTGCCAGCGTTTCGGGTCGGCGGATTCGAGCGAGGGATCAACGCCGGCGTGGACGCGATCGACAGTCAGCTGAGGCTTGACCCCGAAGCCGCCGAGGCGCGTGTTGCGGCGGTGGCTGACGAGGAGGCCGAGTTCCCGGTCGGGCCGATGATCGTGGTCGCACTGGTCTTCCTCTTCATTCTCATTGGGCTTGTCCGCGCTGCGAAGGCCGGTGGACGTAAGCGGCGCGGCGGGGTCGGTCCGATCCTGGTCTGGACGGCGTTGGACGCCTTGAGCCGAAGCGGCGGCGGCCGGTCGGGTGGTGGATTCAGTGGCGGAAGCTTCGGCGGTGGCGGCGGGTTCAGTGGCGGTGGCGGCAGTTTCGGCGGCGGGGGCGCATCGGGCGGATGGTGACCTCATTGACCCGCGACGACCACGCCAGGATTACTGCGGCGATCAACACCGCCGAGGCGACCACCTCGGGCGAGGTGTTCTGCGTGCTGGCCCACCGCGTCTCTTCCTATCGCGACGTCAGCCTGGGCTGGGCGGCGGCGGCGGCCCTGATCCTGCCGATGCTGCTGATCCCGCTGGGGTTCGATCCCGCCTGGGTTCCGGGCGTGGCCGACAGCTGGGAGTCGGCGCATATGGCCGCGCGCGACCTGACGGTCGGCAGGGCACTGGCCGCCTATGCGGTGGTTCAGGCTGCGGTTTTCACAGTGATCTTCCTGCTGACCTGCATCCCGGTGATCAGGCGTCTGGTCACGCCCCGCATGGTGCGCCGCGCCAGGGTGCGTAGGGCGGCGATGCAGCAGGTGCTGGCTCACGGCCTGCACAATACGCCACTCAGAACCGGCGTGCTGATCTTCGCGGCGCTGGAGGATCGGCAGGTCGAGATCGTCGCCGATGCGGGTATCCACGAGCGGGTCGATGCCGCCGTCTGGGTTCAGGCTGTCGATGCCCTGACGATCGCCCTGCGCGACGGCCGGCCGGCCGACGGGTTCGAGACCGCGATCGCTCAGGTCGGCGCGGTCCTGGCCGAGCATTTTCCGCCCGAGGCGCTGGAGGCCGATCATCTGTCCAATCGGCTGGTCGAGATCTGAACCCGACGGGCCGCTCGCCTTGTCCGGCGATATCCTCTAGACGACGCGCGTGCCGATCACAGGACCGATATGCCCCGCCTGTTGACCTACAACGTCCATCGGTGCGTCGGCACGGATCGTCGTCTGGACGTGGACCGCATCGTGGGCGTCATCGGCGAGTACGAACCCGACATCGTCTGTCTTCAGGAACTGGACGTCGGTCGTGCCCGCACGGGCATGGTCGATCAGGCCCAGGCGATCGCAGACGGCCTGTCGATGAGCGTCCACTTCAACGCCGCCATGCGCGTCGAGGCCGAGGAGTACGGCGACGCGTTGCTGACCCGCTGGCCCGAGACCCTGATCCGCAAGGGTGCGTTGCCGACCATCCGGGGCATTCCGGGGCTTGAGCCGCGCGGCGCGATCTGGGCGGCGATCGAGATCGACGGCGCCACTTTGAACGTCATCAACACCCATCTGGGGCTCGTCCCGCGTGAACAGCGGCTTCAGGCGATGGCTCTGGCCGGCAAGGACTGGCTGGGCGATCCGCGTTGCACGGGGCCGACCATCCTCACCGGTGACTTCAACGCGACGTCGCTGACCCGCCCCTATCAAACCCTGACGCGGCGGCTGGCCGATTGTCAGAGGCAGCTTGGACTGCGCAACACGGTGAAGACCTTTCCATCGGGCTTTCCGGCGATCCGCATCGACCACGCCTTCGTCAGTCCCGAGATCAGGGTGACCGCCGTGTCGGCCCCGTTCTCGCCGCTGGCGCGGATCGCGTCGGACCACCTGCCCCTGGTGATCGATTTCGAGATCGAGGCCTAGCTAACGCTCGCCCAGCCGATCAAGCTGACTGCCCTGGCCGCGTTGCGACGGATTGCGCCGCTTCCACGGCCGCCAGGCGTTGCTTGAGGACGACGGATCCCCGAGCTGCCATTCGGCGATGAAGCGCTCGACCGCCGACGGCGCGGACGCACCCAGAACCTCCATCCGGCCCGTGTCGAAATCGACGATGGCGCGCCCGACCGAACCCATCACGGCCTCCGCCGCCCCGAAGATTTCAGGCGTGATGCCCAGGAAGTGGCTGATCGAGCGCTGGCGGAAGTCTCGGATCGCGGTACGGCCGGCGGCATCGGTCGGGACGACGGCGATGTCGCATTCGGTATCCAGCCCCATCGAGCGGTTGTTCAGATTGGTCGAGCCGATCCGCAGGACCTCGTCGTCGATGACCGTCACCTTGGCATGGACGATGATCCGGGCGCCCCGACGGGTGCGCGGCGCGAAGGCGAAGAAGCGGTGGTTGTGATCGGCCGCCTCCAGCCTGAACAGAACCTCAGACCGCGCCGTGTCCATGGTCATCTTGTCGAACCAGCTCGGCGAATTGCCGGTGGAGACCAGCACGATCTCGGGTCCGTCGTCCTCGCACAGCCGCGTCGCCAGGGCCTCTGCGATGGCTGGAGAGGTGAAATACTGGTTCTCCATATAGATCAGCCGCCTGGCGCGTTTGATGGCCGCCAGGTGCAGGGCCTCGTTCTCGCGCACCTCGCCTCGCCCGCCCCATTTCGGCTCGGTGCGGGCGATGCCGACGGGGACGTCGCGCATGACCGGCTCGACGCCGTCGGGCCACGGGTCGTTTTCGGTGACGTCGGGCACGGTGCGCTCCCAGGTCGCCCGGAACCACCGCTCGCGGGCCAGATCGCCCAAGGCCCGCGCCGCCGCCCCGTCCATGACGCACATGGTTTCGTGCCGTGGCGCGCTGAACAGGCCCGACGGCTGGCAACGCCGAGGGTCCTCATCGAGGTGCTGGTCGGAATCCCATCGGTCGGTGGAGATATCCCCGCCGCCGCAGAAGGCGATCCGGTCATCGATGACCACCACCTTCTGGTGGTGACAGGCGCCGATGGGGCCCGGACTGTCGAGGCGGAACTCCACCATCCGCTTCCTGAACCAGCGCTGGGCCTTGTGCGGATAGAAGCCCTGCGACGCCGCGATCAGCAGGGGTGATTTCCAGATCAACAGCCGGATGTCGAGGTCGGGCCGGGATCGCACCAGCTTCCTGAGTTGATGCCCGATCTCGGCCTGCCGGTCGCCGGCGCGGGTCAGGGGATCCAGCCGGGTGCGCGGATCGAACTGCCAACCCAGCAGGACGATCGACTTCTGGGCCTTGGAGATCGCCGAGGCCAGGGCGTCGAAATAGACGCCGTTTTCCATCAGCACCGCGAACCGATCGGCCGTTTCGACGCGCCAGACGGTGTCGCCCGGCCGCAGCAGGCTGTCCTCTTGTCCGGGCTCGGTCGTCTGCATGAAAACGTCTATGCATGATTTCCGTGACAAGTGCCTCCGGTATCGCCGCACCCGCGCTCCGGGATGGTTCGGTGTCTGGTCGCTTCGCTGACAACCGGTGATTTGTCTCGCGGCGAATTTGGGCGCATAAGCGAACGCGTCGAGGGGTTGGAACAAGAGGCGAGGGGCGATGCAGGCGTTGATCGAATTGCTTGCCGGCTTCATCGCCTTGTTGGCCGCAGCCGCCCTGTCGCAGTTCGGCGTTGACATGCATCCGCCCAAGGCATCGGACCGTGAAGTCCATCGTATCCAGGATTGTCCGCCGTCATCGGCGAACCCGGACTCGCAAAAGTCATCCTCACGCTGCTGAATCGCGTCGCGCGCTTTGCGGACGGGCGATGAGTCGTTAGGGTTCGTTCGCTCCCGCGGGACTCCCCGGCCGCGGACGACGTGATCCGAGACCGACGCTTCATGAAATCCCGCCACCGGCCGCCGCTGAATCTGTCCGACCCCGAACCCACGGCGGTCGAGCCGACGCATGCGGCCGAGGCGTTTGACCTCGATCTGCCTGTTGCAGATGAAGCGGTGTCACCCGAGCCGATCCCCGATCCTTCCCCACCGCCGCCCCTGTCGGAGCGTCGTCGCCGACGCCTGCTGGAGGAACAACGCCAGGCCGATTTGCGCGCCGCCCGGTCCGAACCCGACCTGCCGCCCGCCCCGCCGATCGAAGACCTGGCCCCCTATCCCGACCTGTCTCCGGCCGTGACGCCCCAGTTCGCCGAGAGCGCCGATGCGCCGCCGGCCGCCTTCGCGGAGGCCCCGCCACCGACCGCGCCGGCACCGTCCACGACGCGTGTCGCCCTGGAACCTGTCGTGGGAGGCCGCCATGCCTATCTGATGGCCGGTCTGGCTTCGGCCCTGTGGGTCGGAGGGGTCGCGTCCTGGGCCGCCTATGAGTTCGGGTCGGGGGCCGCCGCGCTCGATCCTCTGCGCGTCGCCCTCTATGTGATGATCGCCCTTTTGCCTGCTGGCCTCGCCCTGATGCTGGCCCAGTCGGTACGTCAGGGCGCGGGCCTGGCCGCCGAGACGCGCCGTGCCCGCAGCCTGGCCGAGGCCCTGGTCGCGCCGACGGCGCTCGCCGCGCAACAGACCGGGCAGGTCCTGCTGACCCTGCGCAACGACATCGATCAGGCAGCGCTGGCCGCCGAACGCGCCCGCAATGACCTGAGCCTGCTGCGCGAAGTCCTGGTCCAGGAGACCGGCCGGCTGAACGAGGCCGCCGAGGCCGCCGGTCGCACCGCGCGTCGCCTGTCCGAGACCCTGGGTCGTGAAAGGGACCAGATGCAGACGCTGGGCCTGCACCTCGACACCCAGTCGGCCGGGGTGATCGACGCGGTCGAGCGCCAATCCCGCATGGTCGTCGATGCATCGGATCTGGCCCAGACCCAGTTGCGCGAGGCCGAGACCGCCCTCGCCGCCCGCGCCGCCGATCTTGCCGCCGCCGCCGTCGAGGCCCAGGACGCCGCCCGGCTGGCCGCCGACGACCTGGCCCGCCAGACCCTGCGGCTCGAGAACGCCGGCACCGGCGTTTCCGAACAGATCCAGTCGGTGGAAGAGGGCCTCAGCCAGCAGCGCGCGGCCTTGGTCACCGCCGCCTATGCCCTGCGTACCGATCAGGAAGACTTCTCCGCCCAGGTCGAAAGCCAGCGCGCCCAGCTGACCGAGCAGATCGATGCGGCCCGTGCCGTGACCGGCGAACTGGGCGATACCTCGGCCCGGTCCGCCGACGCCCTCAAGGATCTGGTCGAAGCGGCGACGGACCAGTTCCGCGCCCTGGTCGACATGTCCCAGCGCGAGGCCGACGGCTTCGACGCCGCCACCAAGGTTTCACTGGACCGCTTCGAGGCCCTGGCGGCCGAGGCACGCGAGACCCTGATGGAGGAGACCCGACGCGCACTGGATGCCCTCAAGGCCACCGCCGAGGACAGCCGCGCCGCCGCCGCCGACGCCGCCGCCCAGGCCCAGCTGCGCGCCGACCGCCTCGGCGAGGCGCTGTTCGACGCCGCCCAGAAGGCGGATCAGGCGGCGGATTCGCGCATCGAGGGCGCGCGCCGCATCGTCGGCGAGACCGCTGGCCTGGTCGACGAGGCCGGTCAACGCGCCATCCAGAAGCTGGATCAGACCATGGACCGGATGATCGCGGCCCTGGGCCAGGTCGACGCCGCCATCTCGGATCTCGACGAACGCTCGGCCCGACTGCCGGAAGAAGCCCGCGCCCGCGCCGAGGCTGTGCGCGCGACGGTCGAGGACGGTCTGGCCGCCCTGGCCGCCGCCTCGCGCAAGGCCGCCGAGGATACCGAGGCGCTGGACGTCGGCTTCCAGGAACGGGTGCGCCGCAACTACGACATGCTGACCGAGGCCGTCCGACTGATGGGCGTCGTCTCCGGCGAGACACCCGCGTCACGCCGCGCTGCGTCGCCGCCGGCCCTGACCTCGGACGAGCCGCGTCAACGGCCGGGCCGGGCGGACGAGGATCGCGGCTTCGGCCTGCGGGGGCGTCTGCGCCTCGAACCGACGGACGATCAGACGCGCCGCGCTGCGCCGACGACGCCTCCCGACCGGCTGGATTGGAGCGACCTGGTCAGTGGGGGAGCCGAGCCCGAAGTCCCGCTGGATCTGGACCAGCCCGTCATGCCGTCCGACGCCGACTCCATGGCCGACCGGATCACCGCCGCCATCCGTCGCATGGGGGTCGATCCCAATGCCCTGCTGCCCCGCTCTCGCGTCGAGGAAGCTGCGGTCGCCTTCGCCGAGCGCGATCCTGACCGGGCGCGCCAGATCGTCCGCCGCGTGGCCCCTGCGGCCGTGCGCAGCGTCTCGCGCCGGGTGATGAGCGATCCCGAACTGCGCTCCGACGCCGAACGCTATGTCCGCGCCTTTTCCCAGAAGTTGTCGGGTGCCGCGCGGACGGGGGATGCCTCCGGAGTGCTGGGGGCATTGGCGACGGACGCCGGTCGGGCCTTCATGCTTCTGGACGCGGCGGTCGGCGACCTCGCCTGAGGGTTTCACCGGCCCGATGGAGTTGTTCAGCGGCCGCTGGATTTCGCCGTTCGGATGCGGGGGGTTGACGTCAGTGTCCGATTGCGGACACCTGTTGGTCCGCGTCACATCTCTGTCACGAACCGCGCAGGTCCATGTCCCTCAACACGCCTATCAGGACGGATCGCCGCCCGACGCTGGCCGTGTGCGCCTATGACCCCGACGATGCCGACTGGGACGAGGGCGGTCAAAGCGAGGCGAGCGGATTCGGTGCCGGGGGTGTGCGTTCCCTCTTGGTCGAACCCGATGCCCCGGACAGGCTTGTCGAGACCCTGAGGGAACGGCTGCTCGCGGGTGACTGTCGCGGCCTGCTGCTGGTGGGACGTGGTGCGCAGACCGATCGGTTCCGGATCCAGATGCGCGCCTCGAACCGGAGCCTGGAGGGGGCCGGAAAACTGCCCGGCACCGGGCCTTCAATCGCCAGGACCACGGCCCCAGTCGCCGACATGGTGCGCGAATTGAAGGACGCCGGTCTTGTGGCCGAAGCGTTCTCGGACAGCGAGCATGATGTCGGCAGCTATCTGCTCTACGCCCTCCTGACCGGCATGCCTGACGACATGCCGACACCGGCGATCGGCCTGTTGAGGGCCCCGGTCAACGCGTCGCGGCGCGACATGGCGCGCGGGGTCAGGATCGCCGCCAATGCCATGGCCCAGGGTTTCTCGCCGATACGCCGGTCGGGACTGGAGGCAGGCTAACGTCCGGCGACCAGGGTCACGCGAATCTGTTCACCCGTCACCGCGCGAGCCGCCCAACTAGTCCCGACACCCCCGCTGACGATCGGCGTACAATAGGCACCCGGCAGGGGGATCGGCCGCCTCTGGCTGAAGCAGACTTGACCGTCACGGATCCGCCAGGTCCCGCTCGATCGACCGCCGCGCCGCCCCCGTCCCTCGTAGCGTCCACCAGGCTGAAGCCAGGTCCGGGCCGTACGCCCGTCAGGATAGGTCGAGATCAGGGTGTTGCCGAAGGCGGGTGCGAGCTCGACGGCCGTCGGCACCGGTGCCTGGCTGACCAGGGCTGCCGCAAAAAACGCAATGGAAAGCATACTGTTATCCTGGTCGAGATCAGACACTCGCTCTGATCACGGAGGATATCAAGCGGTTGCCTTCACTCCGACCGGAACTGCAGTCTGGCCAGCCGGGCATAGAGACCGCCCTGGGCGACCAGCTGGGCGTGGGTGCCTTCCTCCACCGCGCGGCCGTCTTCCATCACCACGATACGGTCGGCACGAAGGACGGTGGCGAGGCGGTGGGCGATGACCAGGGTGGTGCGGCTCTGCATCGCCTGATCCAGCGCGACCTGCACCAGCCGCTCGTTCTCGGCGTCGAGCGCGCTGGTCGCCTCGTCGAGCAACAGGATCGGGGCGTCACGGACCAGGGCGCGGGCGATGGCGAGGCGCTGCCGCTGGCCGCCCGACAGGCTCTTGCCACGTTCGCCCAGGGGCGTGGCGAATCCTTCGGGCAGGGCGTCGATGAACTGGAGCGCCTGGGCCTCTTCGGCGACGGCCCTCGCCTCGTCCTCGGTCGCGTCCTCGCGGCCGAAGCGGATGTTCTCGAGCGCCGAGCCCGAGAACAGCGGGGCCTCCTGCGAGACCCAGGCGAAGCGGTTGCGCACCTCGACCGGATCGGCGTCGCGCACATCGACGCCGTCGACCGAGACCAGGCCGTTCTGGGGGTCGTAGAAGCGCAGCAGCAGCCGGAACACGGTGGACTTGCCGGCCCCCGAAGGCCCGACCAGGGCGACGGTCTCGCCCGGACGCACCGTCAGCGAGAAGCCCTTCAGCGCGGGCAGGTCGGGGCGGCCCGGATAGGCGAAGTCCACCGCCGACATCGACACCTCGCCGTGCGGCGGGCTGGGGAGGGCGACCGGCTGGGCGGGGGCGGCGATACCCGGTTCGGCGCGCATCAGTTCGTCGATTCGCGACATGGCACCCGACGCCTTCTGGACGTCGCCCCAACTCTCGCCGATCGCCCCGACCGCCGCCGCGACGAAGACTGACAGCAGCACGAACTGCAACAGGGCGCCCGGGCTCATCGCGCCGCGGACCACGTCCTGGGCCCCCAGCCAGAGCACCAGAGTGACGCCACCGAACATGACCACGATGACCAGGGCGGTCATCAGGGCGCGGGCCTTCATCCGGGTCAGGGAGACAGAGAAGGCCGCCTCGACTGCCTCGCCGAAGCGGGCGATGGCGCTTCTGACACGGCCAAAGGCCTGCACCGTCTCGATGGCATCGACGCTCTCTCCGGCGAAGCCGACGGCATTGGCGAACCGGTCCTGGGATTTCACCGTCAGTTTGCGGACCTCGCGTCCGAACAGGAAGACCGGCCCCAGCAGAACCGGCGCGATCAGCAGGACCAGGCCGGTCAGCTTGGGGCTGACCACGAACAGCATCCCGACGCCGCCCAGCAGGGTCAGGAAGTTGCGCAGGGCGAACGACACCGACGTCGTCAGCAGGGTCTCGACCAGGGCGATGTCGGTGGTCAGGCGGCTGAGCACCTCGCCGGTCCGCATCGACGCATAGAAGGACGGATCCAGCGTCAGGATCCGGCCGAACAGGCCGGTGCGCATATCCGCGATCATCCGCTCGCCGGTCTTGGTCACATAGAAGTAACGGCTCGCCGAGGCGACGCCGAGAAACAGGGCGTTGGCCCCCAGGAACAGGAACCAGCGGTTGATGTCGGCCCCGCCGTTCTGGAATCCGTGGTCGATCGCGCCTCGCGCCGTGGCGGTCAGGCCCAGCGACGCCGCCGTGGACATCAGCAGCCAGAAGACCGCGATCAGGGCGTCCATCCGGTGCTGCAACAGATAGGGCAGCAGACGGCCGAGGGGGCGGACGTCGCGGCGCTTCTCGCGCTTGCCGCCGGCCTCGCCCATCTGCTCGATCAACAGCGCACCGGCGCCGGGTCGCCCCGCGACGGATTCCGTGCCGGGAGCCGGGGGGGTAGGCGTCGTGGCATGCGTCATGGGCCGCCTCTTGCCCCGGAACGCCCCCCGGTGTAAACGCCGCCCTCTTCCCGCCGGAGCCTTCGGCGGGTTTTCTCATTTTCGCGCAAGGACGGTCGGCATCGTCACCGCGCAGAGACCGGACGACGACCATGAAAGCGGACACGCACCCCGACTACCACTTCATCACCGTTACCCTGACGGACGGCTCGACGTATCAAACGCGTTCGACCTACGGCAAGGCGGGCGACACGCTGAACCTGGACATCGATCCCTCGACCCACCCGGCTTGGACCGGCGGCAACCAGCAGATGCTGGACCGCGGTGGCCGCGTCTCGCGCTTCAACAACAAGTTCGGCGGCTTCATCAAGAAGTAGGGCCGTCCCGACACGCAAGTGTCACCGCGACATCACGAAAGGCGCCGGTCTCGCGACCGGCGCTTTTTGTTTGCGCGCGATCCCTCTAACATGGCGCCGTCAGGCGCAAGGCGGGATGAGTCCGTTCGAGACCGCCGACGAATGGGTTTGAGCAGGCGACGATGAATCGACGGCAATTGGGTTTCGGGATCGCGACCAGCGCGATGGTCGCAGGCGCGGCCAACAGCGCGCACGCATCCCAGTTCGGCCGGCGCCGTGCGGCGACGCCGACACCGGCCCCCCAGGCCGTCGTGGTCGGGAACAAGGACGCCTACACGGCGCAGATCTCGCGCCTGCCGGCCGCCCAGCAGAACGACGTCCGGGTCTTCTATGACCTCCAGGGCTGGAAGTCCGTCTGGACACCGCAGCAGGTCCAGGCCCTGCAACGTGCCTCTCGCGGGGCCGAGAAGAACGGCCTGTCGGCGTCCGACTATTTCGACTTCGTCGGCCTGGCCGCCGATCCCGACAGCGCGGACGTCCGCACGACGGCCGCCGCCATGGCCTATGCCCGCACCCTGTCCAACGGCCGCGTCTCGCCCGAGACGGTCGAGGATCTGTGGGAGATGGAAAAGAACGTCGTCGACCTGCCCACCGGCCTGTCGAACGCCCTGTCCCAGAACCAGCTACCCCAGTGGTACGACGGCCTGTCACCCCAGGACATCGGCTATACCAATCTGTCGGCGGGCTATCTGCGCTATCGCCGCCTGAGCCGGAACGGCGGCTGGCCCGCTTTCCGTCCGGGGCCGGGCATCGAGCCGGGCCAGAGCGACAACCGCATCCCCGCCCTGATCGACCGGATGGTGGCCGAGGGCGACCTGAACGCCGCCGACGGCGCACGCCTGAAGGCCGAGGGCCTGGTCTATGGGGCGGAGCTTCAGACCGCAGTTCGCGGCTTCCAGTCGCGCCACGGCCTGCTGGCTGACGCCCGCATCGGCACGGGGACGCAGCGGTCGCTGTCGGCTTCCGCCGACGATCGTGCCCGCCAGATCGCGCTGAACCTGGAACGCCGTCGCTGGCTGAAGCGCACCCCGAGCCCGGAGCGGATCGAGGTCAACACCGCCGCCGCCATCATGGTCTACTGGAAGGACGGTCGGCCCGTTCACTCCAACCGCGTCGTCTGCGGTAGCCCTGAGAACCAGACGCCCAGCCTTGAGAAGCCGTTCGCCTCGGTCGTCGCCAATCCGCCCTGGTATGTGCCGGCCGGGATCGCGCGTCGCGAAATCCTTCCCAACGGCCCCGGCTATCTGGCCGCGCGGAACATGTACATCCAGAACGGCCAGGTCATTCAGCGCGCCGGCCCAACGGCGGCACTGGGTTATGTGAAGTTCGAGTTGCGCGACAGCTATGCGATCTTCCTTCACGACACCCCGTCGAAGGAGGCGTTCAACCTCGCCACCCGCCAGCGGTCGCACGGCTGCGTTCGGGTGCAGGGTGCCATCGACTTCGCCCGGCTGCTGCTTTCGCCGGATCCGACCCTGTTGAACCAGTTCAACGCGGCGCTCGACAACCGCAACACCCAGCGGATCCAGACGGGCCGCGAGATCACGGTGCGCCTGCTCTACTGGACCGCCTTCGTCGACGGCCAGCAGCGCGTCGCGTTCCGCGAGGACGTGTACAAGCGCGATCAGAAGCTGGCCGAGGCCCTGGGCATTGCCGTCACCCTGCCGGTGCCGGTCGATGACGGCGCGGCCGTGGCCCAGGATATCGGGCCGTAGGTCACAACCCCTCCCCGGTGACGGGGAGGGCCGTCGACTATTCCACCGTGCTGCCGCGCGTCTCGCCGACCCGCTGGGCCAGGGCCGCGCCCATGAAGGCGTCCAGATCGCCGTCCAGCACCCCCTGCGTATCCGACGTCTCGACCTCGGTGCGCAGGTCCTTGACCATCTGATAGGGCTGCAGGACGTAGCTGCGGATCTGGTGGCCCCAGCCGATGTCGGTCTTGGCGTCGGCCATGGCCTGGGCCGCGGCCTCGCGCCGTTGAAGCTCAAGCTCGTACAGACGCCCGCGCAGCATCTTCCACGCCTGTTCGCGGTTCTGGTGCTGGGACCGGCCGGCCTGGCAGGCGACGACGGTGTTGGTCGGGATGTGCGTCAGACGCACGGCCGAATCCGTCTTGTTGATGTGCTGACCGCCTGAACCCGAAGCGCGATAGGTGTCGGTGCGGACGTCGGACGGGTTGATGTCGATCTCGATCGTGTCGTCCACGACCGGCGAGACCCCGACCGAGGCGAACGAGGTGTGGCGCTTGGCCGCCGCATCATAGGGGCTGATCCGCACCAGCCGGTGGACGCCCGATTCGGACTTCAGCCAGCCATAGGCGTTCGGCCCCGTGACGAGGATGGTCGCCGACTTGATCCCGGCCTGGTCGCCGTCTTCCGACGCCTCCAGCTCGACCTCATAGCCGTGGGCCTTGGCCCAGCGCGAATACATCCGCAGCAGCATCCCGGCCCAGTCGCAGCTCTCGGTGCCGCCGGCGCCGGAGTTGACCTCCAGATAGGCGTCGTTGCCGTCGGCCTCACCGGACAGCAGGGCCTCCAGTTCGGCGCGGGCGGCGCGATCCTTGATCGCCTTGAGCTGGGCGCGCGCCTCTTCCAGCGTCGCCTCGTCGGCCTCTTCGTCGGCCATGTCGGCCAGCATGACGCCGTCCTCGAGCTCTGACTCCATGGCCTTGACGGTGTTGATCTGGGCCTCGAGGCGGGCGCGGTCGCGACTGACGGCCTGGGCCTCGTCGGGCCGGTCCCACAGCGTCGGGTCCTCGACCCGCGCGTTCAGCTCATCGAGCTTTCTTAGAGCGACATCCCAGTCAAAGACGCCTCCTGAGCAGAGCGACGCTCTGCTCGATGTCGGCCTTCATGGCCTCGACATCCGGTCTCATCGCAAACTCCTGCGAGGTGGATTGGACGGGCGGAACGCCGCGTCGGATCGGTGGACATAGAGTGCGACGGGCCAAAGGGGAAGCGGAACCCGCCCTCGGCGGCAACGCTTGAGGACAAGGCCTGCGAACCGGTCTATGCCGGTGGTCGCCAAACCACCGCCGGGACCGATCACTCAGACATGGCTCGCCGTCCTCCGCCCCGTGCCGACACTCTGGAAGCCGCCCTCGCCCAGGTCTTCGCGGCGCGCGACACCAAGGCCAGCTGGTTCGCCCTGACCGGGGGCGAGCCCCTGTTCAACGCGGGCGACGAGGCCGACAGTCTGTATCTGCTGCGGTCGGGGCGGCTGGGGGTGTTCCGCAACGAAGAGGGCCAGCCGCCGCAGTTCCAGGGCGTCATCCGGCCGGGCGAACCGGTCGGCGAAATGGCGCTGATCGCCGGCACCGCCCATTCGTCCGACGTCGTGGCCCTGCGGGATTCCGAGATTCTGGCCCTGCCGCGCGACGTCTTCTTCGACGCCATCCGCACCCATCCCGAGGTCATGATCGAGCTGTCGCGGCTGATGCTGAGCCGGGCCCGCGAGCGCGCCTCGGCCGGCGCAGAGCCCAGCGTGTTCGGCTTCGTCTCCGCCCGCCCCGGCCCGATCCGCGCCTTCGTCGAGCGCATAGCCGCCTGTATCGAGGCGCAGGGCTATACCTGTCAGGTCATCGACCAGACGGCCCTCAGCTCGGTGTCGGAATGGTTTTCGCGCGTCGAGGACAGCCACGACTTCGTCCTCTATGTCGCCGAACAGGACGAGCCGTCCTGGGCTGCCCTGTGCGCCCGTCAGGTCGATCGGCTGTTCGTGGTCGGCAGCGCCCTGATGGCCCCGCCGGCCAGGCCTGCGGCACCGGCGTCTCCGGCCTGGCGCGGGGCCCAGTTCACCGACCTGATCCTGTTGCGCGATCCCCGCATGGCCATGCCGGCCAACACGGCCGCCTGGCTGGACGCCCTGAACCCGGGCCGCTGGTATCACGCGCGGGAAGGCCATGCCGAGGACGCGGCCCGGATCGCCCGGACCATCACCGGATCGTCGATCGGCCTGGTGCTGTCGGGCGGCGGGGCGCGGGCCTATGCCCATATCGGTGTGGTGCGGGCCCTGCACGAGGCCGGGGTGGTGCTCGACAGTTTCGGTGGGTCGTCGATGGGGGCGGTGGTCGCCGCCGGTCCCGCCCTGGGCTGGAGCGACGACGAGCTGGAGACGCGTATCCGGAAGGCCTTCGTGGTGTCCGACCCCCTTTCGGATATCTCGATACCGTTGGTCGCCATGACCCGAGCGGGCAAGGTCGCGCGCCTGCTGGAGGAGGCCTACGGCGACATCGACATCGCCGACCTGCCGCTGCCGTTCTTTGCCGTGTCGTCGAACCTGACGACGGGCCGTATCGAGGTTCATCGACGAGGCCTTCTGCGTCGCGCCATGCGGGCCTCGATCTCGATCCCCGGGGTCATGCCGCCCGTGGTCATCAACGGCCAGGTTCTGGTGGACGGGGCGGTGATCAAGAATTTCCCCACCGACGTGATGCGCCAGCTGAACGCCGGGCCCGTGATCGGTTCGGACATGTCCCAGGCCCGGGGCGTCGATCCGGGAGCCTTGGAGAATCCGCCGTCCTGGTGGCGCTGGCTTCTCTCCGGCAAGTGGAAGGCGGGCCCGCCCATCGTCTCCATCCTTATGCGGTCGGCGACGATCACCAGCGACGCGGAGCTGGAACGCTCGCGCAGGGACACCGACGTCCTGATCCTGCCCAGGCCGTCGGGTGCCGATATCCGGGACTGGAAGGTCTATGACCCCGTCGTCGCCGAGGGACATGCGGCGGCCGTGGCGGTTCTCGAAGGGCTGGAGGAGCCGATCGGCGCGATGCGGCGGCGTCGGCCACGGGCTGCGGCAGCAGCGGCGGTACCGGCACCGGCGACGGGCGACACCTAGAGCCGCTGACGCCGTTGATCTTCCGGGCCCGGCCCGGCAAGGTCCGCCGCGTTCGTTTGTGGAGGTTGCCTTGCGTATTCCCGGTCTGATCCTCGCCCTCTCGCTCGCTCCGCCCATCCTCCTTGCGACGGCGGCCCAGGCCCAGACCGCCGCCGCCCCCGAACAAGCGGCCCTCCACGCTGTTGCCGCACAGGTCCAGCCCGAGCGGATGCGCGCCGACGTCACCGCCCTGATCGGCTTCGGCACCCGCCATACGATGTCGGAGACGGCCTCGGAGACACGCGGTATCGGCGCCGCCCGCCGCTGGACCGAGCGTCAGTTCCGCGCCATCGACGCCGAGTGCGGCAACTGCCTGGAGATCGCCCTGCCGGCCGACACCGTCACCGGCCGCCGGGTGCCCACCCCGACCGAGGTCGTCAACGTCCTGGCCATCCAGAAGGGCACCGGCGATCCCAACCGCGTCATCGTCATCTCGGGCCATATCGACAGCCGCGTCACCGACGTCATGAACGCCACCGCCGACGCACCGGGCGCAAACGATGACGCGTCTGGCGTCGCCGCCGTGCTGGAGGCCGCTCGCGTCCTGTCGAAATCGAAGTTCGAGGCCACTCTGGTCTATGCCGTTCTGTCGGGCGAGGAGCAGGGGCTTCTGGGCGGCAAGATCCTGGCCGACTATGCCAAGGCGCAAGGCTGGGTCGTCGAGGCGAACCTGAACAACGACATCGTCGGCAACTCTCGGGGGCAATCGGGAGTGCGTGACACCACCCGCGTCCGCGTCTTCTCCGAGGGCACCAAGACCGTCGAGACGCCGGAACAGGCCGCGACCCGCCGCTACAACGGCGGCGAGGTCGACTCATCCTCGCGCAACCTGGCCCGGTTCGTCGACGGCATCGCCGACCGCTACCTGACCAATTTCGACGTCGAGATGATCTATCGCACCGACCGGTTCGGCCGCGGAGGTGATCAGGTCGAGATGCTGCGTGCCGGTTTCCCCGCCGTCCGCATCACCGAGGGTGCCGAGCATTATCACCACCAGCACCAGGACCTGCGGACCGAGAATGGCATCGTCTATGGCGACACGATCGAGTTCATGGACTTCGACTACCTGGGTCAGGTGGCGCGGCTGAACATCGTCAGCATGGCGGCGCTCGCCTCAGCGCCGTCGGTGCCGACCGGCGTGACGATCGCCGGCAACGTCTCGCCAGATACCACCGTGAGCTGGACCGCCGTTCCGGGGGCCGCCGGATACCGCGTCTGGTGGCGCTCGACCACTGCGCCGCAATGGACCCACAGCCGCTGGGCGGGGGCCTCGGCGTCGCTGGTGCTCAAGGACATCCCGATCGACGACTATTTCTTCGGCGTTTCGTCGGTGTCGGCCGACGGCTATGAGAGCCCGATCGTCTTCCCGGGACCGGCGGGGGCCTTCGTGTCCGAGGTCCCCGTGCCCGCGCCCGCGACCTGAGCCCCATGACCCAGCCCGTCCGCATCGCCGTCCTGATTTCGGGGGCCGGCTCCAACATGGCCGCCCTGATCGATGCGGCCAATGCCGGTGCGGAGAGGGCAGGGGGCGCGTCCCATGAGGTCGTGCTGGTCGTCTCCAACCGCCCCGATGCGGGCGGCCTCGCGATCGCCGAGGCCAAGGGCGTCACCGCCCTCGCCATCGACCACCGCCCCTTCGGCAAGGACCGCGAGGGCCACGAACGTGCCGTCCACGACGCGCTGATCCAGGCCGACGTCCAGGTCATCGCCCTGGCCGGCTATATGCGCATTCTGACGCCTTGGCTGGTGCGATCCTGGGCCGGGCGGATGCTGAACATCCATCCCTCCCTTCTGCCCCTCTATCCGGGCGTCGACACTCACGCCCGCGCCATCGCTGCGGGGGATGCGGAGGCGGGCTGCACCGTCCACCTCGTCACCGACGGCGTCGACGAAGGTCCGATCCTGGGTCAGGCGCGCGTGCCGATTCTGACGGGGGACACCGCAGAGACCTTGAGCGAGCGGGTGCGCGTGGCGGAACACGGGCTTTATCCTGCGATTCTGGGCGAGTTTTGCGCTGGCCTTCTCCCTCCCCCTTTTGGGGAGGGACGGTGAGGCGAAGCCGAACCAGGGTGGGGTCCGAACGCGCGGAGTGACGTCCAGCACGGCCCCACCCGGGCCTGCGCTCCGCTTCGGCCGTCCCTCCCCACAAGGGGGAGGGAGAAGGATTAGACTTTCGTAATCTTGCGGATTCTCCGGCGACAAATGCCGTCGTGAGGATCAGTCTCCGCGCCGATCTTTCAACAGGCGCTCCATGACCCGCAATTCCCTGCTTCTCGCCGCCACGGCCGCTCTCGCCCTGGTCGCCGCCGTGCCGGCCCTCGCCGAAATGCCCGGCACCCAGTCGCCCGCTGCGCGTCCGGCCCACGCCGTCATCGGAACCTGGGGCTTCGATCCCTTGACCATGGACCGTTCGGCCTCGCCGGGCGCGGACTTCGGCCGTTACGCCTCGGGCGGCTGGCTGGACGCGACCACAATTCCCGCCGACCGCCCGTCCTGGAGCGTCGCCCACGTCCTGTATGACGAGAGCCAGCAGCAGCTGAAGTCGATCATCGAGGACAGCGCCGCCAATCCGTCGTCGTCCCCGGAAGCCCAGCGCGTCGGCGACTTCTACGCCAGCTACATGAACGAAGCCCGCGTCGAGACCCTGGGCGTTCAGCCGCTCCAGCCCCAGCTCGCCGCCATCCGGGGCCTGACGACCCGCGCCGACGTCGCCCGCTATATGGGCACCACCTTCGGCCGGCCCGGCGCCAGCCTGTTCGCCCTTGCCGTCTTCGAGGACCTGAAGGATCCGGACACCTCCAGCGCCTACATCGGCCAGGCGGGTCTGGGCCTGCCCGACCGCGACTATTACCTCGAAGCGGCCTTCGCCGAGAAGAAGGCCGCCTATCAGGTCTATGTGGCCCAGATGCTGACCATGATCGGCTGGCCCGATCCTGCGAAGGCCGCCGCCGACATTGTGGCTTTCGAAACCGCCGTGGCCGAAAAATCCTGGACCAATGTCCAGACGCGCCAGCTCGACAAGATCTACAACCCCATGACTTTGGGCGAGCTCGCGGCCGCCGCTCCGGAGTTCGACTGGGCCGCCTGGGCCGGGGCCGCCGGCCTGCCGACCACCGCCCACACCGTCGTCACCGAGAACACCGCCGTGCCCGAACTGGCGCGCATCTTCGCCGCCACCAGCCTTGATACCTTGCGCGCCTATCAGGCCTTCCACCTGGTCGATCAGGCGGCGCCGACCTTGTCGAAAGCCTTCGTCGACGCCCGTTTCGCCTTCCGCGGTACGGCCTTGAACGGCACCACGGCCCAGCGTCCGCGCTGGAACCGGGCCGTCGCGGCCGTCGACGGCTCGCTGGGCGAGGCGCTCGGCAAGGAGTACGTCCGCCGCCATTTCCCCGCCTCGTCCAAGGCCGCGATGGAAATCCTGGTCGGCAATCTTCGCGCTGCCATGACCGAGCGGATCAAGCGCCTGGAATGGATGAGCGATGAGACCAAGACCCAGGCGCTCTACAAGATGTCGAAGTTCGGGGTGAAGGTCGGCTATCCCGACGAATGGCGCAGCTATGACGGCCTGACGATCCGCGCCGACGACCTTTACGGAAACGTCGAACGCGCCGGGGCCTTCGAATGGGCCTTTCAGCTGTCGAAACTGGGCAAGCCGGTGAACCCGCTGGAGTGGGGCATGACGCCCCAGACCATCAACGCCTACTACAACCCGCCCCGCAACGAGATCGTCTTCCCGGCCGCCATCCTGCAGGCCCCGTTCTTCGATCCGGCCGCCGACCCGGCGGTCAACTACGGCGGTATCGGTGCCGTCATCGGTCACGAGATCACCCACGGCTTCGACGATCAGGGGCGAAAGGTCGATGGCGACGGAACACTGCGCGACTGGTGGACCCCCGCCGACGGCGCGGCGTTCGAGGCGCGGGCCCGGGTACTGGGTGCCCAGTATGACGCGACCTTCCCCCTGCCGGGCGTCCACGTGAACGGCGATCTGACCATGGGCGAGAACATCGCCGACTTGGGCGGGCTGCTCATGGCGCTGGATGCCTATCACCTGTCGCTGAACGGCCGGCCCGCGCCCGTGGTCGACGGCTTCACCGGCGACCAGCGCGTCTTCCTCGGCTGGGCCCAGGTCTGGCGCGAAAAGGCCCGCGATGCCGCTCTGCAACAGCAACTGGCCAGCGACCCCCACTCCCCCGCCAGCGTCCGCGCCACCGTCCCGGTCCGCAACATCGAGGCCTGGTACACCGCCTTCGGCGTCAAGCCCGGCGACGAACAGTACGTGGCCCCGGCCGCGCGCGCGGTGATCTGGTAGGGCCAACCCCAGGTCCCTGGGTTAAGGCAGGTCGACCGGCCGATAATCCAAGAAGAAAGGCCCCGGGATCGCTCCCGGGGCCTTTTGTCTTTCCGGACGCGACCGCTGTTAGTTCGGGCGACGCGGGGTGGTTGCTGCGCCCACAGCCGCGCCGGCCACGCCGCCGACGACGGTAGACTTCGTATCGCCGCCGATCACCTGGCCGGCGACGGCACCGCCGATCGCGCCGGTCGCGGCGCGCTGTTCCATGGTCGTGCCGCAGGCGGCCAGCAGGGCCACGACGCCGACGAGCGGGGCCATCTTGAGGATCGTCTTCATGGTCGAATCTCCAGTTTCGCTCGGGGAGGAAAGCGTACAGACCCAACGAAACGGCCCGCCCCCGGTTCCGGGGACGGGCCGTGAATGTCGGCTATCGCACCGTCGCGGTGCGATCCGGAACGCGATCAGCCGACGATGTCGGCGTCCGTGAAGAACTGGGCGATCTCGATCGCGGCGTTTTCGTCGCTGTCCGAACCGTGGACCGAGTTCTCGCCGATCGACAGGGCGAACAGCTTGCGGATCGTGCCGTCGGCGGCGTCCTTGGGGTTGGTCGCGCCCATGACTTCGCGATACTTGGCGACGGCGCCTTCGGCTTCCAGGACCTGGACCACGACCGGCTCGGCTATCATCTGGCTGACCAACTCACCGTAGAAGGGGCGTTCGGCGTGGACGTCGTAGAATTTCTTGGCCTGGGCCTCGGTCAGCTTGATGCGGCGCTGGCCGACGATGCGCAGGCCGGCTTGTTCGATCACGGCATTGATCGCGCCGGTCAGGTTGCGGCGCGTGGCGTCGGGCTTGATGATCGAGAAGGTGCGTTCGGTCATGGGAAGACTTCTTGTTTGGGAGTTTGAAGGTGGGGGCTTATAGACGCGCCCTCCCTAGTTTCCAACTACCTCCCTTTTGTGTCCCGGATGCGCGCCTTTCGAGCGCCGCGCTGATTGCGGGACGAGCCCAGGTCTTCGTTCTTTCATGCTCCAGATCACCGACCTGACGTTCAACGCCTGGGGCCGCAAATTCCTTGTGGACGCCTCCGTCAGCCTGCCGCCCGGTGCCAAGGTCGGCCTTGTTGGCCGCAACGGCATCGGCAAGTCGACACTGTTCAAGCTGATCCTAGGCGAGCTTCAGGCCGGCGGCGACGAGATCAGCCTGCCGAAGACCGCCCGCATCGGCTCGGTCGATCAGGAACACCCGGCGACCCCCGTCAGCGTTCTGGACACTATCCTTGAGGCCGACGTCGAGCGTCACACCCTGCTGGGTCGCCTCGAAACCGCCGAGCCGGAGGAGATGGGCGAGATCTGGTCGCGGCTGATCGAGATCGACGCCGACGCAGCCCCCGCCCGCGCCTCTGAAATCCTGGTCGGCCTCGGCTTCGATCAGGAGAACCAGCAGCGCCCGATGTCGGAATTCTCCGGCGGCTGGCGCATGCGAGTCGCCCTGGCGGCGGCCCTGTTCGCCGAGCCGGACATGCTGCTGCTCGACGAACCGACCAACTACCTCGATCTGGAAGGCGCCCTGTGGCTTGAGGCGCGGCTCAAGAAATACCCGCACACCGCCCTGATCATCTCCCACGACCGCGAGATGCTGAACGAGGTCTGCACACACATCCTGCACCTCGCGAACCACAATCTGACGCTCTACACCGGCAACTACGACCAGTTCGAACAGGCCCGCGCCGAGAAGGCCCGCCTGCAACTCTCGGCCAAGGCCAAGCAGGACGCCGAGCGCGCCCACCTGCAATCCTTCGTCGACCGCTTCAAGGCCAAGGCCTCCAAGGCCGCCCAGGCCCAGTCGCGCATGAAGCGTCTGGCCAAGATGCAGCCGGTCTCGACCACGATCGAGGAGCGCGTCGCCCCCTTCACCCTGCCCTCGCCGCCGCGGCCCCTGGCGCCGCCGCTGATCCGGCTGGAACGCGCCAATGTCGGCTATGAGCCGGGCCGGCCGATCCTGCGCAATCTGAACCTGCGGATGGATCTGGACGACCGCATCGGCCTGCTGGGCGTCAACGGCGCCGGCAAGTCGACCTTCGCCAAGATGATCGCCGGCGCCCTCAAAGTCTCCGAAGGCGAACTGCACCGCGACCGCAAGATGCGCGTGGGCTGGTTCCACCAGCACCAGATCGAGGCCATGGACCCCACCGACACGCCGCTGGAGATCATCCGCCGCGCCATGCCGGACGGTTCCGAAGCCGCCCGTCGCTCCAAACTGGCCCAGTTCGGCCTCGGCTACGAGAAGCAGGAGACCACGGTCGACAGCCTGTCGGGCGGTGAACGCGCGCGCCTGCTGCTGAACATGGTGGCGATGGACGCCCCCCACGTCCTGATCCTCGACGAACCGACCAACCACCTGGACATCGACAGCCGCCGGGCCCTGCTGGATGCGCTGAACGACTATTCGGGCGCCGTCATCCTGATCACCCACGACCGGTCGCTAATGGAGATGGTCGCCGACCGGCTGTGGCTGGCCGCCGACGGCACGGTGAAACCCTATGACGGCGACATGGACGACTACGCCAAATTCGTCCTCGACCGCGCCAAGGCCGCCTCGGTCAAGCCCAGCCAGATCAAAAAGGAAGAGGCGGCGGCCTCGCCCTCTCAAGGTGGTGGGGGGCAGAACAACAAGGGCAAGAAGAACGACAAGAAGTCGGGCCCCTCGCCGTCGACTCTGCGCCACGGGGTCAAGAAGGCCGAGGAACGCATGGCTCAGCTCACCGCCGAGATCGCTCGCATCGACGACGACATGGCCAACGCCGCCTTCAGCAATCCCAAGGCCCTCGAAGGCCTGACCCGCGCCCGCGCCAAGACCCAATCCGACCTCGACGCCGCCGAACAGGCGTGGGTCGCGGCGGAAGAGGCTTTGGCTGAGGTCAGCTGACTTCTCCTCCCCGTGCGCAGCATGGGGAGGTGGCGCGGCGCCTCTTGCGCCGTGACGGAGGGGGCGACACGCTCCCAACGATCAGCCTGCGGAGCCCCTCATGAAACCCATCGCCTTCTCCAAGGAAGAACTGCGCGACATGGTCCGTCGCCTCCAGACCTATTTCGCCGACGAGCTTGAGACCGACCTCGGCGTCCTGCCGGCCGAGATGCTGATCGCCTTCATCGCCCGCGACCTGGGTCCTGCCTTCTACAACCGCGGCCTCTACGACGCCCAGACTCTGATCGCCGCCAAGGCCGAGGAGACGGTCGAGGCCATCTACGGCCTGGAGCAGAAGCCGGGCGGGCGGTGATCCATGCCGCGTGAGGCAGGCCTGGATCAGATCACGTTGAGCGGCATCCTGAGGTACACCCGGCCGTCCGGTTCAGCGGGCGGCATCGCGCCGGCGCGAATGTTGACCTGAAGTGACGGCAGGATCAGCTGGGGCGCGCTCAGGGTCGCATCGCGCGCTTCTCGCATCGCCACGAATGTCTCTTCGGAAGTACCCGCCCCGACGTGGATGTTCCGGGCGGCCTGTTCGCCGACGGTGGTCTCGAACCTGAAATCGGAACGCCCCTCCGGCAGATAGTCATGGCCGACGAAGACCCGCGTCGTATCAGGCACGGCCAGAAGCTTGCGTATCGAACGGTACAGGGTCCGGGCGTCGCCCCCGGGGAAGTCGGCGCGTGCGGTGCCATAGTCGGGCATGAACAGGGTGTCGCCTGTGAACAGGGCGTCGCCGATCCGGTAACTGACGCAGGCCGGGGTGTGGCCGGGCGTGTGGATCACCTCGACCGCCAGGTCGCCCAGCGCGAAGGTGTCGCCGTCGGCGTACAGCCGGTCGAACGCAACGCCGTCGGCCGTCACATCCCGCGCGTCGAACAGGGGACCGAAGATCGCCTGGACGGCGGTGATGCTCTCGCCGATGCCGATCGGGACGCCCTGGGTCCGACGCAGGTGGTCTGCGGCCGACAGGTGATCCGCGTGGGCGTGGGTCTCCAGCACCATGACGAGGGTCAGGCCCGCCTCACGAACAGCGGTCATGACCGCGTCGATCGAAACGGTTGAGGTGCGCGCCGTGGCGGCTTCATAGTCCAGAACCGGGTCGATGATCGCAGCCTGACCGGTGGCTGGATCGCTGACCAGATAGGTCACCGTGTGGGTGGCGGGGTCGAAAAAGCCCCGGACGTCGGGATGGGCAGCCATGTGCGTGATCTCCTCTGAGACCGCCATATATTAGCTATTGCTTATTTAGCAAGTACGAATATATTGGCGACATGATCGATCCCCACGCCCTCCCCCTCGAACAGTTCCAGGCCAGCGCCGGTCAGGCCGCCGGCCTGCTGCGGGCCCTGTCCAACGAGAAGCGTCTGATGGTGCTGTGCCAGCTGGGCGACCGCGAATTGTCGGTGGGTGAGTTGATGCCCGCCGTCGGCCTGTCGCAGTCGGCCCTTTCGCAGCATCTGGCGAAACTGCGCGAGGAGGGGCTGGTCGACACCCGTCGTGACGGCACCACGATCTTCTACCGCATTGCCGATCCTGCGGTGCTGAAGGTCATCGCTGTCCTGGCCGAGATTTATTGTCCCCCGACTTCACAAGACAAGGAATGATCCGATGACAGCCCTGATCCCCCTGAAACCCGCCGAGGTGGCCGAGCGCCTGAAGACGCGTCGGGCCATCCTGATCGATATCCGCGAGACGGACGAGTTCGCCCGCGAGCACATTCAAGGCGCAGCCGCCATGCCTCTATCGCGGATCGACGCCGTCTCGGTGGCGGACCATGGCGAACGCGAGGTGATCTTCACCTGCCGGACGGGCAACCGGACGGGCGTGAACGGCGTGAAACTGGCCGGCTGTGTGCCGGGCGAGGCCTTCGTTCTGGAAGGCGGGCTGGAAGCCTGGAAATCCCATGGTCTGCCCACAAGGGCCGACACCTCCCAACCGATCGAACTGATGCGCCAGGTCCAGATCACCGCCGGCGGGCTGGTCCTGATCGGCGCGGTCCTTGGGTTTCTGGTGCATCCGGCTTTCTGGGGCCTGTCGGCCTTTGTCGGCGCCGGCCTCGTCTTCGCCGGTGCTACCGGCTTCTGCGGCATGGCCCGGCTTCTGGCCGCCATGCCCTGGAACCGCCAGGCGCTGAGGGCCGGGTGATGCCATGACAACCGACCTGATCCCTCTCCTGCTGGCGATGCTGAGTGGTGGCGTCGTGGCCCTGCTGCTGACGCTGTTCGGCGGAGGCGGATCGGTGCTGGCCGTGCCCCTGCTTCTCTATGTCGTCGGTGTCGCCGATCCCCACGTCGCGATCGGCGTATCGGCGGCGGGCGTGGCCCTCAACGCCCTGACGGCCCTGGCCGGGCACGCCCGCGCGGGTCGGGTGCGGTGGCCCTGTGCGACCCTGTTCGCCGTTACGGGGGCCGCAGGGGCGTGGATCGGATCTTCGGTCGCCAAGACCATCGACGGCCATCAACTGCTGCTGATCTTCGCCGTGGCCATGGCGGCGGTCGGCGCATCCATGCTGCGACAAAGGGCCGTCGTGGCCCGGCCTGAGCCCCGTCTGAACTGGGCCATGTCCCCCCGAGTCAGTCTGGCGGGGGCAGGCGTGGGCTCTGCGGCCGGCTTCTTCGGCATCGGGGGCGGCTTTCTGATCGTGCCCGGGCTGATGGCCTCGACCGGCATGACGCTGGCGACCGCCCAGGCGACCTCCCTGCTCAGCGTAGCGGCTCTCGGTGCCACGACGGCGGGCAACTATGCCCTGTCCGGCTGGGTCGATCCCGGCCTCGTGGCAGCCATGACTGTGGGGGGTCTGGCCGGCACGGCTGCCGGACTGCCCCTGGCCAGGAAACTCGGGTCGAACGCCGCACTGGGACGCACCCTGTTTGCGGGCCTGATCCTGATGGTCGCCGCCTATGTGGCCTGGCGCGCCCTGGCCGGCACCTAGAGGCCACGCCGTCGCGGAGCGGTCGAACGCGGCCCGAAGTTGCAATCCTCGATCCGCCAATCCCTTGCCGTACAGGGGATTGCGGCATTCTCGCTTCCGTCGACCTGGCGCCTTTCCGGCGTGTGGTAGACTGCGGCCAGAACGGTCTTTGACATTACAGACGGTCGGTCGGGCTCGTAGAGAGTCCGGACTCTTCGGACTCTTCGGACTCTAAAATTGAGTCCGGACTCCTCGGACTCCTCGGACTCTAAAATGGAGTCCGGACTCCCGCGACTACCGTCCCGGAGCCAGCACGTTCTGCACGCGGCGCCCCAGCGGATCGCGCGACGGCCAGGTGTCGCCCAGATCGGCTTCGATCAGGGGAGAACAGAAGCGCGAGATCATCATCAAGGACGGGCGGATGCCGTTCAGGCAGACGCGCTCGCCCTCGACCCGCCAGGTCGCTCGGATGCGACGCCCGTCAGAGAACTCGGCCGAATAGGTGCCGTCGCGGTTGAACCAGTGCTTGACCCAGCCGCCGTCTGGGTAGCGCGAGATCACCGTGTTGTTGAAGGCGTCGTTCATCCCGGCTGACGCCGGAGCACCCGCCAGGCATGAAACAACCGTCAGTACCCAGATAAAGTGCTTCACAATCAACCCCTTCGCTCCTGACGGCGCGAAGTCTTAACAAATATTCACGAAATGCCAAGTCGGGCGTGACCGGCCCCAATACTTGACTCTGGCGTAGGGGCATCTATATGCGGGCCACGTTTCGGGACAGGTCTGGCGAATTCGCGCCGCCCGCTCGCCCATCGAGGGGCGGTTCCGCAATCATCGCAACACGCACTCCCGATGGGTGCGCCCCACCGTCCTCAAGGATACATGACCGAATTTTCCGCACTGGGCCTTTCGCCCACGACCCTGCAAGCCGTCATCGACACCGGCTATACCACCGCCACCCCAATCCAGGCCCAGGCCATTCCCGTGGCCCTCGCCGGCCGCGACGTCCTCGGCATCGCCCAGACCGGCACCGGCAAGACCGCCGCCTTCACCCTTCCCCTGATCGAGCGCCTGTCCAAGGGGCGCGCCCGGGCCCGCATGCCCCGCGCCCTTGTCCTGGCCCCGACCCGCGAACTGGCGGACCAGGTCGCCATGTCGTTCGAGAAATATGCCAAGGGGACCAAGCTGACCTGGGTGCTGCTGATCGGCGGCGTCTCCATGGGCGATCAGGTCGCGGCGCTGAACAAGGGCGTCGATGTCCTGATCGCGACCCCCGGCCGTCTGCTGGACCTGTTCGAGCGCGGCAAGATGATGCTGAACGGCGTGGAACTGATGGTCGTCGACGAGGCGGACCGGATGCTCGACATGGGCTTCATCCCCGACATCGAGCGCATCTTCAAACTGACCCCGCCCAAGCGCCAGACCCTGTTCTTCTCGGCCACCATGCCGCCGGAGATCACCCGTCTGACCCAGGCCTTCCTCAAGGATCCGACCCGGATCGAGGCGTCGCGCCCGGCCATGACGGCCGAGACCATCACCCAGTATATTGTTCGCGTCCCGAACACTGATCCCAAGACGAAGCGCGCCGCCCTGCGCGCCCTGATCGGTCGTGACGACGTGAAGAACGGCATCGTCTTCTGCAATCGGAAATCCGAGGTCGACGTCGTCGCCAAGTCGCTGAAGCAGCACGGCTTCGACGCCGCGCCGATCCACGGCGATCTGGATCAGTCGCTGCGCACCAAGACCCTGGCGGCCTTCCGCTCGGGCGAACTGAAACTGCTGGTGGCGTCCGACGTCGCCGCGCGCGGGCTCGATATCCCCGACGTCAGCCACGTCTTCAACTACGACGTCTCGCACCACGCCGACGACTACGTCCACCGCATCGGCCGCACCGG
>NZ_JAEMRD010000118.1 GCF_016463485.1 Brevundimonas sp.
CCGTATGAAGATGGATCACGAAATGCGCATCCTCGCGCGCCGCATGAATCGCAGAATGGATGGTAAAGCCGGCGGGATTGATGAAGCTCTGCGTCTCCTGGACGATGTTGCCGTCCAGGTCGACCTTGACCAGACAGGACGCCGTCATCTCCTCGAAATACCAGCCGTAGGGGTTGATCAGGAAATGGTGCTCGGGCCCCGGCACGCGCGCCGAGATGTGGGTGAAGATCATGTCGTCCCAACCGTGCAGGGCGACCAGCCGGTAGAGAGCAGCCAGCTCGACGCGGGCTTGCCATTCCTCAGCGGAAACCCGGGACTTCAACGTGTGCGCGGCTCCATCGGCCATGTTCAAAACTCCTCGGTCGACTCTGACGGGCGTCGCTCACCGTTGCCTCGCGCGCTCCACTCGTCAAGCAAAGCGGCATGGTTGAGGCTTCGTTAACCGAGTTTTCACGTCCGGAACCGCACAGTGGATGTACGACTCGCACGAGTCTGACCGGAGCCCGCCCGTGACAGCCGTCGCCGCCCTGCAATCCTTCCGCCCGGCTCCCCAGGTCAGCGTTCCCCCGTCCGAACTTCTGGCTCTCGCGAAAAGCCGCACCACCGACGACCGCCAACGGCTGCTGCTCGGGGTCGCCGCCCTTTGCGACGCGACGCCTACCGGTACCGAAGTCTCGCCGGTCCTGACCGAGATTTTCATGACCCTGGCGCGCCAGGCCGAGCATGACATTCGCAAATCCCTGGCCGAAAGCCTGGCCGGCGCCGACTGGGCACCGCTGGCCCTGGTCAATATGCTGGCGCTCGACGAGATCGAGATCGCCCGCCCGATCATCGCCTCCAGCCCCCTGCTCCGTGATCAGGACCTGCTGCGCATCCTGGTCGAGGCCACCATCGAGCACCAGATCGAGGTCGCCCGCCGCCCCGCGCTTAGCGGCCGCGTCGCCGACGCCATCATCGACGCCGCCGAACCGGCCACCATGACCGCGCTCGCCTCCAACCGGACGGCCGAGATCAGCGAAACGGGCCTGCATCGCCTGATCGAGCAGTCGCGCCGCGTCGCCGCCCTGCGCGCGCCCCTCACCCGCCACCCGCGTCTCAATGAGACCCTGGCCCGCGAGCTCTACAGCCTGGTCGGCGTCGCCCTGCGCCAGGCGATCGGCGAGCGGTTCCGTGTCGACGACGCCGCCCTGTCCAATGCCATCGACGGCGCGGTCTCAAGCCTGCGCGACCCGGTCCCGGTCACGACCCTGTCAGAACGCGAGGAGATGGAGCGCCGTCTGATCGACAAGCTTCAGTCCGCCGGACAACTTCGCGCCGGCTTCCTGATCCGCGCGATTCGCGAAAAGCGCCTCAGTCTGTTCGAGCATGGTCTGGCGGCGCTGGGCGGTTTCACGATCGCCCAGGTGCGCGCCGCCGTCATGCGCCCGACGCCCGAGGCCCTGTTCCTGGCCTGCACCGCCGTCGGCATCGACCGGGCGGTATTCTCCGCCATCCTGGAAGACATCAGAAAGCTGACGCGGGGCTCGCCCGGCGAGGCGCAGGGCTCGTCCTGGACCGCCATGACCCTGTCGCCGTCTGCCGCCGCCAAGGCCTTCCGCGACATGACCGGCTGATACGGCCGGCGGATACGGTTTGACACCGGCCCCGGCCTCGGCTTTGCCTAACGCCGTGAACGCCCAGCCCCCCTCGCCGTCCCGATGACCGCCTCGACCACCCTCGCCTTCGTCGCCAGCGATCGGCCGGAGGCGCAGCAGGCTCGCGAACGGCTCATGGCCCGCTACGGTTCGGTCGATGTCGATCAGGCCGACATCATCGTCGCCCTGGGCGGTGATGGCTTCATGCTGGAGACGCTCCACGCCGATCTCAGTCGCCGCACACCGGTCTATGGCATGAACCGGGGTTCGGTCGGGTTTCTGATGAACGACTACGACGAGGACGATCTGCCCGCCCGCATCGCCGAGGCCGGCCGCGCCGTCATCCATCCGCTCCAGATGGACGCCACCACCGAAGCCGGTCAGGTCCATTCCGGTCTCGCCATCAACGAGGTCTCCCTGCTGCGGCAGACCCGCCAGAGCGCCAAGATCCGCATCTCCATCGACGGAAAGGTGCGGCTGGACGAGCTGACCTGCGACGGTTGCATGGTCGCCACCCCGGCCGGTTCGACCGCCTATAACCTGTCCGCCCACGGCCCGATCATTCCGCTGGACGCCCGCGTTCTGGCCCTGACCCCTATCAGCGCCTTTCGCCCCCGGCGTTGGCGCGGTGCCCTGTTGCCGCATGAGGCGCGGGTCTGCTTCGAGGTGCTGGAAGCCGACAAACGGCCCGTCAGCGCCGTCGCCGACGGTCTGGAAGTCCGGCGGGTCGCCCGGGTCGAGGTTCGCGAACGCCGCGACATCGACCTGGTCATGCTGTTCGACGCCGGCCGCTCGTTCGAGGAGCGGGTCCTGGCCGAACAGTTCACGGCCTGATTTCGCGGGTCACCGTTCCTTAACGGCCCCCGTGCAGGATCAGGGAGTTCGTTTCAGGAGCTTCCTTCGTGAGCAATCCGGCCCAGGTCATCCGCCCACCCAACACCCTGCGCCTCAAGGTCGGCGGCGGGTTCGGCGGCATCGACGCCAACGCCATCGCCAAGGCCGAGGCGGCCCTGAAGGCCATGTCCTCCCAGTTCGGACAATGGCTCCAGGACGAGATCACCAAGCTGGACGCCGCCCAGGCCGCCATCCGAGCCAAGGGTCTGAACGCGGAGACGGCCGAAGAGCTCTATTTCCGCGCCCATGACCTGAAGGGTCTGGGCAGCACCTACCAGTATCCGCTGGTCACCCGTCTGGCCGGATCCCTGTGCAAGCTGCTGGACGAACCCGGCAAGCGCGCCGAAGCCCCCCAGGCCCTGCTCGACGCCCACATCGACGCCATCCGCGCCGTGGTCCGCGACGAAATCCAGACCGACGACCACCCCACAGGCCGCATCCTGGCGGAAACGCTGGAAGCCAAGGTCAGCGCCTACCGGGGATAACCCCGCCGCCTCCGGCAAGCCGAGACGCAATCAGTTGGGCGGCCGCCGCGCGTGTGTCTTCTGCTCGAAGGCGTAGCCCAGCGACAGGATGATCGCGTCGTCCCACGCGCCGCCGATGAAGCTGATCCCGACCGGCATTCCGCGATCGAAGCCCATCGGCACGGTCAGGTGGGGATAGCCCGCAACGGCAGCGATCGTCGACGTTGACCCCTGCGCATTGTCATCGTCCTCGCGGTCGTTGGTCCAGGCGCGTGACGTGGTGGGCGCGATCAGGGCGACGACGTCATTGTCCGCCATCATCCTGTCGATGCCCTCTGGCCCGGCCAGACGAAACGAGGTGGCGCGGGCGTCGATATATTCCTGGGTCGTCAGATCGCCCTTGGCTTGAGCCTGCTCGAACAGCTCCTGGCCGAACAGGACGGTCTCGGCGGGGGTCTCGGCGTTGAAGGCGATGAGGTCGGCCAGGGTCCGGGTCGGCACCTGGACCGGGTCCGTCGAGGCCAGATAGGCGTTCAGATCGGCCTTGAGCTCGTACATCAGCACCTTGAACGACTCCCCGCCGATGGTGCGCAGGTCGGGGGCAGTGGTGATGTCCACCAGCACCGCGCCGGCATCTCGCATCGCCTGAAGCGAGGTCTCGAACGCCGCCAGCGTGTCCGCCGAATAGTTCGAGGCATAGCGCAGCACGCCGATCCGGGCACCGGACAGGCTGTTCGCATCCAGCGCCGCGCGATAGTCGACCTTGTGTGCGTCGGCTTCGGTCGTGGCGGCGTCCAGCGGGTCGGACCCGGCGATCGCGGTCAGGACGATGGCCGCGTCCTCGACCGTGGTGGCGATCGGCCCGGCCGTGTCCTGGGAATGGCTGATCGGGACGATATGGGTCCGGCTGACCAGACCCACGGTCGGCTTGAACCCCACCACCCCATTGACCGAGGCCGGGCAGGTGATCGAGCCGTTGGTCTCGGTCCCGATGGCGACGGGGGCCAGTCCGACGGCGACTGCCACGGCGCTGCCCGACGAGGAACCACAGGCGGTGCGCGCCGGATCATAGGGGTTGGGCGTCAGCCCCCCGACCGCGCTCCAGCCGCTGACCGACCGGGTCGAGCGGATATTGGCCCACTCCGACAGGTTGGTCTTGCCGAGTATGAAGAAGCCCGCGTCGCGCAACCGCGTGACGAGCGGGGCGTCGCGGCCGGGGGCGTTCGCGGCCAGCGCCAGGGACCCGGCCGTGGTCGGCATGTCACGCGTTTCGATATTGTCCTTGAGCAGGATGGGCAGGCCGGCGGCTGTCCGTGCGCCGTGGGCGATGGCGTCAGCTGTGGACGCCCATCGGATGACGGCATGGCTGGACGCCGCATCCCGTTCGCAACCCGCGATGACCAGACCGGCTGCAGTCCCTGCATCACCCGCCTCGCCCGGCTGGAGGTAGCCACAGCCCGCCGCGTGGGGGGCCAGGGCGGCCAGCGTGGTATCGACGTCTTGAGCGAGAGCGGGGACGGCAGCTCCGAAAGCCATAAGGAGCGATGACGCGATCACGCCGAACCTCCACCTCCGCTCATCCCGGCGAAAGCCGGGACCCAGTGCTTTGGGCGATGACGGGTTGAGAAGTCTCATGGCGGTGATCCCGGCGCTTTGCGCCACAAGAGAACTGGGTCCCGGCTTTCGCCGGGATGAGCGGATTATTATGGGGTGTGAGACCGCGTCCCGATCGTCCGGTCGAGGAAGTCCAGATATATCCTCCATTGCGCCAACTGGCGTTCGTTGCCGCGCACCCCGTGCCTCTGGCCCGGCCACAGCATCAACTCGAACGGCGTGGACCGCGCCTGGAGCGCGTCGACGACGCGGGTGGAGTTCTCCAGGATCACGTTGTCGTCTGCCATCCCGTGCATCAGCAGCAGCCGCCCCGTCAGGTTGGGCAGGCGCGGGATCACGTCCGATGCCGCATAGCCTTCCACATTGCCCTCGGGCGTCGACATGAACCGCTCGGTGTAGTGGGTGTCGTAGAGACTCCACTCGGTCGGCGGCGCCCCGGCCAGGATGCCGGCCAGGCCCATCTTCGGCTCGGTGCCCATCATCAGGCTCATGAACCCGCCATAGCTCCAGCCCATGACCGCGATCCGGTCCTTGTCGACATAGGGCAGGCTGCGCAGATAGTCGGCGGCCAGCACCTGATCCTCGACCTCGGGTTGACCCATCTTCAGGTACAGCGCCTGTTTGAAGGCGGCCGACCGGTCGCCCTCGCCCCGGTTGTCGAGGCGGAAGACGATGTAACCCGCCTCGGTCAACAGTTGATTGGTCGCCGGCTGCCAGCCGACCTTGACCCCACCGCCCGACGGCCCGCCATAGACCTGCATCACCACGGGATAGGTCTTCGACGGATCGAAACCGGGCGGCGTCGTCATCTGCCAGACCAGGGTCTCGCCGTGGCTCTGCAACGTGCCGAAGGTCGGGGCCTGACGCCGCGCCAGGTAGGGGAACATCGGGTGGCGCTCATCGAGCCGGTTCTGCTCGATCCAGCGCACGAAGGTGCCGTCTGCCTGATAGAGCCCCGACTGCGGCGGGGTTTCAAGGTCCGTGTAGTTGCCGACATAGGCGGTCGCCGTCCGGTTCATCGACACGCCCCACCAGCCGCCGGCCGGGGTCACCGCGACGGGCGTCACACCATCCAGCGAGGTGCGGAACATCTGCTGCTCGATCGGCTGTTCCTGGCCGTCCTTCATCGAGGCGATGAAGAAGACCTCGCCGGTTGCTTCATTGACCCCGTTCAGCCCCTTGACCGGAAACTGGCCCGAGGTGATCGCGCCGATCCGGCGGCCGTCACGCGCATAGCGGTACAGATGCCGCCAACCGCTCTCTTCCGAAGACCAGATGAAGGTTCCGTCCTTCAACGTCTTGAAATCATTCGTCAGAGGCACCCAGGCCGTCGAGGTCTGCGTCGCGATCACCGTGGATGTGCCGGTCGCCGGATCGACGCTGAGCAGGTCCAGCGTCTTCTGGTCCCGCGACTGGCGCTGGACGTACAGGGTCTTGCCGTCCTGGGACCAGTTGACCCGGGCCAGATAGATGTCGGCGTTCGCGCCCAGGTCGACCTTGACCCGCGTTCCCGCCGCCCGGTCCTGGACGTACAGTTCGACCACGGCATTGGGACGCCCGGCGCGTGGGTAACGCTGCTCCACCGTACGCGCCCCGCCGCCGGTGATGTCCAGCCGGGGCACGATGTCGACCGTGCTCTCGTCGGTGCGCTGCAGCGCGATGAAGGTCTCGTCGGGGCTCCACCAGTATCCGGTGTCGCGGTCCATCTCCTCCTGAGCGATGAACTCGGCGGTCGCCCAGGTGATCAGGCCGTCACCGTCGGTGGTGATCGGTGTCTCGGTATTGGTCGCAAGGTCCTGGATGACCAGATCCTGGTCCCGGACGTAGGAGACGAAATTGCCTTTCGGAGACACCTTGGCGTCGATCTCGTCGGCCGCTGTCGTCGTCAGGCGGCGCACACTCTGGTCGGCGCGCGACGCCAGATAGATGTCGCCTTCCAGCGGAGCGAGGATGAAACGTCCCTGTTCGTCCCAGCTGTACTCGACCACGCCACGCTGGGAGATCCGCATCCGCTCGCGCCGTGCCTTCTCAGCCTCCGACAGCTCGCCGGCGTCGGGAACGAGCGCCCGCGCGTCGATCAGCTTGAACGGCTCCCCCGCCCCCGTCGGCGCGGCCCACAGGTCCAGCACCGACACATCATCCTCACGCGCCCGTAAAAAGGCGACCAGCTGGCCGTCCGGCGAAAGGCTGACACCCTGCGCCACCGGACCATTCAGGCTGGGGTTGGCGAACACTCGCTCGGGCGTGAGGATCGATGGGTCTGGAGTGGTCTGGGCCATCGCGGAACCGGCCGCCAGGAGCAGCGTCGAAGCAAGAAGAACTGTGCGCATCCCCAATAGCTAGCGAGCCAATCTATCGCCGTCACCGAGATTTTTTCGGCCAGACCGGCGCGATGCGGCGGCGGCGCGTCTTTCGGACCCGCGCCACAGTCCCTAAACAGACCGGGATGACCGACGCCCTCCTCTCCCCCGCAGCCGTGACGCCGCCCAAGCCCAGCCCCTTCCACGGGCTGACGGTGAAATGGGTCAGGCACTGGACCGACAGCCTGTTCTCCTTCGCCGTCGAACGGCCCGAGGATTTCCGCTTTCGCTCCGGCGAGTTCGTGATGATCGGCCTGCCGGGCGAGGACGGCGGAAAGCCCGTGCTGCGCGCCTATTCGATCGCCAGCCCCGGCTGGGCCGAGGAGTTGGAGGTCTTCTCGATCAAGGTCGCCGACGGGCCGCTGACCAGCCGCCTGCAAAAGATCCAGGCCGGCGACACCGTCCTGATGGGCAAGAAGCCGACTGGAACCCTGGTGCTCGACGCCCTGACCGGCGGCGAACGCCTGTGGCTGATCGGCACGGGGACGGGCCTGGCGCCCTGGCTGGCCGTGGCGCGCGACCCGGACACCTATTCCCGCTTCGGACAGGTCATCGTCTGCCACACGGTACGCAACGTCGCCGACCTGGCCTACCGCGACTTCTTCAGCCGCGAGATCCACGACGATCCCCTGATCGGCGACGAAGCCAGGGCGCAGCTGGTCTATTATCCCACCGTGACCCGGGAACGGTTCGAGACGCCGGGCCGCATCACCGACCGGATCAAGTCGGGTGACCTCTTCGCCGATCTGGGCCTCCCGATCGGGTTCTCGCCCAATACCGACCGCGTAATGCTGTGCGGATCGATGGCCATGATCAAGGAGACCGGCGAATTGCTGGAATCCTATGGCCTGAAGGAGGGGTCGAACGCCGAACCCGGCGACTATGTGCTGGAACGGGCGTTCGTCGGATAGGTCGCAGGCATCGGGCCTTGGCGGGGCGCCCTGCCCGCGCTAGTTCCCCCGCCATGCACAAGCCCGCCCTCGTCGCCGTCGATCCGCGTCTGGATCCGTCCGAATGCACGACGATGGTGGAGGTGCGCCAGGGGGTCGACGCCCTGGATCGCGCGTTGGTCGCTCTGATCGCCGAACGCCAGCGCTACATGGACGCCGCCGCCCGCATCAAGCCTGACCGCGGGGCCGTCCACGACGAGGCCCGCATCGAGGACGTTGTTTCAAAAGTCCTGGCCGCCGCCGAGGCCCACCACCTGTCGCCCGACATCGCCGAGCCCGTCTGGCGCACCCTGATCGACCGCTGCATCGCCCACGAGTTCGGCGTCTACGACCGGACGCGAAGCTAGAACGCTCTCAAGTCCGTCGCACCCGCCATCGGGCGCACGGAGCAGTGGCGAGAACAGTACAGGAATATATTCTTCTTCAGCCCTTGCGCTCGATTATGCTCATCACCACGTCACCTGAACGGTCTTTGAAATGTTCGGTTGTGAGGCGTCTTCCGCGCTGGTGAGGTGGCGAACCGGTCGGGTCGGCACGCTCAGCGCGTTCTACCCATGAAGCCGGTATTTGGCGGTTTGGCGGTTTGGCGGCCTGTTTTCAGCACCGCCACCGCCACGTCCAAGCAGGCGGCGCGGTCCTCGGCGACCCGGGACGACGGCATAGCGGCGAACGCATCGAGCAGAAGCGTCCTATCCGCGAAGGGACCGCAACATCAGCTCATGCCGCCACGCCGCGACGTCCGCCAGAGCCGTGTCGAGCGCCGTCCTGACCCTGTCCAGAGCGGGCGCGGCCAGCGCCTGATCCGCGATTTCGGCGTCTGCGCAGATCGCGGCCAGCGGCCCCGCCCCGATCCCGGCCGCCGCCCCACGGATGGTATGGACGGCGTCACGCCAGCCGTCCGTCTTGGGCTCCAGCATGGCCGACCACATGGCCGCCTGTTCGGTGAACAGACCCAGCACCTCTTCGGCGATCGCATCGTCACCGCCCGTCATGCGGTCCAGCACGCCGAAATCGACCGCCCCCGACAGGTCCCGCAGCGCCATCAGGGCTGGCTTGAAGGGGTCTGGGCCAGACGGGCGTTCTTCGACGACCAGACGAAATAGATCACCAGCCCGACCGCATTCCAGGCGAAGAAGCCCAACTGGGTGATCGGCTTCAGGCTCAGGAAGAACACCACGCAGCCGACGATGGTGATCGCCGCCACCACCGGCCACAGCGGAGCCTTGAACAGCCGCTTCCTCGACGGATCGCGCAGCCGCAGCACCACCAGACAGACCCCGACCGCGCAGAAGGCCGCCAGCGTCCCCGCATTGGCCAGCGACGCCAGCTCATCCAGCGGCAGAAGTCCCGCCAGGATGGCCACAACCACCGCCGTGAACACGGTCACCAGCGCCGGAACCCCGCGCGTTGAGATCCGCGCCAGCCGCACCGGCAACAGGCCGTCGCGCGCCATGCCAAGGAATATCCGGCTCTGGCCGAACAGGAAGGCCAAGAGGACGGTCGGCAGGGCGACGACCGCCGACACCCCGATCCATTTCGCCGCCGTCCCCTGCCCCAGGTCGCGCAGGATCAGGGCCAGAGGCTCGGGGCTGGCCGCGAAGGACGCCACAGGCCGGGCCCCGATCGCTGCGGCAGCCACCACCATGTACAGGGCCGTGCAGATCAGCATCGAGCCGACGATGCCGATGGCCAGGTCTCGCTCGGGCTTCTTCGTCTCTTCCGCCGCCGTGGAAATGGCATCGAAGCCGTAGAAGGCGAAGAAGATGATGGCCGCCGCCGCCATGACCCCCGTCTTCACGAACGGCGCGCCGAAACCTTCGGGCATGAAGGGAGTGAAGTTGGCCGCATCGAATGACGGCAGGGCCAGCACCACGAAGACGACCAGGGCGACGATCTTGATCACCACCAGGGCCACGTTGATGTTGGCGCTTTCGCGCGTGCCCAGCAGCAGTAGGCCGGTCACAACCCCGATGATGAAGACCGCCGGCAGGTTGATGATCCCGCCCGCGTGCGGCCCCATGGTCAGGGCCGCCGGCAGGGCCAGGCTGATCCCGCCGATGTCCAGCCCGTTCAGGAACCCGACCGCATAGCCCGACCAGCCCACGGCCACGGCCGACACGACCAGCGAATATTCGAGGATCAGGCTCCACCCCACGATCCAGGCGAACAGCTCGCCCAGCACCGCATAGGAATAGACATAGGCACTGCCCGCCGCCGGCATCATGGTCGACAGCTCCGCATAAGCCAGGGCTGCACAGGCGCAGACCAGCCC
>NZ_JAEMRD010000119.1 GCF_016463485.1 Brevundimonas sp.
CCTATCTGGCCCCGATCTGGGAGGCGCTGAACGACATCCTGGGGGCCGAGGACGTCCAGCGTCGGCGCGACAAGGGCGAGATCGAGGCCGCGCCGATCGCCTTCATGCGTGGTCGCACGCTCAGCCATGCCTTCGTCATCGTCGACGAGGCCCAGAACACCAGCCGGCTTCAGATGAAGATGGTCCTGACACGGCTGGGCGAGGGCGCTCGGATGGTCGTCACCGGCGACCCGTCGCAGATCGACCTGCTCAATCCCCGCGATTCCGGACTGGCCCATGCGTTGCGTATCCTGAAGGACGTCAAGGGTGTCGGGGTGCTCGAGTTCGCGGCTCAGGACGTGGTGCGTCACGCCATGGTCGAACGGATCGTGCGCGCCTATGACGCCGACGCCGCGCAGGGACGACCAAAGCCTGATCTCGAAGCCCCGGCCAGCTGAACCTGCGTCGATGATCGAGATCGAGATCGAATCCGACGCCTGGATCGTGGCGCTGCCGGACGCGGAAGCGGTGGTCGAACGGGCAGCGCAGGCGGCGCTGGGCTCGGTTGTGGGCGATCTGGTCGTGCTTCTGACCGACGACGAGGCCGTGCGCGAGCTGAATTCACGGTTTCGAGGCAAGGACCGGCCGACGAATGTGCTGTCCTTCCCCGGTGGCGACATGCCGCCTTTTCCCGGCTCCGGGCCGGGCGCGCCGGTCCATCTGGGTGACATCGTCCTGGCCTTCGGCGTCTGTCGCGACGAAGCGGAGGCGCAGGGGAAATCCCTGGCCAATCACCTGATGCATCTGGTCGTCCACGGCGTCCTGCACCTGTTGGGGCGCGATCACGAGGACGAGACCGAGGCCGAGGCGATGGAGGCGGAAGAGCGCACCCTGCTTGCCAGCCTGGGCGTGGCGGACCCATACAGCCTGCCTGATGACCTCTGACACGACCCCCGATCCGACGCACATCCCGCTCGACGCCTCAACCGAGCCGCTGGACACCGACCTCGGCGGACAGGACCGGCGACGACGCCTGATCATCCGTTTCGTCCGGATCGGTCTGGCCCTGCTGGCCGGTGTCGTCGCAGCCCTTGCCCATCCGCCGTTCGGAATCCTGCCCGGACTGATCGGCTATCCGCTTCTGATGGCGCTCAGCGAGCGATCGACGACGACGCGCGGCGCGTTCTGGATGGGGTGGCTGTCGGGGTTCGGCTATTTCTTCATCGGTTGCTGGTGGGTGGCCGAGGCCTTCACGGTCGATCCGGCCCAGGCCTGGATGGCACCCTTCGCGGCCAGCCTGTTGCCGGCGGGTCTGGGACTGTTCTGGGGCGCGGCCTGCGCCCTCTATCGTCGGTTTGCTCCGTCCGAGGTGGTGCGGGTGCTGTTGTTCGCGGCCCTGTTCTGCCTGTTCGAGTGGCTGAGAGGCCATGTCCTGACCGGCTTTCCCTGGAACCCGGCCGGGGCGACATGGGCGGCGGGATCGGCGGGATCTCAGTTTGCCTCGGTCGCAGGCGTCTATGGATTGAGCGTGGTGACGGTTGCGGCAGTGGCGGCGTTCGGGCCGCTGGCCGGACCGGGACGTCGTGAGGCGCGGATCGGCGCGGCCTTCGTCGGAGGGCTGGTCCTGGTGGGCCTGATTGTTTTCGGGTCCGTGCGGTTGTCGAGCGCACGGCTGGCCCTGACCGACACCCTCGTCCGTATCGTTCAGGCCGACGTGGCCCAGGAATCGAAATGGACGCCAGAGGCCTATCAGGGGATCGTCGATCGCTATGTGAACCTGACCGCGAGGCCCGCATCGGTCCTGCCTGACGTGATCGTCTGGCCCGAAGGTGCCCTTCCGGCCAGCGCCAACTCCGTCTTCGCCGCAGGGGCCCCCGAGGCAGACGCCATCGCCCGCGCGGTTTCGCCGGGCCAGACCCTGCTGATCGGACTGGCGCGCGGCGAGCCCGGGACGGCGGGCGGACCCGACCGATATTTCAACAGTCTGTTCGCCCTGCACGACGAGGGCGGGCGGGGACTGCGGGTGGCAGGGGTATACGATAAGTACCGGCTGGTGCCGTTCGGCGAGTACCTGCCGCTGGGGGGTCTGATGAATGCCCTGGGCGTGCGCAGCCTCGTGCATATGCCGGCCGATTTCAGCGCGGGCGCGAGACCGTCACCGATCGCCCTGCCCAATGCACCGACGGTACAGCCGCTGATCTGTTACGAGAGCCTGTATCCTGGCTTCACGCCGGGCGGGACGGAGCGGCCGCGCTGGATCGTCAATGTGTCGAATGATGCGTGGTTCGGGCGCACCTCAGGACCTCTCCAGCACCTCAACCTGGCGAGCTATCGCGCCATCGAGACCGGCTTGCCGGTCGTGCGGGCCACGCCCACGGGCGTTTCGGCGATGATCGATCCCTGGGGACGGGTAGTGCAGGATCAGCGGCTGGAGCCCGGCGAAAGTGGCGTGATCGACGCCCGCCTGCCCGAGCCCGCAATGCCCACCCTGTATGGCCGGTTCGGGGACATGGTCTTCTGGCTGCTGATCGCTGGCGGCCTGCTGGTGCCCGGGCTTGCAGTCCTAAGGAGCCGTCGATGAAGGGAAAACGGGGGCAGGACAGCCTCGATCGGCTGAAAACAGAGCATATCGACACCACCCTGGGCCTGCGTCTGCGCCGGGTGCGCGAGTCGATGAACCTCAGCCGCCGTGAGGTGGCAGCCGCCCTCGATGTGTCGGAAACCCGGATCAAGAACTATGAGGACGGCCTGCGTATCCCGGCGTCCCGGCTGTGGCAGTTCTGTGGGCGCTACGGGCTGGAGGTGACGCGGCTGTTCGCCGACCTGCCGCATCATGTGGGTCCACCACCTGGGACGCCTTGCGTAGCCGGAGTTGCCGAAGAGAGCGCGGCATTCGACCACGAGGCGGACGACATTCTGAAAGCGATCGCCGTCGCGGCGGCTGATCTCGACCCGGCTGAGCGCGCGCTGGCACTGGCTGCGTTGCGGGGCATGGGAGTGCGAAAACTGCGACGTCCATAGGTCGCTGAAATTGTCATTTCCGCCTTTACGCTTGCGTCTACCCCCAAGCGGGGCCGTATACGAAAAGTATGATGACAACCGCGTGCGAGCGGCGCATTGAAAACGCAGCACGATATGGCTGAACGGCAGGAAGACAATGGCTAGAGGCACGGGGGAAGACGGTCCGCATCCAGTAGACCGGCATGTGGGGCGCAGGGTCTGCGAGAAACGAATCAGCCTGGGATACAATCAGAGCGACCTGGGCCGTGCGCTCGGGCTGACGTTCCAGCAGATCCAGAAATACGAGAAGGGAGCCAACCGGATCTCGGCGTCCAAGCTCTGGGACATCGCCCGGTTCTTCAAGGTCGACATCGGCTATTTCTTCCAGGGCATCGCCCAGGGACAGCCGGGCGTGGCCGAGGACGGCGCGCCGGCCTTCGACCACGACTTTCCCTCGACCCGCTACTCGATCGAGATTTCGCGCCTGGCACCGCAGCTGTCGACGCGACAACAGAAGCTGGCGCTGGACCTCATCCGCGAGATGGCCGACCGCCCCGACGCCGAAACGGCGTAGCTTCAGGTCGCTGACGCTCCCAGCGCGACGGCTTGCTGATTGAGCGCAGGTCGCCTTTTGGGCGCTATCGCCCACCGCGCGGCGGCGCGCTGCTTGAGCGCGATGGTCAGTTCTGGCTGGAACCCGATCCGGTGCGCTGGCCGAAGGTCGGGGCGCGTTCCTTTTGCTGGGCCCAGTAGGTGGGGCCGTCGTCCGGCTTGAACATGGTCCGGGGCGTCCCGTCGCGCGACACCACCGCAAAGGTATTGGTCGACGCCTGGTAGAACAGGGTGTCGCCGTTGGGCCGGCTAACCGTCTCGACCCCCGCGGGCGGCGTCTCGGTGAAGGCCTTGATCCGCGCCAGATAATCCTCGGGCGTCCGCGCCCCGAAGGCCTGGCCGTTGCGCTCATAAAGTCTGGTGATCTTGGCATCGACGCTTTCGCGACGATTGGCCGTCAGCACAGGCTTGATCGTTTCCGCCGTTGCTGCCTCTGCCGGGGTCGCGCCGGTCGCCGCCGTCAGGGCCGCCTCGGCGACCTGGGTGCTGCGGTCCCGCGTCTCGACCGCCGACGGTCCGTTGTCGCATGCCGACAGCCCCAGAACCGACATCGCCATGGCCACCACGGCAAGGGCCGTGGTCCGTTCAACTCGCGTCCTCATCACCCGCTCTCCTTCAATGAAACCCGCGAACAAGGTTATGCATGGCCTGTTTGTTCTTGCAATGTTCTTTTTTGTCTTCCTCGACGATTCGCGCGAGGCTCGTTAGACAGGCCCCATGACCGAGAGCCCCCTGAGCGCGCGCAAGATCCTGCTGATCGTGGGCGGCGGCATCGCAGCCTACAAGGCATTGGAGCTCGTGCGGCTGATCCGGAAGGCCGGGGGCGAAGTGCGGGCCCTGCTGACCCCGGCGGGCTCCGAGTTCGTGACGCCGCTGTCGCTGGCGTCCCTGACCGGCCATCCGGTGCGCCAGACCCTGTTCATGCCCGACGACGAGACGACCATGGGCCATATCGAGCTGTCGCGCTGGGCCGATCTGGTGGTCGTGGCTCCGGCGACGGCCGGGCTGATCGCCAAGGCGGCCAACGGCCTGGCCGACGACCTGGCCTCGACCACCCTGTTGGCCACCGACAAGCGGGTCCTGCTGGCCCCGGCGATGAACGTTCGGATGTGGCTGCACCCGGCGGTCCAGGCCAATGTGGAGCGGCTGAAAAGTTTCGACGGTCTGCACGGCGTGGCGGTCGTCGGGCCGGACGACGGCGAGATGGCCTGCGGCGAATTCGGGCCGGGCCGGATGGCCGAACCCGCCGCGATCCTGGACGCGATCGTCGAGACATTGCGAGGGCCCGCAGACCGCCCCCTCGCCGGCAAGCGCGCGGTCGTCACGGCCGGGCCGACCTTCGAGGCGATCGACCCCGTGCGCGGCCTGACCAACCGGTCCAGTGGCAAACAGGGTTATGCCATCGCCGCTGCCCTGGCCGCGCTGGGCTGTGAGGTGACTCTGGTGTCCGGCCCCACCGCATTGGCCACCCCGGTTGGGGTGACCCGGATCGACGTCGAGGGGGCGCTGGAGATGCAAGCGGCGACGGAAGCGGCCCTGCCCGCCGACGTCGCGGTGCTGTCGGCGGCCGTGGCCGACTGGCGCGTGGACACGATCGCGGGCGGCAAGATCAAGAAGGGACCGGGCGGCCCGCCGACCCTGTCGCTGATCGAGAACCCCGACATCCTGGCCGGGATCGCCGCGCCGGGGCCCAGACGCCCCGCCCTGGTGATCGGTTTCGCCGCCGAGACCACCGACCTGGAGGCCAATGCGCGCTCCAAGCTGTCACGAAAGGGCTGCGACTGGATCGTCGGCAACGACGTCTCGGCCGACGTCTTCGGCTCGGACGGCAACACCGTGCTGCTGGTCACGGGCGAGGCGACCGAAAGCTGGCCGCGTCAGTCCAAGACCGAGATCGCTCGGGCGCTCGCGCTGCGCATCGCCGACCACCTGACGAAGGCCTGAGCTCATGACCATCCTGCGCATCCAGCGGCTTCCGCATGCCGAGGGCCTGGCCCTGCCCGCCTATGAGACAAGCGGCTCGGCCGGGATGGATCTGCGCGCCGCCGTGCCGGACGATGCACCGGTGACCCTGGAACCGGGGGCGCGGGCACTGGTCCCGACGGGGCTGAAGATCGCGCTGGAGACCGGCTGGGAGGCCCAGGTGAGGCCCCGGTCGGGCCTTGCGCTGAAACACGGCATCACCTGCCTGAACTCGCCTGGCACCATCGACAGCGACTATCGCGGGGAGGTTGGGGTCATCCTGATCAACCACGGCGCGGAGCCTTTCGTGATCCGGCGCGGCGAGCGTATCGCCCAGATGGTGATCGCGGCTCATGCTCAGGCTGTCGTGGAAGAGGTCGAGACCCTGGACGAGACCGTGCGTGGGGCAGGGGGTTTCGGGTCTACCGGGCGATAGTTTCATCTCCCGCTCATCCCGCCGGAAGCCGGGACTCAGTCCTTGAATTGAGCACTGTTGCTGGGATCGGCTCTCAAACCTGCACCCACCTCTCATCGCCCAAAGCACTGGGTCCCGGCTTCCGCCGGGATGAGCGGAGGGTGCAATCAGACCGGCGCCGACGTGCTCTGGATCATCCGTTCCTTGTGCCGGACGCGTTCGCGCCAGACGGTGTAGAGGCCGCTCGCCGCAATGAGGGCGGCACCGGCCAGGGTGTTCATCGTCGGCGTCGTTGACATCAGCCACCAGCCGAACAGGACCGCGCCCACGATCTGGAGATAATCGAACGGGGCGATGACCGCGACTGGGGCTTGGCGCAGCGAGGCGGTCATGCAGATCTGGGCCAGACCCCCGGCGACACCGCCGCCGGCCAGCAGGGCCATGACGGCTGGACCGTGCCAGCTTCCGAAGAACGGCAGCAGCACCGCCCCCACCCCGATCGAGGCGACGAAGAACCAGAAGACGATGGCCGCCACCTGTTCGGTGTCCTTGAGCTGGCGCAGGGTGACGGTAACGCCTGCGGTACCCAGCGCCCCGACCAGGCCCACGGCGACGCCGATCATCGACGGCCCGACATGCGGCCCCGACCCGCCATGCAGCACCACCGCCACCCCTACGAACCCGATCAGCACGGCCGCCCAGCGATGGCGACCCACCGCCTCCTTGAGGATCAGGCCCGACAGCAGGGTGGCGAAGATCGGGGCTGTGAAGCCGATGGTCGTCGCATCGGCCAGGGCCAGCATGCTGAGCGCCTGGAAATTGCACATCAAGGCGCTGATCCCCAGCACGCAGCGGAAGACATGAACCCCCGGGCGCTGGGTCTTGAGCGAGGCGACACCGCCCTGTGTGGTCAGGGCCCAGACCACCACGACAGGCAGGCCGAACAGGGCGCGCCAGAACACCAGCTCGGGTGCCACGACCCCATGCGTCGTCGCCAGTTTGAGCAGGGCCGCCATCACCGAGAACAGCCCAGCCGCCGCGATCCGCAGGGCGATACCGCCCGCGATGGTGTCGGGATTGTCGCGCTTCAGGTCGGGGGTCGGCGGAGAGGAGGGCATCGGCGGGTGTCTAGACCGTTCGGCGTACGGACTGGAATGCCTGGCCGGCTTTTCCCCAGACCGGCGGGGTCGATGCCTCTCAGCGACGCTTCAGACCCCCCAGTATGCCCCGTAGCAGCTCGCGCGTGATGGTCGAACCTGCGGTGCGCAGGACCGACTTGGTCAGGGCCTCCATCGGGGTCTGGCGGCTGGACGCGCGGGGTTTTGCCGGCGCGCGGGTGCGGGCGGTTTCGCGGTCGTAGCGGGCGCGGTCGGCGGCCTGGTCGCGGGCGGCCCTGTCCGCTGCCTTGTCGGCCGCCTTCTGGTCGGCGTCGCGCTGTTTGGCGGCGGCGGCGTCCGCGCGGGCCCTGGCCTCGGCGGCCTCGCGGTCGGCCTCAGCCGCACCGGCGGCGGCGTGGCGGGCGGCGAGAACCTCCTCGGCCGATTCGCGGTCGATGGCGGTTTCATAGGCGCTCTTGAACGGGCTGGTCGCGATGATCGTCGCGCGCTCGACGTCGGTGGCGGGGCCCAGGCGGCTGTCGGGCGGGCGGATCAGGGTGCGGGCCGTGATCGTCGGGGCCCCCTTCTCGTCCAGCAGGGAGACGATGGCCTCGCCAGTGCCCAAGGCCTGGATCGCGTCCTTCGTGTCAAAGGCCGGGTTGGCCCGGAAGCTTTCGGACGCAGCCTTCAGGCCGCGCTGTTCGGCGGGGGTGTAGGCACGAAGCGCGTGCTGGATGCGGTTGCCGAGCTGGGCCAGAACGCTGTCGGGGATGTCGGCCGGGTTCTGGGTGATGAAATAGATGCCGACGCCCTTGGACCGGATCAGGCGCACGACCTGTTCGATCTTTTCCAGCAGGGGTTTGGGCGCGTCGCGGAACAGCAGATGGGCCTCGTCGAAGAAGAAGACCATCTTCGGCTTTTCGGGATCGCCGACCTCGGGCAGTTGCTCGAACAGTTCCGACATCAGCCACAACAGGAAGGCACCGTACAGGCGCGGGCTGTTCATCAGCCGGGTCGAGTCCAGCACATTGACCTGACCTCTGCCGTCCGGAGCGATCTGCATCAGGTCGGTCAGCTTCAGCGCCGGCTCGCCGAAGAACACGTCGCCGCCGTCCTGTTCCAGTTGTAGAATCGCGCGCTGGATGGAGGCGATGGAGGCGGGGGCGACATTGCCGACCTCGCGCCCGATGACGGCGGCGTTTTCACCGACATAGGCCAGCAGGGAGCGCAGATCATCGAGGTCGAGCAGCAGCAGGCCCTCCTTGTCGGCGACGTGGAAGGCGACGGCCAGCACCCCCTCCTGAACGTCGTTCAGGTCCATCATCCGGGCCAGCAGCAGGGGCCCGATCTCGGAGATGGTGGCGCGAACCGGGTGGCCTTTCACACCATACAGATCCCAGAAAACCACCGGCGCGGCCTTGGGCGACAGCGTCAGGCCGATGCTGGTGGCGCGGGCCAGCAGCTTTTCATTCGTCCCGACCTGACTGATACCCGACAGATCGCCTTTCACATCGGCGCAGAAGACGGGGACGCCCGCGTCGGAGAACCCCTGGGCCATGATCTGGAGCGTGACCGTCTTGCCGGTGCCGGTCGCCCCGGCGATGACACCGTGCCGGTTGGCGCGGTGGAACAGCAGGGTCTGGGCGGTCGCGACGTCACCGTCATGGGACTGACCGACGAAAAGGCCGGGAAGGGACGGGGCGGCGTCGGGCATCAGAAGTCTCCTTTGGAACCTCCCGCTTAGCGCAGCCTTATCCGCCTCTCCAGAGCCAAGGCCGATTGACGAGCCTTCGCCGTGCCATGACAACGGATTCCATGAAAACGCCTGTCGTCGTCCCCAGCCCGACCGTCGCCCGCAACGCCCTGGTGCTGATCGCGGTGGTGGTCACCGCAGCAGCCCTGGTCTGGCTGTCCGACATCCTGACCCCGCTGGCCATGGCGATCTTCCTGTTGATCGTCATCGACGGGGTGAAGCGGACCATCGAGCAGAGGACGCCCCTGCCCCATCGCTGGGCCGGGCTGGCGGCTCTGCTGGTGGTGGTGCTCATCTTCGCCGGTTCGATCGCCATCATCGTCTATGGCGCAGCGGGCTTCTTCGGTCAGGCCTCGGGCGTGGCGACCAATATCGGGCCGCGCATCGACCAGATCATCGCCGACATCTACGGCGTGCTCCGGATCGCGTCCCCGCCGACGGCCCAGGACGTGATCAACGGCCTGGACATCCGGTCCTATCTGGCGAGCGCCGCCGTTCAGGCCCAAGGCGTGGTATCCGGTGCCTTCTTCGTCCTCGTCTATCTGGGCTTCCTGCTGGCCTCGCAGGGCGGGTTTCGCAGAAAGCTCGTCGCCATGTTCCCGGACGGCCGACAGCGCGACGAGGCCTTGCAGGTGTTCCATCGTGTTCGCGGCGGGGTCGAGGGCTATATCTGGGTCCAGTCGGTGACGGGTGCGATAATCTGCGTGGCCGCCTGGATCCTGATGAAGGCGGTGGGTCTCGAGAATGCGGAGTTCTGGACCTTCGTCATCTTCATCGTCGGCTTCATACCCGTGCTGGGCGGGGCCGTGGGCGGACTGGCACCCCCCGTCTTCGCCCTGGTCCAGTTCGAGAGCTACTGGCCGGCGCTGATCCTGCTGGTCGGCCTGCAGGTCATCCTGTTCATCGTCGGCAATATGGTCCAGCCCCGGATGCAGGGCGACAACCAGAACATCGACGCCGTCGCCGTGCTGCTGTCGCTGGCCCTGTTCGGCAAGATGTGGGGCGTGGTCGGGATGTTCCTGTCGACGCCCCTGGCCGTCATGGCCATGGCAATCCTGGCCGAGTTCAGGGGCTCCCACTGGATGGCGATCCTGCTGTCCGGGGACGGCAAGCCCTATGCCGACGAAGAGCGAGAGGCCGAGGCGAGGACATCCAGAGGCGGAAAGCCGGGCGGGCGCGGCGTGCGGTCGCAGGCACCGAAAGCCTGATCCTTCGCCCTTGCAACGCCATGATCCCACCCCATCTCGGGGTCTGGCGC
>NZ_JAEMRD010000240.1 GCF_016463485.1 Brevundimonas sp.
CCTACGCCATCGGCGTGGCCAAGCCCCAGTCGATCCACGTCGATCTGCACGGCACGGCCACGGGCGCGATCACCGAAGCGGTCCTGGAGGACAAGATCCTGGGCCTGATCGGCGGCGCCACGCCCCGCGCGATCCGCGAGCACCTCGGCCTGAACAAGCCGATCTACGCCCGCACCTCCGCCTATGGCCACTTCGGTCGCACGCCGGACGCAGACGGTGGCTTCAGCTGGGAAAAGACCGACCTGGTCGATCAACTGAAAGCTCTCGCTTAACCCGAACGGTAATACGAATTTCCGTTGACGGATCACAGGGTTCGTCGGCTTAGTGCCCCCGCTATCAATCGGTGATCGTCACCGTCGTAGCGGGGGACTACCTATGAGAACGATGATCGGCGCCCTTCTGGGCGCAGCAATACTGGCGGCTGTCAGCGGCGTGGCGTCCGCCGAGCCGGACGGCGACGACTACACCTTCACCCTCTACAACGCCTCCAGCCAGACGGTCCTGACCTTCCAGACCGCCCGGACCAACGGCGGCTGGAGCAATGACTGGATCCCGACCCGTGTCGTCGAGGAGGGCGATCAGGTCGATATGCGCTTCCACGATTCCGAGGACGACTGCGACTACGACACCAAGGTCACCATGGCCGACGGGACCGAATACTACGAGACCATCGACTACTGCGAGATCGAGGACGTCTACGTCACCGACGAAGGCTTCTACGCCGAATAGGCCAGGATCGCCGAGAGGATCGCCGGTCGCGTCGAGGGGCGCGGCCGGCGATTTTGCGTTATAGGGCCGCCCATGCCCGCTTCCCGACCTCGCAAACCCGGCGATCCCGCCCATCCCCGCGCCTCAGGCCCCTTGCGGTCCTTTGGCCGGATCAAGTCACGCGTCATCAAGCCCTTGCAGGCGGCGCTGTTCGAAACCCTGCTGCCGTCCATCGCCGTGCCCGATCCGGCGGCCGGGCCGATCGACCCCTGCGCCCTGATGCCCGAGGCCACCGAGGTCTGGCTCGAGATCGGCTTCGGCGGCGGCGAGCATCTGGCGGCCCAGGCGGCGCGTCGTCCTGATGTGCTGATCCTGGGCTGCGAACCCTTTCTGAACGGAGTGGCGTCGCTGTTGCGTCACGTTGACGACGGCGGGCTGAAGAACGTCCGCATCCACGGCGACGACGCCCGGGCGGTGGTCGAGGCCCTGCCCGACGCGTCTCTGGACCGGATCATGATCCTGTTCCCCGATCCCTGGCACAAGGTCCGCCACAACAAGCGCCGGCTGATCCAGCCCGAGTTCGTGGCGGAGCTGACGCGGGTGCTGAAACCGGGCGGGCGGCTGCGGTTCGTGACCGACTGGAAGGACTATGCGTCCTGGGCGCTGGAACGTTTGCAGGCTTCGCCGCACCTGACCTGGATGGCGAACGCGGCCGACGACTGGCGTACCGCGCCGGCCGACCACGTCGTCACCCGCTATGAAGAGAAGGCGCTCGGCGACACTGCTCCGCTGTTCCTGGAGTTCCGGCGCGTCTAGGGCCGGGTTCGCAGACGTCGCCACAGCCACAGGGTGCCCAGCACGAGCACGGACTTGACCACGGCCCCGATCAGGAAGGGGGTCGCCCCGACCTGCATTGCTCGACCGGGGTCCAGTCCGATGCTGAGGATCAGCCAGCCGGTCCCGCATGCCAGGATCAGGGCGTGGGCCAGCAGCAGGATGGCGAAACCCGGCAGGGGCCGTTCCATCCCACCCTGCTCCCTGGCCCAGCCGATCAGGAAGGCTGCCGCGGGAAACCCCATCAGATAGCCCGCGCTGCCCCCGGTCGCCGCGACCATGCCGCCCGACCCATTGGACAGAACGGGAAGGCCAGCCAGCGCCAGGGCCAGATACAGGACCACGCTTGCCACCCCCCAGCGCGGTCCCAGCACGGCTCCGGCCAGCAGCACGGCCCAGGTCTGCATCGTCATCGGGACGGGATACAGCGGGATCGCGATCTGGGCGGCGACGGCGATCAGCAGGGTGAACCCGGCCGTCGCCGTGATTCGGAACCAGACGTCCCAAGGCGGGCTGGCGGTGCGGCTTGTGGTCATGGTGGAGGCGAACCATGTTCGGGCTGGGGGCCGCAAGGCCTGTTCGACATCGCTGCTGGATTTCCCTCGGAAACCACGGCAAAGACCAAGTCTTTAAACGAAACTGACACTGGAAAAGCGCATGGCCTTCGATCTTTACGACGCCTCCGTCCCCGCCTTCGTGCGTGGCCTCAAGGCCCTGTCCGCCCTGCTCGACAAGGCGCTGGCCCAGGGGTTCGACGAGGCAGCCCTGATGGAGGCGCGCCTGGCCCCCGACATGAACCCCTTCCCGGCCCAGGTCCGCACCGCCGCCTTTTCCGCCCGCGGCTGCGTCGCCCGGCTGACCGGCCAGGACTGGCCCAAGACCGAGGACAAGGAGGCGACCTTCGCCGAGCTTCAGGCGACGATCGCCCTGTCGATCGCCTTCATCGAATCCGTGCCGCGCGAGGCCTTTGCCGGCGCC
>NZ_JAEMRD010000241.1 GCF_016463485.1 Brevundimonas sp.
AGCGGCTGGTCAGGGCCAGGCCGATCAGGTCGCCGTTCCCCAGCTGGGCCGCCTGAACCATGTCCTGAAGGTTCAGCAGACAGAGGTAGTTCTCCCGGCCCTTGCGGACGACCGTCTTCTTCTTGCGCTCGACCGGGTCGGGCCAGAGGGCGGCGCTCTCGCGGTCGATCTGGCGCTGTAGGGCGCGCGTGTAGGTCGAGACCCAGGCGGCGCCCTGGTTCCGTTCGGCCCACAGGGAGGCGGCGGCGAGATAGCCCAGGGTCTTGCCTGTGCCGGTCCCCGCCTCGGCCAGAAGCATGCGGGGGCGGCCCTCCTCATTGCGGGGCGAGAAGGCGTAGGCGGCCTCGGCGGCGTAATCGGACTGGGTCGGACGGGTTTCGTCGAGGCCCGAGGCCTGCAGCAATTTCTCCAGCCGGATGCGGGCGGATTCGGAATCGACGGGGGCCGAGCCCGCCTCCCCGCGCGGCGCCTCGTCCTCCCACTCCGCCAGCCGCGCCCAGGCGTCGAGGCCGGAGCCGCGATACTGGCGCTGGCGCAATGGCCCGGCCTGAAGCGCGCCCGCTGCCCGCCACGCCCAGGACCAGCCCGCTCGGCCGAGCGTCTCGGCCAGGGTGAAGGCGTCCTCGCGGTGCGGATAGGCGGGGTCGGCGAGTTCCTTGAGCAGGACGGCGGCGGCGTCGCGAAGAGCGGCCGCCTGGGCCTCGGCGCCTTTCGGCTCGGCCATGCCGAGCGCGAGCGCCAGTCCTGACGGCGACGGGGCGCAGAAGGTCGCGGGCCGCACGAAGGCCCACAGCTCCAGCACGTCCAGCAGGTCGGGCGACCGGGGCGGGGCCGACAGCCCCAGCCGCCGCGCGGTCAGCGAGGCGTGGGCGACCAGCACCGGCCCGCCTGTAAACACCCCCTCGGCGGCGCCGCGGCCGATCTTCCTCGCCCCCTCGTCGTCGCAGATCGCGCCCGCGCCCGGCGGCACGGCCAGGGCGGGCGGCAGGACCAGCCACGGGGCGGCGCCGGTCTGACCCTGCACCAAGACATCTTGGGTGGTCACGGCTTACGTTTCTTATCTTTCAGGGCCTTTGCCAGTTGGCCCAGTTGGTCCTCTCCAGCATTCTCTTTCTCAGTCCGCCTGAGAGCCTTGAAAGCTTTGATCTCGCGGGAGACGTGCGCTGTTGCCTTGGCGTGACTGACGGTGGTGGCCGCGCCCCAAGGCTTGAGCGGTCGCCCGTCCAGTTTGATCAGATCCCGGAGTTTGACCTGAAACTCGCCGAGTGTGGTGGACCGCCGCTGCTCCGCCTGACTGTCGAAGAACTCGAGCATTAAGCTGGTTATGTGGTTGAGCGCTTTGATCTCGGGTTCATGGAGAAGATTCTTCGCAGTCCCGGCTTCGCTAACGGTCGGCATCTCGCCCTTAAACGTGACGACCCCGGCGTTCTCCTGTCGATGATCAACGCGCTCGACGATGACCTCGCTCGCCGTTTTTTGCAGAACAGCCCAGTGCAGCGTGTTCTGAATGTCGGCGAAGAACTCAGTATGCTGGCTCTTGTCGTAAGGATCGTAGTCCACGCAGAACGAGGCGAGTTCGAGAATCCGCGTCCACATCCGCTTCTCGGACGACCGGATGTCACGGATGCGATCGAGAAGCTCATCGAAGAAGTCCGGCTTGCCGTCGGGATTCTTCAGCCTGTCATCGTCGATGACGAAGCCCTTCGTCAGGTAGGCCATCAGCACTTGGGTAGCCCAAATGCGGAACATGGTGCCGAGGCGAGAACTGACCCGATATCCGACCGCGATGATCACATCGAGGCTGTACAGGTTGGTGCGATAGGTTTTGCCGTCAGCGGCAGTTATCCAAGATTCTTGGACAACTGAATCAGCCACCAATTCGCCATCGCTGAATATGTTCTTAATGTGGTTGCTAACGCTTCGGACATCGACCCCAAACATTTGGGCCATCTGCGCTTGGGTCGCCCAGAAGGTGTCGCCAACGACCCGGAGTTCGGCCCGAACGCCGTCCTTCGACACATAGACGAGGAAACGATCCCCCGTGTCGCCGTCTTCACGGATGGTGACGGGACCGGAAGGCGTTTCGCTCGGCAAATGGTCGTCGTTCATTTCAGAATCTTACCACCGGCCGGAGTGAAACGGAACGAGAACATGCTATATCCCGCCGGTGATGCCGCCCGCCGCCAGTCTGCCGCCTCTGTTCGCCAACTGGTTCGCGCCTCGCGGCTGGAGCCCGCGCAGGCATCAGCTGGAAATGATCGCGGCGGCGGAAGCCGGCTCGCACGCCCTGCTGGTCGCACCAACGGGGGGCGGCAAGACGCTGGCGGGGTTCCTGCCCAGCCTGATCGATCTGGCGGAGCGGGGGGCGAGGCCGGCGCACGGACCGGGGTCGGGCATCCATACCATCTATGTCTCGCCGCTGAAGGCGCTGACGACGGACGTCGAGCGCAACCTGATGACGCCGATCCGCGAGATCGGGCTGAACATCCA
>NZ_JAEMRD010000120.1 GCF_016463485.1 Brevundimonas sp.
GGTGGTGCCCTTCGTTCCGCCGTCGGAGCAGTCGCAGGCCACCAGCGGCCAGATCCGCGTCGCCGCCGCCCTGACCGACGCCCAGGTCAAGGTCGATACCGGGTTCCAGGGGGCCAGGATCGTGCTGTACGGGGCGGTGTTCAATCCGACCGACACCCCCGCCGACGTCGTCGTGGTCGTGCGCGGACCGGATGCGCCCGTTCGCCTGGTCAAGAAGACCCGCAACATGGGCGTCTGGCTGAACAGCCGGCCGGTGCTGTTCGAGGGCGCCCCCGGCTTCTACATGACCGCCTCGACCCGGCCGCTGAGCGAGATCGCCGGGTTTGGTCAGTTGCGTCGTCTGGGCGTCGGCGTTGATCACCTGCGCATCGGGGCCCCGGACGAGGCCCGGACGGTGACGCGATACGGCGTGCGGGACGTGGTCATCTCGCGGCTGGGAGACGACTATCTGGACTGGCGCCGCGCCGTGATCCGGCTGAAGGAGGCGGCGGCGCTGTACAATACCGATCCCGACGGGGTGACGTTCGTGGACCGGGGCCTGTTCCGCGCTGAGGTCGAACTGCCGACCACCGCACCGACGGGCGAGTACCACGCTGAGGTCTGGCTGTTTCAGGAGGGCAAGCCGGCCTCGGTCTCGAACCTGACCCTGACGGTCGAAAAGGTCGGGTTCGAGCGCGACATCTATGAGTTCGCCCACCGTCGCCCCTGGTCCTACGGCCTGCTCAGCGTGCTGCTGGCCGCAGGAATGGGGTATCTGGCGTCGCGGGTCTTCCGGCGCGGCTGAGCCTACCGGGTTGCCAACCGCACCAGCTTGCCGTTCGCTTCGTCTGTGATGGCCCAGACGGCACCGTCCGGGCCGACGGCCACGTCGCGGATGCGTTCGCCCAGATCGGTCAGCAGCCGCTCTTCCCCGACCACGCGGTCGTTCTGGATCACCAGCCGGGCGATGTGCTTTTCCTTCAGTCCTGCGACCAGCAAATTGCCCTGCCAGGCCAGGAACATGGTGCCTGAATAGAGGGTCGCGCCGCCCGGGGCGATGACGGGATCCCAGTAATAGACCGGCTGTTCGGTGCCTTCCTTTTGCGTCGCACCGGCATTGATCGCACCGCCTGCGTATTCCACGCCATAGGCCGCGTCGGGCCAGCCGTAGTTCAGGCCGCGCTGGTCCAGATTGACCTCGTCGCCGCCCCGGGTGCCGTGCTCCACGGTCCAGACCTTCCCGTCGGCACCGATGGCGATGCCCTGGACGTTGCGGTGGCCCAGGCTCCAGATCTCCGGCAGGGCTCCCGCCTGGCCGACGAAAGGATTGTCGGACGGGACCGTGCCGTCGGCATTGATGCGGATCGTCTTGCCCATGTGCGAGCCCAGATCCTGGGCCTGGGGCCGCATCGGCTTGTCGGAACGCTCACCCAGGGTGACGAACAGCTTGCCGTCGGGCGCGAACGCCAGCGACGAGCCGAAATGCTTGTCGCCGTCATAGATGGGCAGGGCGCGGAAGATGACCTGGACGTTATCGACCCGGCTGCCGTCCGCCGACAGGGCACCACGTGCGACCGAGGTGGCGTTGCCGCCCTCACGCGGCTCGGCATAGCTCCAGTAGATCATCTGGTCGTTGGCAAAGCTCGGGCCGACCACGACGTCCAGCAGCCCCCCCTGGCCGCGCGCATCCACGGCGGGCAGGCCGGCGATGGCAGCGCCCTTGGTCCCGTCCGGCGCGATGATCGACAGCTTTCCCGAACGCTCGGTGACCAGCCAGCGCCCGTCGGGCAGGAGGGCCAGGCCCCAGGGGTGGTCGAGGCCGGATGCGACCACGGCGTGGGTCATGGCGACGGAGGTCGTCACAGCGGGCGCGCGCGTCTGACCGGCGAAGGCCGGGGTCTGGCCGCCACCGTTGGCGGGGCGGGTCTCCAGTGGAGTACCGGCCTGCGGTGTCGGAGCGTTCTGCCCGCTGGCTCCGCAGGCGGCGGCCAGGGCGGCGAAGGCGACGGTGGCGGCGAGGGGGATCATGCGCATGGCGGGTCTCGAACAGGCTGGGGGTCGACGTACCAACGGAAGGCTAGAGGCTGCGTTCCCGCTGAACAGCGCCGCTTGCTGCGACCGATCGTCCACGGCACGGGCCACGAAAAAGCCGGCCGGGGCGGACCCCGGCCGGCTCTGAAGTTCACCCTCTTGGCGGGATGATCAATATTTGACCTTGAAGGTCACGCCGTAGGTGCGCGGCGCGCCGAGGAAGGCGTTGTAGGTCGCGGTGTCGGCCGCTGCATTGTAGAAGGTGCCGGGGTTCGAGCCTGCGGTCTGGAGCGTCGACTGGAAGGCGGTGCCTTGCAGCGGCGCGGCAAAGCCGACCTGGATGTATTCCTTGTCGGTCAGGTTCTGGCCCCACAGTTCGACGGTCCAGCGATCGTCGGCCGTTCCGAGGGTGATGCGGCCGTTGACCAGGGTATAGGCATCCTGACCCTTGTAGGGAAGCAGGTCGGAACCGGTGTTGTATTCGCTGGAATACTTGGCCGACAGGCTGGCCCCGAACAGCAGGTTGCCGACGGTGCGCTCGAAGTTCACCGAGTTGGTGCTGGACCATTCCGGAGCAAAGGCGGGGGTTCCGCCCGGCAGCAACGAAAGAGCCCCGAAGTTGGACGGCTGGGTCAGCTGGGCGGCGGTGAAGACGCCGTATTCTGCATCCGTGTAGGTCAGGCCGGACGAGACCGACAGGCCTTCGATCGGGGTGAACCACAGGAAGTCGGCATCGAAGCCCTGGCTCTTCAGCTCGGGGATCGATTCCACCGTGAAGGCGGTGCCGAGGAAGGTGTTGAGCTGGAAGTTCTCGACCGTCTGATTGAAGTAGGTGGCGTTGAACAGCACCTTGCGATCGAACAGGGTGGCCTTGAAGCCGGCTTCGTAGCTGTCGACCGTTTCCGAGGGGAACAAGGTCGAGGCGTTGGGCGTCACGCCGGTCTGGGTGCGGTCCAGGTTATAGCCGAACGACTTGTAGCCGCGGGCGTAGGACACATAGGTCAGGAGCTGGTCGTTCAGGCGGTAGGCGGCCTTGACCGTGCCCGAGAACTCGCTGTCGTCGAAGTCCTGGTGGGCGACGCGGTCCTGGAAGGCGCTGTTGACCCAGGGCAGGCAGATCGTGCCGACGATGGAGCCGGCCGTGGCTGCGCCCAGCAGGCCGCCGATGGCCCCCGAGTTCGCCAGCGCCGCATTACAGGTGCTGGAGTTGTTGTTGAGGTTGGTCTGCAGCGAGTCGACCGACTTGGTGTCGCTCGTGTAGCGCAGGCCGACCGTGATATCGAACTGGTCCGTCAGATGGATGGTGTTGTTCGTGAACAGCGCGAACGACTCGGACGTCTGGTTGTAGCGGTCGCGGAAGCCCTGGCCGACGATGAAGCCGGGACCGGTGGCCTGTGCCGAGGCGACGGTGACGATCTGTCCGCCCGGACCGACAGGAAGCTGACCCGTGCCGCCCGAGGCCAGACAGCCTTGCAGACCTGTACCGCCCGAGGTCTGACCCGGCCGCGTGAAGCAGCCGATGATGCCGGGGCTGACCGGGAACTGCGGAACCGCGCGGTTCAGGTTGGCGCTGAGCAGGAAGGACAGGAAGGGGGTGTAGTCTGCGCCGTTGTAGAAGCTGTCCGTGCGCGAAACCTGCTCACGGGTGGCGAAGGCGCCGACCAGCCAGTCGAGGCGATCCGTGGCCCCGGCCAGACGAACTTCCTGGGTCCAGTTCTCGACGCCGTAACCGTAGTCGCCGTCGTTGACGCGGTAGTTGATGTCCGCGCCCGTGTAGTCGATGTCCTGACCCAGCGAGGACTTCCAGCGGCGCCACGACGAGACGGTCGTCAGGGTGGCGTCACCCCAGCGGTTCAGGTCGATGTTGGCCTCGGCCGACAGGCCCTTGTCTTCGATGGTCTGGCCGTCTTCGCGGTTGGCGTAGCCGAGGCGCGAGAAGGGCAGGCCGCTGAAGGTCGCGTTGGGCGGGGCCTGGCCGGTGCCGGTCGAGAGGCCGTCGACGAAGGGATAGGTCTGGCCGGTGCGGACCTGAACGCCGACGCAGCAGTATTCGTCGCGCTTGGAATAGTCGGCGATGAGCCGGATCGAGGTGTTGTCGTTGGGCAGGATCAGCAGCTGACCGCGGCCGGTCCAGAAGTCCTGGTTGCCGTCGTCGCGATCGGTACGGGGACCGTCGCCCAGATCGATTTCGGTGAAGCCGTCGCGAACCCGGCGACCGGCATACAGGCGGAAGGCGACCTGGTCGTTGATCGGACCGGTGACCGAGCCCGAGGCACCCATGGCACCGTAGTTGCCGAACGTCAGCTCGGCGTCATAGCCGGGCGTGAACGAGGGGGCCTGGGTGATGATGTTGATGACGCCGGCCGAGGTGTTCTTGCCGAACAGGGTACCCTGCGGCCCCTTGAGGACTTCGATCCGTTGCAGTTCGCCCAGGTCGCCGAAGCCGACCGAGTTGCGCGAGCGATAGACGCCGTCGATCACGACGCCGACCGAGCTTTCCAGGCCGGGGTTGTCACCGACGGTGCCGACGCCGCGGATACGCACGGTCGTCGAGGCTTCCGACGAGGTCGAGGTGACGGTCATGCCGGGCGTCAGGATCTGCAGATCCTTGATGTCCTTGACGCCTGCGTTGTCGAGCGCTTCGGCCGACAGCGAGGTGACCACGATCGGCACGTCCTGAAGGCTCTGCTCGCGCTTCTGGGCGGTGACGATGATGTCGTCGACGCTGGTCGACGGGCCTTCCTGGTCCTGGGCCGAGGCGGCACCGACGAGACCGAAGGCGACCGCGCCGACGACGGCGGCGGACACGGAATAGCGAAGTGATTGAGTAAGACGCATGGACGGCTCCCGGCTCATGGCCCGACCGCCTGGACGGCGATCGCGGCGTTTCCTGTTTCCCTGCCCTCGCTCTCTTGCCGGAGCTGCGGGTATTTCGAACCCCTGCCGTAATCCAAGCCGAGTAGAGCGACAAGCAGCGGCAGGGGCCTGGCGCGCGTTTTGCCCGCCCGTGGACGCCGGTGTGACGCAAAAGCGACAAAAACGGCTGACCCAAGGTCAATATTGGGCGTGAACCGCCTAGTAACCTTTCAGGTTTCGGCCAAAACCTTGCGCGGTCCGCGCCTGGCGATCGCAAGCGCCAGGGCTCCGCACAGACCCGAAAGGATCGAACCGGCCAGCACCCCCAGCTTGACCTCGACCTGTTCGGGCGAATCGACGGCACCGGGAAAGGCGAGGGCCCCGATGAACAGGCTCATGGTGAAGCCGACCCCGCACAACAGGCTGACGCCGTAGACCTGAAGCCAGGAGGCGTCGGTCGGTCGGGTGCCGAGCCCCAGTTTCGTCGCCAGCCAGGCGGCACCGAACACCCCGATCTGCTTGCCGAGGAACAGGCCGCCCGCGATGCCGAAGACCAGCGGCGCGAACGCCTGATCCAGGGACAGGCCTGCGAACGACACACCGGCCTTGGCGAAGGCGAACAGCGGCAGGATCAGCCAGGCGACATAGGGGTGCAGGTCATGCATGGCCTCCTTCAGCGGCGACTGTCTGTCCTCGGCGCGCGGCGCGATCGGCACGATCAGGGCGAAGGCCACGGCGGTCAGGGAGGTGCTCAGCCCCGCCTGGACCGTCAGCCACCACACCGCCGCGAACCCCAGTACCCAGAAGGGCGCGGGGATACGCATCGACCTTGCCCAGATCGCTCCGCCGACAAGCAGGGCCGCGACGCCCAGCAGGGGCATCCACTGCACCCCCTCGCTGAACAGGATGGCGATCATGGCGATGGCCCCCAGGTCATCGACGATGGCGAGGGTCAGCAGGAAGACCCGCAATGACGCCGGCAGTCCCTTGCCGACCAGGGCGAAGACGGCCAGGGCAAAGGCGATGTCGGTGGCAAGCGGTATGGGCCAGCCGCCGTGGGGACCACCCGTCATCCCGGTGATCGCCAGATAGACCAGCGCCGGCGCGACCATGCCGCCCAGGGCCGCCAGAACGGGCGTCGCCAGCTTCTTCGGATCGCTGAGTTCGCCGCGCACGATCTCGTATTTGATCTCAAGGCCCACCACGAGGAAGAAGACCGCCATCAGGCCTTCCTTGATCCACTCGGACACCGTCTCCTCCAGCCGCAGCGGGCCGATCTGGACGACGTGATAGCTCTTCAGCCAGGCGAAATAGTCGGCCGACAGCGGCGAGTTGGCCACGACCAGGGCCGCGACGGTGGCGAGAGCCAGGGCTGCGCCGGAGGCGGTCTCGGTCTTGAGAAAATCGAGAGTCAGTTTGCGTGCCACGGGGCCTCCGAGAATGGATGTCTGCCGTGGCGCCGGTTATCGACGACGCCGGACCGGATTCGCCGGGAGAGCCCGCGCCAGCCTGACCCCGAGGGGGCCTGATCTCTGCGACCTTTCTAGCGCATCAGGTCGGCTGATGTGAAGCCGCAACAGGCGTTGCGGCGGAGCCTTTGAAGGGGCATCTGCACCCCATGCCCGTTACCCCAGCCTATACGCCCGAGCCCCGTTTCTTCGACCTTGGGGACGAGTACGCCGACGCCGTCGGTCCCGCCAACTTTCCGACGACGATCCTGCGCTATCGCAACGATCGGGCGGCTGCGAGCGTGGGGCTGGAAGGGCTGAGCGAGGACGAGTGGATCGCCGCCTTTGGCCGGTTCGAGCCCTTGCCGGGCCAGCCGGGGCCGATCGCCATGCGCTATCACGGGCATCAGTTCCGCCACTACAACCCCGACCTCGGCGACGGGCGGGGGTTCCTGGCTGGACAGCTCAGAGAGACCACGCCCCTCGCGCTCAAGCAGACGAGCGCCGCGCGCGAGACGGTAGCGCCCAGGGATGGCCGGCTGCTGGACCTCGGCACCAAGGGCTCGGGCACGACGCCGTGGTCGCGGGGCGGGGACGGGCGGCTGACGCTGAAGGGCGGCATGCGGGAGGTTCTGGCCGCGACCATGCTGGAAAGCCTGGGCGTCCCAACCAGCCGGGCGTTGAGCCTGATCGAGACGGGCGAGGCGCTGGAACGGGGCGACGAACCGTCGCCGACGCGGTCGGCCGTCCTTGTACGGCTCCAGCACAGCCACGTCCGCTTCGGCACCTTCCAGCGCGCGGCCTATCACCAGCGCGCCGACTTGATCGAGGCGCTCGTCGAGCATGTGCGGGCCCTCTATCACCCTCATGTCGCGGCGGGAGATGCGCCCGGCCTGCTGGCCGCGATCGTCGAGGCCTCGGCGAAGCTGACCGCCCGCTGGATCGCGGCGGGGTTCGTTCACGGGGTGCTCAACACCGACAATCTGAACGTCACGGGCGAGAGCTTCGACTACGGCCCGTGGCGCTTCCTGCCGGCCTATGAGCCCGGGTTCACCGCCGCCTATTTCGACCAGACGGGGCTCTATGCCTTCGCGCGCCAGCCGGAGGCGGTGTTCTGGAACCTGACCCAACTGGCCGGCTGCCTGAAGCTGGTCGCGGATGCTGTGCCCCTGACCGAGGCGCTGAACAGTTTCGGCCCGGCCTATATCCGCCACCTGCGCGCGGCCTTCCTGATGCGGCTGGGGGTGCAGTCCCTGGGCGAGGCGGCGGATCAGAGGCTGGTCGATACGACCCTGGCCCTGCTGCGCGAGCGGGGCGAGGGGCTGCGGTGGGAGCCGCTGTTCTTCGACTGGTTCGCGGGCTTCAGCTCTTCGGCGCGGGCGCTGGGCGGACCCCATGCGACGCTTTATCAGGGCGAGACCTTCGACGCCTTCCGCTTCGCCCTGTTCGAGCATGAGCCGGACCGGCCCGAGCGGCTGGAGCATCCGATGTTCGCGCAGGCTGGGCCGGAAGAGATGCTGATCGAAGAGGTCGAGACCCTGTGGGCCGCCATCGCGACCCATGACGACTGGTCGCCCTTTCAGGCGAAGCTGGCGCGCCTCGAACAGGCCCGCCAGGCCTGGAGCTTCGAGGGCTGACAGGCCCCGATCCAGATTACGAAACTGTATGCATACGGCCACGCTTCGGCCGCGTAGCTGCGTAGATTTCGCGGCCTGAAACATGCGTTGATCGGCTAAGTCATCAATTGATGTCTACGGCTGATGACATGTGAGAAAAGCTGTGCCATTACCCCTTGCAGACGGCAGCGGGCGATCCGATATCGCGACTGTTGCAGTTTTCTTGCCGACGACCTTCATCCCAGAGCCCCGCCATGGCCGCCACCTTTACGCCCGCCTCCGTCGCCCCCGTTTCCAGCGCCGCCGCGCGCCTGCGCGCCACCTATCGCAACATGGCTCTGTGGACGCTTCAGGGCTGGATCGCGATGTTCTTCCTCGCGGCCGGTTATGCCAAGCTGACGGAATCCATGGCCAATCTCGTCACCCTGATGACCTGGCCGGCCGTGGTGCCGGAACAGTTCGTCCGGGGTCTGGGGATTGCCGAGATCGTGCTGGCTGTGGGCGTCCTGATGCCGCTGGTGTCGTGGAAGATCGGGCGGCCCCTTGTCGTGGTCTCCGCCGCCGGCCTGATCGTGCTTGAGGCCGTGATGCTGGGCGTGCATGCTCTGGGCGGCGACATTGGCCTGTCGGTCGTCAACCTGCTGCTGCTGGCGATCACGATCCCGGTGTTGCTGGGCCGCCGGGCCTGACTTCGCCGACCGACCGGCAACGGTCGGAGCAGAACTTCACCTGATCCCAGTCCCGCGCCCATTTTCGGCGCCACGCGAACGGCTTGCCGCAGGAGACGCACGTCTTCTGTGGCAGATCGCGTTTGTTGGTCCCTGCGTCGTTGACGTGCTTGCGTGGCATCGCTGCTCCTCTGCTTTCGTCATCCTCCGGCTTGACCGGAGGACCCAGCGGCGCGCGCGGGCGCGAACCTGTTGCGGACCTCGTCCCCAGACCGTGCGCGGACAGATCGCCTTCGGCGCCGCTGAGTTCCCCGGTCTCGCTTCGCTCGCCGGAGAATGACGAAAGAAAAGATGACGCACCGGCACACAAAAGCTTCCCTTTACGTGCGCGTCAAGTTCGCGCTATGTAGCTGTCATGGCGACCGCAGACGACCATCGCACCTATTCCATCCGCCAGCTGTGCCGCGAGTTCGGGGCGACGGCCAGGGCACTCCGATTCTATGAAGACAAGGGGCTGCTGACCCCGGCGCGCAAGGGGCAGACCCGCGTCTATGATGCGCGCGATCGCGCCCGGCTGAAGCTGATCCTGCGCGGCCGACGCATCGGTTTCACCCTGCACGAGATCCAGGACATGCTGGACCTCTACGACCGTAACGACGGCAACACCCATCAGATGGCGATCGCCCTGCGCCGCCACCGCGCCCAGATCGAGGCCTTGAAGCAGCAGCGCGAAGACCTCGACGCCGCCATCGAGACGGCCGAGGAGGCCTGTGCCGCGATGGAGGAGCGCCTGTCCCAGATGCGTCCCGACCTGTTGCCCGGCGCCGAGGACTATGAGTCGGTCCTGAGCGCCCGCCTGAACCCCGACAACCACGACCACCACCCGGTCCGCCATCCCTTCAAAGCGAGAGCCTGAGCCTCATGGCCTATAAAGCCCCCGTCCGTGACCTGACCTTCATCCTGAATGAAGTGCTCGAGATCGACCGCTATTCCAACCAGGCCGGGTTCGAGGACATCTCGTCCGATCTGGTGCAGCAGATCCTCGAAGAGGGCGCCAAGTTCGCCGAGGAGGTCATCGCCCCGATCAACCATTCGGGCGACAAGGAAGGCTGCCACTGGGCCGAGGGCGGCGTCGTCACCGGGCCCAAGGGCTGGAAGGAAGCCTATCAGGCCATGGTCGCG
>NZ_JAEMRD010000018.1 GCF_016463485.1 Brevundimonas sp.
ACGCCTATGGCACCAACGCCAAGGTCGGCGACGGTGACTGGATCGTGGTCGAGGCGGACGAGAGCGACGGCAGCTTCCTGAGGCTGAAGTCGACGGTGGCCATCGTCACCAACATCGACCCGGAACACCTGGATCACTACGGCGACTTCGACCGGGTGCGTCAGGCCTTCGTGGATTTCGTCGAGAACATCCCCTTCTACGGTTTCGCCGCAGTCTGCCTCGATCACCCCGAGGTGCAGCGGCTGGTGGCCTCGATCGATAACCGGCGGCTGGTCACCTACGGCATGAACCCCCAGGCCCAGGTCCGGGCCGAGAATGTCGAGATGGGTGCCGACGGATGCCGCTTCGATGTGGTGTTCCAGTCGGGCGATCCGGCGCTGGAACCGACGCGGATCGACGGCCTGCACCTGCCCATGGCGGGCTGGCACAATGTCGCCAACTCCCTGGCCGCCATCGCCGTGGCGCGCGAGCTGGACGTCTCGGACGAGGCGATCAAGGCGGGGCTGGCGGGCTTCGGCGGAGTCAAGCGGCGCTTCACCACCACGGGCGTCGTGAACGGCGTCCGCATCGTCGACGATTACGGCCACCACCCGGTCGAGATCGCCGCCGTGCTGAAGGCCGCGCGCCAGGTGACGGAAGGGCGCGTCATCGCGGTGATGCAGCCCCACCGCTACACCCGCTTGCGCGACCTGATGGAAGATTTCTCGACCAGCTTCTCGGACGCCGATCAGGTCATCATCGCCGACGTCTATCCGGCGGGCGAGGCCCCGATCGAGGGCGTGGACAAACAGGCGCTCGTCGAAGGCGTCCGCCGCTACGGCCACCGCAATGTGTCGGCGCTGGAGAACGTCACCAGCCTGCCGCGCGTGATCGCCGAGGCCGCGACGGCGGGTGACGTGGTGGTGCTGCTGGGGGCCGGCGACATCACCAGCTGGGCCTATGCCCTGCCGGCCCAGTTGGAGGCGCTGGCGTGAGCCGCCAGGCGGTCCTCACGGGCGGCTGTCAGTGCGGCAAGGTCCGCTATGACCTCTACGCCTCGCCCGAAGGCTCGTTCTGTCACTGCCGGATGTGCCAGCGGGCCACCGGCGGACCGTTTGCGGCCCTGACCAATGTCAGGAAGTCCGACTTCGCCTGGACGGCCGGAGAGCCCGGCGTGTTTGCCAGCTCCAGCGCCGCGACCCGCGCCTTCTGTCGGGACTGCGGCACGCCCCTGACCTTCACCTACAACGACACCGACGGCACCAACGTCACGGTCGGCAGCCTCGACGAGCCCGAACGCGCCAACCTCACGACCCACTACGGCGTCGAATCCCGCCTGTCCTGGCTGAAAATGTGCGACGGTTTGCCGGAAGAGCGGACCGGCGAAGGCGATGGCGACGATATGCTGTCGGGGATGATCTCGCATCAGGCGGGGCCGGGCGCCGTCCGTGGCTGACTGGTACTCCCGGCCGGTCCTTTTCGTGTCCGACATCGAGCGGTCGGTCGCCTTCTACCGTGGCCAGCTCGGCTTTCGGGAGGACTGGCGTTACGACGAGGAGGGCGACCGCCGGATCGTCCAGGTCAGCCGGCAGGAGTGCGAACTGATCCTGACGTCGCAATGGCCGGACAAGGTCGGTGGCGGCCTGATCTTCGTCTCGCTGGACCTCGATCTGGTGACCGCGACGCGGGCCGAGTTCGAGGCGCGCGGCGTCGAGGTCAGGGACGGCCGCTGGGGCTATCCCCTGATGATCGTCGCCGATCCCGACGGCAACGAACTGTATTTTCCCTATCCTTCCGAAGACGCCGAGGAACCGGCATGACCTGGCGTGACACTCTTCCGGCCGTGCGCGGCAAGCTGCTGCGCGACGAACCGCTGGCGCCCTTCACCTGGTTCCGGGTCGGGGGGGCGGCCGAGGCGCTGTTCATTCCGGCTGACCCGGAGGACCTCGCTGACTTCCTGAAGGCGCTGGATCCGTCCGTGCCTGTGACGGTCCTGGGCGTCGGTTCCAATGTCATCGTCCGTGACGGCGGGGTCGAGGGCGTGGTCATCCGGCTCGCAGGGCGTCCGTTCGCCGGCATCACCACCGAGGGCGATCGTATCACCGCCGGTGCCGGCGCGCTCGACGCCATGGTCGCCAAAGCGTCGGCCAGGGCGGGGCTGGCCGGGCTGGAATTCTATGCGGGCATCCCCGGCACGATCGGCGGGGCCCTGACCATGAATGCCGGTTGCTACGGCGCGGAGACGAAGGACGTTCTGGTCTCAGCCTGGGGGCTGACGCGGGCCGGGGAGCGGGTCGATTATGCCTTGGCCGACTTCGGCTATACCTACCGCCACTCCGAGGCCCCCGCCGACATCCTGTGGATCGAGGCCGTCTATCGGGGAACGCCCGACGATCCGGCTGCAGTCGCGGCCCGCATCGCCGAGATCACCGCGCGGCGCGAGACCACCCAGCCGATCCGCGAGAAAACGGGCGGGTCCACCTTCAAGAACCCGCCCGGCCATTCCTCGTGGAAACTGGTCGATGAAGCGGGCTGGCGCGGCAAACCCCACGGCGGCGCGAAATTCTCGGAGTTGCACTCTAACTTCATGATCAATTTCGACGACGCGACCGCCGCCGACATCGAGGGCCTGGGCGAGGCTGTGCGCGCCGAGGTGCTGGCCACGACGGGGATAGGGCTGGAGTGGGAGATCAAGCGGATCGGCCGTGCAGGCTGATATCGCGGCCTGGCGGTCGATCAAGCTCCCTTATTGAAACAAACACTGTGGCGGATTACATTGCCCGACACCGCAGGATCGAACGGGGCGCCATGAGCCAGTTGAACGACAACCTCCCGTCCCACCCGGCCCGGGACGGCACCGTGGCGATGGGCCTGCATTGGGTGATCGCGCTTCTGATCGTGTTCGAGATCGGCCTGGGCTTGCGGATGGATGGACCGCCGGGGGCTACGACCTTTGCGGTGTACCAGCTCCACAAGTCGATCGGGATCAGCATCCTGATCCTGACCCTGGCGCGCATCGCCTGGCGGGTCGGCCATCGCCCGCCGCCGTCGGTCGGCGGCCATGTCTGGGAGCGACGTCTGGCGGGGTGGGTCCACGTTGGCTTCTACCTGCTGCTGCTGGCCATTCCGTTGAGCGGCTGGCTGATCGTGTCGGCGTCGCGAACCGGGATCGGCACCGTCCTGTTCGGCCTGATTCCCTTTCCCCACCTGCCCGGCGTCCCGGGTCTGGAGCCTGCAACCAAGGCGGTGGTCGAGCAGGCTGCCGAGAACGCTCACCGGCTGCTGGGCTGGGCTCTGTATGGGCTTCTGGCGCTCCATGTCGCCGGTGCGCTGAAGCACCATCTCATCGACCGGGACCAGGGTCTGGCACGGATGCTGCCGGGTCCGTCGGGGGTTCGGCTGTTCAGTCGGCGTCTGGTGGGGGTTGCCGTGGCGGTCGTGCTGACGCTCGTGGCGGCGGCGGCCTACCCCTGGATCACGGCGAAGGTGCCGACATCCGCACCCGAACCGGCCGCGACGGTCCAGGCCGAGGTCTTGCCCGCGCCGGTACCGGCCGCCGTGGATCCCGCTGCGCCGCCGGTTGAAGCCGATGCGGTCGAGACGCCCGCCGTTCCGTCCCGATGGACGGTCAACCGCGCGCAGTCGCGCCTGTCCTTCTCGACCAGCCAGTCCGGTTCGCCGATCCGGGGCCGGTTCGCGGACTGGGCGGCCGACATCCTGTTTTCGCCGGACGCACTGGAGGACTCGCGCGTCCGCGTGACGGTCGCGATGGCCACCTTCACGACCGAGGACATCGACAGCCAGGGAGTGCTGGGCGGCGCGGAATGGTTCGACACGGCGGGCCATGCCGAGGCGGTCTTCTCGGCCGAGCGCTTCCGGGCCCTGGGCGGGGACCGCTACGAGGCGCGGGGGACGCTGCGGCTCAAGGGCGTGGCGCGCGGGGCCGTCGTGCGCTTTGCCTTGAAGATCGAGGGCGACACGGCCCGGATGACGGGCACCGCGTCCCTGGACCGCACGGCTTTCGGCGTCGGGACTGGCGAGTGGGCGGGAACGGACGACATCCCGGCCCAGGTCGCGGTGGACGTGACGATCGTTGCGACGCGGGCGGAGCGATGAGCCGGTGACTCCCGGACGCCGCCGACACGGGTGCGATTATCCCGGGCCATGAGCGTCAAAGTAAACGCGGTGTAAACCATGGCGGGGGGATCAAGGGCGTCGGCCGCCCCCTCCAGTCCCCGGAACACGATGTCCCGTCCGCTTTCCGAGCTTCACGTCGCCGTCCTGATGGGCGGTCTGTCCTCGGAGCGGGAGGTCTCGCTGACGTCCGGCAAGGGCTGCGCCGACGCCCTGGAAGGGCAGGTCGCCCGGGTGTCCCGCGTCGATGCGGGACGCGATCTGGCCCAGGTGCTGAGCGACCTGGATCCCGACGTGGTCTTCAACGCCCTGCACGGCGACTGGGGCGAGGACGGGTGCGTCCAGGGCGTGCTCGAGACGCTGAACATCCCCTATACCCACTCCGGCGTCCTGGCCTCGGCCCTGTCGATGGACAAGGACAAGTGCAAGGCGGTGCTGAGAGCGGCCGGAGTCGTCGTGCCCGGCGGCGGCCTGTTCGACCGGCATGCAGTGGCGGCGGGTCACGTCATTCCGCCCCCCTATGTCATCAAGCCGAACGCCGAGGGGTCGTCCGTCGGCGTCTATGTCGTGCGCGACGGCGATGCGCCCATCATGGCGACCGGCGAGCCCAGCTGGACCTATGGCGACTTGGTGATGGTCGAGCCCTTCATCCCCGGCAAGGAACTGTGCGTCGCCGTGATTGGGGATAAGTCCGGCCCCCGCGCCCTGACCGTGACCGACATCACCCCGACCAAGGGCTTCTATGACTACGAGGCCAAATACGCGCCGGGCGGGTCGGTGCATGTCCTGCCAGCGGTTCTGCCCGATCATGTGTTCGAGGCGGCCCTGCGTCAGGCGGAACTGGCGCACGTCGCCATGGGCTGTCGCGGGGTATCGCGAAGCGATTTCCGTTATGACGACGTTAAGGACGAACTGGTCTTTCTGGAGATCAATACCCAGCCCGGCATGACCCCGACCTCTCTGGTGCCAGAGCAGGCCGCCTATGTCGGGATGTCGTATCAAGACCTTGTCCGGTGGATCGTGGAGGACGCCTCATGCCCGCGGTAGTTCGCGGCGGTCGGCGACAGAGTTCGGCATCGGCTCCCCAGCGCGGCGCGGCGTCTCCCAAGCGGGGCGGCCAGGCCAAGAGCGCGCGCGGGGGCGGAAACGCTCCGGTCGTCGGCGGCAAGTTCGCGGCGGTGGGCAAGCTCGACCTGTCGCCCCGCGCCGTCGTCATTTCCATCCTGGCCGGGATCGTCGTTCTGGGGGCCGTTCTGGCCACGGGCGCGCGGGCCGAGCGGATCGGCGCGTCCCTGGGCCACGGCATGGACAGCATGACCGCAGGCATGGGTCTGTCGCTGCGCCGCGTCCACATCACCGGTGCCTCGGCCGAGGCCACACCGGCGATCCAGCAGGCGCTCAATCTTCAGGCCGGCCAGCCGATCACCAGCCTCGATCTCGACGCCTTGCGCGGCCGGGTCCAGTCCGTGGGCTGGGTCAAGGAGGCGCGTGTGGTGCGCCTGTTGCCCGACACCCTGATCGTCGAGGTCAAGGAGCATGACCGCCTGGCCGTCTGGCAGACCGGCGGGCGGACCTTCGTCATCGACGCCAATGGCAAGGCCATCCCGGGTGCCGACGCCGGACGATATCCGCAGCTTCCCCTCGTCGTCGGCAAGGGTGCCGACACCGCCGCCGCCGACCTGTTGCCGTTGCTGGCCCAGCGCCCGCGCCTGGCCGGACGGATCGACGCCATGGTCCGGGTCGACGAGCGCCGCTGGGACCTGCGGCTCAAGGACGGGAGCCTGATCCAGCTGCCCGCCGTGGACCAGGATTCCGCATTGATCCGGCTGGACGCGCTGGACCAGCGCGACCGGCTGCTCGATCTCGGCTTCGCCCGCGTCGACCTGCGCACCCCCGATACCATCGCCGTCCGTCCAGGTTCTGGAGCGGCGCCCGCGTGACCCTGTTTGAAGTGAGGCTTTCCCGATGACCGGACGCAGAAGCGATCCCGCCACCGAGGCCGCAAAGGCCGCCCGCGCGCCCGTCGTGGCCGCGCTTGACCTGGGTCAGTCCAAGGTCGCCTGCTTCATCATGAAGCCCGAGGGCGTACGCCACGCCGACCGCACCATCCGCGTGGCCGGGGCCAGCCATGTCCAGTCGCGCGGCGTGCGCGGCGGGGCCATCGTCAATATGGACGAGGCGGCCCAGGCCATCGGCCAGGCTGTCGAGCGCGCCGAACGCTCGGCCGGCGCGCCCGTGTCGGGCGTCATCGTCTCCACCGCCATCGGCCAGATGGCCAGCCACCGCGTCCAGGCCAAGGTCTCGTTGGGGGCCAACCCGGTCGGCGACGGCGACCTGGCCCGCGCCATCGCCATGGCCCTGGCCCAGATCCGCTATCCCAACCGCCGTCCGATCCATGTCCTGCCGATCGGCTGGTCGGTGGACGGCGCGCGCGGCGTCCATGACCCGCGCGCCATGCGCGGAGCGTCCCTGGGCCTCGACCTGCTGGTCGTGTCCATGGCCGAGAGCGCCTTCGCCTCTCTGAGCCATTGTCTGGAACTGGCCCACCTGGACCTTCAGGGGGTCGCCGCCGCCCCCGTCGTCTCGTCCCTTGCCGCGCTGGAGGAAGACGAGATGGACCTGGGCTGTGTCTGCATCGACATGGGCGGGGGCTCGACCTCTGCCGCCGTCTGGGGCGGTCGGTCCCTGCTGCATATCGAATCGCTGAATGTCGGCGGCGACCATGTCACGGCCGACATCGCGCGCGGCCTGTCGACGTCCAAGGCCGGGGCCGAGCGGCTCAAGACCCTGCATGGCTCGGCCATGGCCAGCGCCAATGAGGACCGCGAGATGCTGGAGGCCCCGCCGCGCGGCGAGGATCCGTCCGCCGGCCCCGTCATCGTGCCACGCGCCATGCTCAAGACCGTCATCGCCCCCCGTGTCGAGGAGACGCTGGAACTGCTGCGCGACCGGTTGCGCAACGCGGGCGTGGGCCTTGAGCCGGGCGCGGGCCTGGTCCTGACCGGCGGTGCGAGCCAGCTGAACGGCGTGCGCGAACTTGCCGTGCGGGTGTTCGACCGGCCGGTGCGGCTGGGTCGGCCCCAGCGGGCGCCCCACATGGCCGACGCCGCGTCAGGACCCGCCTTCTGCTCCTCGGCCGGCGTGCTGCTTCGTGCCGCCTATGGCCCGCGCGAGGCGGTCTCGGCGCGCAAGCTGATGTCACGCCAGATATCGGCCGCCGACGCCCCCAAGGTGCATCGTGGCAACGTCGTGGCCCGTGCTGCGGGCTGGCTGCGCGAAAACCTTTGATATCCCAGTTGCATAAGCGTCGCGGCAGCGTGTCCGGACTGTGACCCGATTGTAACATCCAGACCGAAGTGTGGCCGCAAAGCGGTCGCAATGGTTGCGACCCTGCCATTTTCCTCTAATCCCGACACCAGCGCGTGGTCCGTCTCTCCGGGACCACGATCCTGTTTTTAACGTTGGGGCCTCCAAAATGCTTTTGAAGCGCAAGTATCTCTTCGGCACGACGATCATCGCGGGCATGATCGCCGCCTCGGCTCCGGCCTTCGCCCAGACGGCCCCGGCCGCTCAGGACGACGAAACCCAGGTCGAAGAAGTCGTCGTCACCGGTTCGCGTATCCGTCGCGACCCGACCACGGCCCCGACGCCGCTGATCCAGGTCACGCAGGACCAACTGCTGCAGACCGGCCTGTCGACCGTGATCGACTATCTGGCCACCATCCCGGCCCTGTCGAACTCGGTCGTGCCTTCGGACACCACGGGCTCGGGCCTGAACGACGGTGGTCTGTCGCTGCCGAACCTGCGCTCGCTGGGCACCGGCCGTACCCTGACCCTGGTTGACGGTCGCCGTCACGTGGGTTCGCAGGCTGGCTCGCTGGCCGTCGACATCGACACCATTCCCCGCCTGCTGATCCAGAACATCGAGATCGTCACCGGCGGTGCCTCGTCCGTCTACGGCGCGGACGCCGTTTCCGGCGTGCTGAACTTCGTGCTGCGCAAGGACTTCGAAGGCCTCGAAGTCGACGCCAACTACGCCTGGATCAACCAGGACGGTCAGGAATCCAAGCGCGTGTCGGCCGTCATCGGCCAGAACTTCTTCGACGACCGCCTGAACCTCTACGCCCACGCCGAATACGAAAAGATCGATGAAGTCCTGTCGACCGACATCGACTGGCTGCGCCGCTCGCCGACGATCTTCGGCATCGACGCCGATCCGACCGCCATCGCCAATGGCCCGAACGACGACGGCAAGCTCGACAACATCCTGATCTCGTCGAACGAACTGCGTCGTCTGGATCGTCCGCGGTGGGGCTCGACCACCCTGGCGAACAACCAGGCCCCGAGCGCCTTGAACGAACCTCTCGTTCCGATCGCGACCTGCACGGCCTTCAACGCGGCGGCCTGCTATTCGGTCGATCCGGCGAAGACCTACTGGTATGACGGCACGACTGCCCGTCTGGCCAACTTCGGCCAGCGGGTCGGCAACACGGGTGCCAGTCGTCCGTTCACCATCGGCGGCGACGGCGAATCGCCTGTCCTGTTCGCGACCGAGAACCGTATCCCCTCCTCGGAGTCGCAGCGTTATCAGGTCGGCGGCACCTTCGCCGTCACCGACAGCATCAATCTGTACGCCGAAGCCAAATATGTCACCGAGAGCACGATCGACGCCTCTCAGCCGACCTTCTTCGACGTCTACCTGGCCGACACCACGGCGGCGAACCGGGTCAACACCCTGCTGGCGTCCAGCTCGTTCCAGATGCGCTATTCGGACAACGCCTTCCTGCCCGCGAACGTCAAGGCCGCCATCCTGGCCAACCAGGTTGTGACCTATAACGCTCCGACCGTAACGGCGGCCGGTACCGCGCAAGCGACGACCACCAACCGCCAGTGGGCCGACCACCGCCTGTTCGGGCCTCAACGCTTCCAGGACAACACGCGCGACCTGCAACGCTATGTCGTCGCCATGAACGGGTCCTATGACAGCGTCCTGTTCGTCAAGAACTTCGACTGGGACATCTCCTATACCTACGGCAAGGTCGAGAACACGAACCTCGAGAACGGCGTCGACATCGAGCGCTTCAACTGGGCCGCTGACTCCGTCGTCGACACCGCCGGCGTTCTTGGCACCCCCGGTGCCATCGTCTGCCGCGTCAAGCTGATTGCCGCGCAGAACCCGACCGTCGCCTCCGGCCAGCTGGCCGACGCCTTCCGCGGGGGCGATCTGCGCGCCAGCGCCACGGCCCTGGCCTCGATCAACTCCTGCCAGCCGCTGAACATCTTCGGCAACGGCAATCAGAGCCAGGCCGGCCTCGACTATGTGAAGGCCTTCATCACCGTCCAGGAAGAGAACGAGCAGGAAGACGCCATCGCTTCGGTGTCCGGACAGCTTTGGGACTTCTGGGGTGCCGGCGCCATCGGCGTCGCCCTGGGTGCCGAGTACCGCAAGGAAACCACCTCGGGCGTCGGCCGTTCGACCACGACCGGCGACCGCTTCCTGTTCCTGAACACCGGTGCCGACTTCCCGGAAGCCTCTTACGACTCGCAGGAAGCCTTCGCCGAACTGTCGATCCCGCTGATCCGTGACAGCTTCCTGGGTGAATACGCCGAACTGAGCGGATCGTACCGCTACGCCGACTACTCCACCGTCGGCGAAACCGAAGTGTATGGCGTCAACTTCGTCTACCGCCCGGTCAGCGACATCGCGTTCAAGACCAGCTTCAACTCCTCCATCCGCGTTCCGTCGCTCGGCGAAAACTTCTCGCCGCGCAGCCAGACGTTCTCGAACGCTTTCTCTGACCCCTGCGACACGCGCAACATCACTGCGGCCACCCTGGCCGCTGACATCCGCGCCAACCGGATCGCCAACTGCACCACCCTGGCTGCAGCCAAGGGCCTGGCCTACGACTTCGCCGGCACCACCGGTTCGCCGGACGACGACTACAACCCGCTGTACGCTTCCGGCGTCGCCGGGGTGAATGGCGGCAACCCGTTCCTGCAGCCTGAAGAGTCGGACTCCTTCACCTTCTCGACCGTGTTCCAGCCCCGGTTCATCCCGAACCTCGACCTGGTGCTCGACTACTACGAGATCGAGATCACCAATGTGATCGCGGCGGTGACGGCCCCGGCGGCGGCGGCCAACTGCGTGAGCGGTCCGGCCTTGAACACTGCGGCTTGCTCCACGATCTTCCGCAACAACCCGGCCGCGGCCGGCACGACGGCGGTTCTCCGCTCCGAGGCCTTCAAGGTCGGCGGTACCGGCACGACCGACCCGATCGGCGGCTTCATCCAGGGCTCGGTGAACTTCGCCAAGCGCACCGTTCGCGGCCTGGACTTCACGGCCCGCTATTCCTTCGACACCGAGGAAATGCTGGGTCGCAACTGGGGCCAGTTCAACTACTCGCTGAACGGTTCCTGGCTGATCGAGCAGAAGTTCTTCACCGATATCGCCAACCCCGGCGCCTTCACCGAAAACGCTTCTTCGCTCTTCTACCCGCGCGTTCGCTTCACCTCGACCCTGCAATGGGCACCGACCGACACGGTGACCGTCAGCTGGATCGCCGACTGGCAGTCGTCGCAAGACATCAGCCAGCTGCGGACCCTGATCCTCAACCTGGACACGCAGCCCCTGGCCTATCGCGAAAGCGGCAACTTCGTCCGTAACGACTTCAACGTCCGTTACGACCTGACGGATGACGTGACCCTGCGCGCCGGCGTCACCAACGTCTTCGACGCCGAACAGGCGCCGTGGCTGGGAACGACCCTCTACTCGAACTTCGACCCCTACGGTCGTCGCTTCAACGTCGGTCTGAACTGGCGCGTCTGGTAGGACTTCACGTCCCAAGGATACGGAAAGGGCGGCTCTCACGAGCCGCCCTTTTTCTTTGAAAACTGTGGATGGACCCAAGCTTGACCGGCTGTTCGGGGGCTATCCTGCGGTCAAGGTTAACCTTTTTACTCGACGCGAGTCCGACTCACCTTAATCGGTAACCTTCCCTTAACGGTGATGGGTGTTTCCTTAACGGGCCCATTAACCTTCTGATTCGGCGGGGCGGATCAGGAGGCCGGTAAGGGGGCAGGGTCGGAAAAGGTCGGTATTAAAATGTCTCTCTCGCTGGTGCGTCCTCAAGCCACGGAACTCAAGCCCCGGATCGTCGTCTTCGGCGTCGGTGGCGCAGGCGGCAACGCCGTCAACAATATGATCGACGCCGGCCTCGAAGGGGTCGAGTTCGTCGTCGCCAACACCGACGCGCAGCATCTGTCGTTCGCCAAGACCGACCGCCGCATCCAGCTCGGCGAAACGATCACCCAGGGCCTCGGCGCCGGTGCCCACCCCGAGGTCGGCATGAACGCCGCCGAGGAGAGCGCCGACGAAATCCACGCGCACCTGGAAGGCGCGCACATGATCTTCATCACCGCCGGCATGGGCGGCGGTACCGGCACCGGTGCCGCGCCGATCATCGCCAAATGCGCGCGCGATCGCGGCATCCTGACCGTCGGCGTCGTGACCAAGCCCTTCACCTTCGAAGGCCGTCACCGCATGCGTCTGGCCGATGCGGGCATCGCCGAGCTGCAGCGCTACGTCGACACCCTGATCGTCATTCCGAACCAGAACCTGTTCCGCGTCGCCAACGAGCGCACCACCTTCGCCGACGCCTTCGGCATGGCCGACCAGGTGCTGCACTCGGGCGTGCGTTCGATCACCGACCTGATGATCCTGCCGGGCCTGATCAACCTCGACTTCGCCGACGTCCGCGCCGTCATGTCCGAGATGGGCAAGGCGATGATGGGCACGGGCGAAGCGACCGGCGACGACCGCGCCCTGCTGGCCGCCCAGAACGCCATCGCCAACCCCCTGCTGGACGAGACCAGCCTGAAGGGTGCCAAGGCCGTTCTGGTCAACATCACCGGCGGTCTGGACATGACCCTGCTGGAAGTCGACGAGGCCGCCAACGCCATCTCGGCCGAGGTGGACGGCGACGCCAACATCATCTTCGGCGCGGCCTTCGATCCGAACCTGGAAGGCAAGATCCGCGTCTCGGTCGTCGCCACCGGCATGGATGAGGTCGGTGCCGTCAAGGTCGAGCCGACCACGACCAGCGCCTTCCACGATACCCGCCGTCCTGTGGCTCCCATCCGTCCCGAGCCGATCCGCCAGGAAGCCCTGCGCCCGGAACCGGTTCGTGCCGAAATGGCTCGCGCGCCTGAGCCCCGGATTGAACAGGCCCCGATCGTCCCGACCTTCCAGCCCACACCGGAACCCATCGTCGCGCGCACTCCCGAGCCGGTCATCCACGTCGCCGAGCCGACCCGCGCTCTGGAGCCCATCGTCGATCCCTGGGTCGAGGCCTTCGAGGCCGACCACGGCCGCAAGGCCGTGCCCGCCGCCGCTACTGCCCAGGGCGAGCTCTATATGGAGCGTCAGGCTGCCGAGCCTGCCTATGACGATCGCGACCATCGCAAGTCGGGCTGGAGCCTGTTCGGTTCCAAGAAGCCGCGCGCCCAGTCCAACTACGTCGCCCCCGCCGCGCCCCAGATGCGCCAGACCGGATCGGCCCAGGCCGCGCCCGAACTGTCGGCCGAGGAAGACGACCTCGAAATCCCGTCCTTCCTGCGGCGGTTGGCCAACTAGCTTCGCTGCCAAGGGGCAACGAGCAATAGGCAACAGAAGGGGCGGTCCGCAGGGGCCGCCCTTTTTCCTTCTCGCTCCCCCGGAGTGGGGAGAGACAGCGAAGCCCGGGTTGGGCCGTATGAACCATCACGATCGCTCTTGCGGCACTCTTCCCGGTCCCGATCGCTGACCGTTCTTCCCTCCCCACAAGGGGCAGGGAGAAGAAACAATCCGAAACCTGACTTTGGTTTCCGTCTGGTCGCATAGGCGATACCAAAGTGTCATCGGCGGCTCCCCCTCGCCGCCCGCACGAGAGTTCCCCACTTGCCGCTGCGTCCCGATCATCACGAACGGACCATCGTCGCCCCTGCGATCTGCGCGGGCGTGGGCGTGCATACGGGCCAGCGGGTGCGTCTGGCGATCCGCCCGGCCGCGCCGGATACGGGTATCGTCTTCGTCCGCACCGACATCGCCGACCGCGACAACCGCATCCCCGTCTCGGGCGAGGCGGTCATCGACGCCCGCCTGAACACCATGATCGAGAATGCGGCCGGCGTGCGCCTGTCGACCATCGAGCATCTGATGGCGGCCTTCTGTGCCTTGGGCATCTCCAACGCCGTGGTCGAGGTCGATGGGCCCGAGCTGCCGATCCTGGACGGGTCGGCCCTGCAGTTCGTGCAGTTGCTGGACCGTGCGGGTTTCCGGCCCCAGCCGATGCCGGTGCGCTACATCGAGATTCTGGAGCCGATCCACGTCACCGACGGTGACAAGCACGCGGCCCTCTATCCGTGCGACCGCTACGAGATGCGGTTCGAGATCGATTTCGACAATGCCGTCATCGGCAACCAGGTCGTGGACTTTGTCGTGGACGAGGAAACCTTCCGCTCCGACATCATGGCCGCCCGCACCTTCGGTTTCGCCCATGAGGTCGAGGCCCTGAGGCAAGCCGGTCTGGCGCGTGGTGGCAGCCTCGAGAACGCCGTGGTCATCGACGGCGACGACATCCTGAACCCCGGCGGCCTGCGCATGGAACGCGAGTTCGTGAAGCACAAGGCGCTGGACGCGATCGGCGACCTGTACGTGCTCGGGGCGCCCCTGCTGGGCCGGTACGAAGGCTACAAGGGCGGGCATGCCCTGAACAACCTGCTGGTCCGCGAACTGCTGGCCAACCCGCAGAGCTGGCGCGAGACCGTCCGCGTGCCGGAACTGGCGCGGGTGGGATAATTTGCCTCCCTCTCCCAGAGGGAGAGGGCTTGAGCGCCCGAGAGCCGACAGGCGATCGGACTTGCGCGAAAGGGTGAGGGGTTATGCCCGCACCGGTAGGCACCATAACCCCTCACCCTTTCGGCTAAGGCGCATCGCTTCGCCCTGCGAGCCTCAAGCCCTCTCCCTATGGGAGAGGGGTCACATCAACGAAATTGCGCTCATCAACCGTCCGAAATCCGGTTCTCCTCGCTGGAACGCCCGGCGGTTGGAGAAAAACCGATCCACATCGGCACAGGTATCGTCGCCGGTCCACGCCGCCTCGCCCACGCCCGACTGCTCCAGCCGCCACAGAACGAAGCCCGGCAGGTCGAACATCCGCTTGTCCGCCGTACCGCCGGGCATGAAGAACCGCGCGCTTCCCGGATCGGCATCCTGGAACCGTGCCTGAAAATCCGAGCCGACCTCGTACGACGCCTGCGCAATACAGGGCCCGACGACGGCGACGGTGCGGGACGGCTCGGCCCCCAGCGTCGACATGGCCGTGACCGCGCTTTGCACGACCCCGCCCAGCGCCCCCTTCCAGCCTGCGTGGACGGCCGCCACGACCCCCGCCTCGGCGTCCGCCAGCAGCACCGGCGCGCAGTCGGCGGTCAGGACGGCACAGATGACGCCGGGCACGGCCGTTGCCACCGCATCACCCTCGGGCCGGTCGCCGCGCCACGGACCTTCGGCGACGCGGGTAACGGCCGAGTGGATCTGGTAGCAGGCGGCCAGGTCGTCGGGCGTCCCGCCGAAGGCCGCCGCGATCCGGCGGCGGTTCTCCTCCACGGCCGCGATGTCGTCGCTGGAGCCCAGGCCGGTGTTCAGACTGTCGAAGATCCCGGTGGAAACCCCGCCCCGTCGCGTGAAGAACCCGTGGCTCACCCCGGCCGCCGTCAGCAGCGGATGGGTGATCGGTTCAGGCAGGGTGGGGGTCATGTCTCGAATCCCGGCACGGACAGGTCGGTGGGCGAGAAAATCGCACAGGCCTTGAACAACGTCCCCATTTCGTCGTCGGCGATCAGGCGGTTCATCTGGCGGTCCAGCAGGGCGGCACCGTCCGGCCGGGCCTCCTTCAGCCTCCCGGCCCTGACCTCGATCCCCATGGCGCGCAGGAAGTCGCCCTGGCCGATGCAGGGGGTGACGGCGGCACCGGCCGACGCGGCGGCGGCCAGTAAGGCGGGAAAGTCGGCCCACTGGGTCAGGTCGGCCTCGCCCGGGCTGGCCAGAGGATCCACGGCCTTGTGCCGGCTCAGGGCCTGGAGCGTGTCGCCCGGCCCCGGCGTATCGCGGCCATAGTCGATCAGCAGGGCCGCGCCGGTGGCCTGGACCATCAGGGCGGCGCAGTCGCGACCGAACTGGGCCTGATGCGGCGAGGTTTCGACGATCTGGCCGACCTCGACGGGGTACGGGGGCGGGGTGAAACCGGCCGGGGCCGCCGTCAGGCCGAAGATCAGCTCGCCCGCTTCATCGACCCCGACGCAGCGCTCGGCCCAGCCCTCTTCGGTCCGCATGAACTGGCGCACAGGCAGGCAGTCGAGCATTTCGTTGGCGACCAGGATCACGGGGGCGCCCGCATCGATGGCGTCCAGCGACGCCACCCAGCGCGGCGTCACGGCGGACCCTTCCAGCCGCCTCGCCTGGGCGTCTCTCAGGAAGGGGCTGGGCTCGATCAGGACGACGTCGCAGGCCTCCAGGAACCCCGGCGCGCGCTTGGCCGTCCTCAGGATATCGTCCATCAGGGTGCCGTCGCCGGGGCCGACCTCGACCAGGGTGAACCGGGCAGGGCTGCCCAGCCGTCGCCAGACCTCGACGGCCCACAGGCAGACCAGCTCGCCGAACATCTGGGACACCATCGGCGCGGTGATGAAGTCACCGTCCACGCCCAGGCCCGGCCGGGTGGCGTAATAGCCGTCCTGCGGATCGTGCAGGCAGCGCAGCACATAGTCGGCGACCGTCATCGGCCCGGTCAGGACGATCTCGCGGACCAGTCGCGCCTTCAGGCTCACGTGGCTGTGGGGTCCGCTTCGGGCTCCGCGACCGGTGCCGTCTTCCACGCCCGCCAGATCAGCCAGCCGCCGATGGCGATCATCGGCACGGACAGCAATATGCCCATGGTCAGGCCGAGCGGCAGGTTGTCCAGACCGACATCAGGCTGGCGCACATTCTCCAGCGCGATGCGCGACAGGCCGTATCCGACCAGGAACAGGCCGGTGACATAGCCGGGCTTGGCCAGCAGCCGGAACTTCCAGATCGCCAGCGACAGCAGGCCGAACAGCAAGAGCCCTTCGAGCCCTGCCTCGTACAACTGGCTCGGGTGACGCGGCACGTCGCCGGCCGGGCAGATCCCGTAGGTCGAAAGGATACGCTCGTTGCAGAAGCGGATGGCCCAGGGAACGGTCGTCTCGCGGCCCCACAGCTCGCCGTTGATGAAGTTGGCCATGCGGCCGAAGAAGATGCCGATAGGGGCGGTGGCCAGGGCCATGTCGCCGACGCTGAGGGTGGACAGCTTGTTCTTCCAGGCGAACCACAGGACGGCGGCGGTGCAGCCCAGCAGGCCGCCGTGGAACGACATCCCGCCGGTCCACAGCTGGAACAGCTCCAGCCGCTCGCCCCAGCTGTCGCCGGTGAACAGCTGCAGATACATGGCCGGCTTGTAGAACAGGGCGTATCCGAACCGGCCGCCCAGGATGATGCCGAGCGTGATCCACAGCACCAGGTCGTCCAGCTGGACCGTCGATATCGGCGGCTTCTTCGGTGCCCACAGGCTGTTTCGCTTGATCAGGACGCCCGCATACCACCAGCCCAGCACGATGCCGGCGACATAGGCCAGGGCGTACCAGCGGATCGGCAGCGGCCCCAGCTGGATCAGGACCGGGTCGAACTCGGGGAAGATCACGAACGCAGGCTCCGGGTGGCTTGGTCAGGTCATCTAGCAAGTGGCCCAAGGGAAAGCCATTGGGGGTGAACGCCATCCCTCATCTCGATTTCGACACGACGCAGGCTATAAGTCGCATCGACGGAAAGGTTTCGTTCACCATATCGCGTAAACCTTCCTTAACCACGGCCGCCCGCCCGAGTCGGTGGCCACGGAGACCGCCATGCAGACCCGCAACCCGATCCTCGACGAGTTCGCCAAGATCACCACCGGTGCCATGGGCCTGGCCCAGGCCGCGGGCGAAGAGGCCAAGGCCGCCTTCCGCAGCCAGACCGACCGCGTCGCTGCCGAGCTGGACCTGGTGCGCCGCGACGAATTTGACGCCCTGAAGGCCGAGGTCGCGGCTCTGCGCGACCAGTTGACGGTGCTGAACGCTGCCTTTGCCGCCAAGACCAAGAAGCCTGCCACGGGAACCTCCACAGGTGGAACTCCCGCTGAGGACGCAGCGGGTTGAGCCGAATCCGCGAACACGTTTACCGTAATCTGGAGGGGCGTGAGTCGCGTCCCCTCTCACACGCCGCTGGAACCGACCTATGAACGCACTGGGCCCCGAAGAGGTCGACGTTCCCTACGATCCGCTGGACGTGGTCGAACACGTGCTGAACGCGGAGAACCTGCCGTTCGACCGCACGGACGACGGCGACCTGGCTTTCGCCCTGGCCGGCGACTGGAAGGACTATGAGCTGTGGTTCGCCTGGCGGCCGGAAGGAGATTGTCTCCAGTTGTGCTGCGCGCTCGATCTGCGGGCCACCAAGTCGCGTCGCAACGCCGCCTATGAACTGGTCAGCCTGGTCAACCAGCGCGCCTGGATGGGGCATTTCGAGGTCTGGTCCGAGGACGGCGAGATCGTCTTCCGCCACTCCCTGGCCCTGCCGCACGGCGAGCGCCCGACCCTGGCCCAGGCCGCCTCGATGATCGATGCGGCGGTGGAGACGGCCGACCGCTACTATCCCGCCTTCGACTTCATGATCCGCGGCAACAAGAAGCCGCAGGAGGCGATCGACTCCTGCCTGTTCGAGACCGTCGGCACGGCGTGATCGCGCCGGACGCCCCCGTCGTCCTGGTCGGCTGCGGCCGGCTCGGCTCGGCCATCGTCGAGGGCTGGCTGGCGACGGGCTTCGATCCGCGCCGCCTGATCATTCTCAGCCCCTCGTCCAAGCCCGTCGCCGAGGCCGCCGCCCTGCGCGGTGCCCGGCTGAACCCCGATCGATCGGTCCTGACCGAGGCGGGCTCCGTCGTCCTCGCCGTCAAGCCCGCCATGTGGCGCTCGGTCGCCGAGGGCCTGTCCGACGCCTTCGATCCCGGTGCGGTGATCGTCTCGGTCATGGCCGGGGTCCGCGACGAGGCGATTTCGGAGGCCTTCCTCGGCCGATCGGTGGCGCGGGTCATGCCGACCACCGGCGTGGCGACGGGGCAGGGGGTGGCCGCCATCTATGCCGCCAACCGCAATGCGCGCGAGGCCGCGCACCGACTGTTCGACCCCCTGGCCGACACCGTCGATCTGGATCAGGAAGCCCTGATCGATGTGGCCACCGCCGTCGCCGGCTCCGGCCCCGCCTATGTCCACGCCTTCACTCGCGCCCTGGCCGAGGCGGGGGAGGCGCAGGGGCTGGACGCGGAAAGCGCGCTCAGGCTGGCGCGTGGCGCGGTGCGCTCGGCGGCCTCGGCCGATCCAGCGACGTCTTTGAGCGACCTCATCGCCCGCGTCGCCTCCCCAGGCGGCACTACGGAAGCGGGGCTGAAAGCGCTGGCTGATGGGCGGGCGTTGGACGCATCGGTTGAGGCGGCGGTCGCAGCAGCCCTGGAACGCGCGCGCGAACTCGCGGGTTAGGATCGATTGGCTCGGCGACTGGAAGGAGAAGACCACGCGCGGCCGGTTATGCGTGGACTACTGCAATCATCGAGCTAAGCTTTCAGGATGAAGACTGGTCTCCTGGTGCTCGTCATCACCATTGGCATCACGGGCTGCGTTCGCCTCGAAGATAACGATGGTGAGTCCTTCGAGCGTATAGCCGAGTTCGATGGCCGCCTGATCGAGTTGAATGGCAAGGCGACAACCACCTCACGGGTCAGTCTCGAGCTTTACGAATACTCTTCAGGGCTCCATCCCAAGAGATACGACATTAGGTCTGACTGCTTTGACGCCGGATATTTCGACGAGAGCCGGAACCAGTATGTCAGTGGCTTTGCCCCGGTGACGCCTCAGGATGGTCCATCTCTGAAACCTCATGACCGTTATTGCGATCCTGACGACGTGTCGCGCCAGCGGCAGTTGAGAGAGTGGATGTTCTCGGGCGCGAAGATATCAATTCGGCCAGACGATGGCCGAGCAGTGATTGAGACGCAGACTGGTGCTACTGCCGTCTTCTTACGCAATTCCACGCTGACAAAGTAAGGGACAGAAAGTTGTCGCGAGGCCGTAGACTTGAACGTCCCTACCTCGACACCAACCGCCCACGTGACAGGTTCGACGCCAGCCGGTCGAAGGCGCGGTCGGCCTCTTCCCAGGTGTTGTAGCCGAAGACGTCGGCGATGCTGTTGGAGTAGCGCGAATATTTGACCGGCAGGCGCTTGCCGTCGGCGGTGACGACCTCGCCCTCGATCGTCGCCCCGCCAATCGAGACGCTGTCGAAGATCGACAGGCCGGGGCGGTCGATCGACTGCTGCATCGTCGGGCGGTTGGGCTTCAGGTCGGTCACGACCAGATTGACCTGGGCCCCGGCCAGGGCGCCGCTGCGGGCCAGTTCGCGTTCGACCGTCTGCTTCAGGTCGTCGATCTGCCAGTTGACGTCACGCTCGCCCAGCTTGTCGACATCCTCGATCAGGTCGCCGCCGATGGTCACGGTGACGGACGGGGCGGACAGACGCGGCTGGTTGGCGGGCTCGGCCTGGGCGGCGGCGGCGACTGCCATGACGGCGGCGAGGGGGGCGAAGAAAGCGAACCTGCGCATGATGATCTCCTTGGGTCCCTGTCCCGATGAAGATGCGCCCGGTACCGCCTTTCCGCAAGACGCCGCTAACCCGGCAGCCGGATCAGCGCCTTCAGCCCGCCCATGTCGGAGCGGTCCAGTGTGATGTCGCCGCCGTGCCCGCGCGCCACGTCGCGCGCGATGGCCAGGCCCAGGCCGACACCCTTGGTGTTCTGGTTGCGGCTTTCGTCGAGGCGCGAAAAGGGGGCGAAGGCCTCTTCGTGCATCTCTTCGGGAATGCCGGGGCCGTCGTCCTCGACCGCGATCTCGATCCCGCCGGACGCCAGGGCCCGAGCCGACAGGCGGACGTGCTCGCCATGCGCCGCGGCGTTGCCGGCCAGGTTGTTCAGGGCGCGACGGATGGCGATGGGGCGCAAGGTGGCCTTCAACCCCTCCGGTGCCTCGACCTGAACTTCGGCGCCGCTGCGGCGGGCGTCGTCGCCGGCGGAGGCGAGCAGGGCGGCGACGTCGATGACCTGGGCCGCCTCACCCGCCTCGCCGCGCGCGAAGGCCAGGTATTCGTCGATCATATGCTCCATCTCGTCCAGATCGCCCTTCATCGCCGTCTGGCGCTTGAACGGTGGGGCGAGCGCCAGCTCCAGCCGCAGCCGGGTCAGGGGCGTCCTCAGGTCGTGGCTGACCGAGGCCAGCAGGGCGGTGCGCTGGTCGATGTGGCGCTGGATCCGGTCGCGCATGGCCAGAAACGCCGTCGCCGCCTGACGCACCTCGCGCGCGCCATGCGGCTTGAACCGGGGCTGGATCTCGCCGCGCCCGAAGGCCTCGGCCGCCTCGGCCAGCCGTTCGATGGCCCGGACCTGATTGCGGATAAACAGGATGGCCACCGACATCAGCAGCACGGTCGCGATCGTCAGCCACAGCACGAAGATATGGGCCTGGGTCGCCACGGCGCGTTCGCGAGGCGCGATGATGCGCAGCACCCCGTTCGGCTCCTGCACCTGGATATCGACGTAAGCCGGGTAGCGGGTGGTGTCGAACCAGAAGGGCTGGTCCAGCCGCGACGCCAGCGCCTGTTCCAGGGTGCGATCCACGATGCCGATCCGGCCGCGACGCTGTTCGGTCGGAAGCCGTTCGTCCTCGATCAGGGCGACGGAAAGCTGCATCGATTTCTCGGCCCGGGCGGCGATGACAGCCAGGTTCTGCGGCGTCGGATTGTCGCGATAGCTTTCGGACGCCCAGGCGATGTCCCCGGCCAACCCCTCCGACAGACGCGCGGTCACCCTCTGCCAATGGGCGTCAAAGAAGGCCCAGGTCACCGCCCCCTGCATGATCAGGATCGGCGCCACGATGATCAGCAGCGACCGCCCCCACAGCGAGGCCGGCAGCCTACGCTTGATGAACCGGCCGAGGACGGCGGGGGGGACGAACCTCATGGTCGCGCCGAAACCATCAATCCGGTGCCAGCATGTACCCCACCCCGCGTACGGTCTGGAGATAGCGCGGGTTCTTGGGGTCGGCTTCCAGCTTGCGACGCAGGCGGGTCACCTGCACGTCCACGGCGCGGCCGGTGATGTCGGCGGTGTCGGGCGACAGGTCCATCCGCTCGACCGGCGAATGGGCGTGGATGGCCAGGGTCTTCAGCAGTTGCGCCTCGGCCTCGGTCAGGCGCAGCGGCTTGCCGTCGCGCGACAGCTCCAGCCGCTCCATGTCGAACGACACCTCGCCCAGCCGGATTTCGCGCGGGGTCAGGGGCTTGCCGCCCGTGCGACGCAGGATCGCCTCGATCCGCAATGCCAGTTCCTTGGGCTCGAACGGCTTGGACATATAGTCGTCGGCGCCGCGCGACAGGCCCTCGATCCGGTCCGACGCCTCGCCGCGCGCGGTCAGCAGCAGCACAGGCGTCTTGGACAACTGCGCCTTGGACCGTACCCAGGACGTCAGCTCCAGCCCCGTCTCACCCGGCATCATGACGTCCAGGATGACCAGGTCGAACTCGATCAGCTCCATCAGCCGACGCGCGGCGGCGGCGTGGGCGGCTCCGGTGGTGCGATAGCCCTCGCGCGCCAGATATTCCTTCAGCAGTTCGCGAATGCGATCATCGTCGTCGACGACCAGCAGGTGACGTCCGACGCCGGGGCCCGCGACGGGGCCGGAGCGATTGCGTGATTCGTAACTCATAGTCTGGGGCTCATCGGCGTGTTCCGCGCGTGCATACAGCGTGGCCGAGATCAAGGCGACCTGCAAGGAACCCTGTTCCGTTGCGCCCGCTCGAACGTCCGGGTGCAATCAACCCCAGGCCCGCATCGCGATCCGGACAACGCCCAGCAGTTTGTCGCGGCTGGCACCGTCGCGAGCGAGGGTGGACATCCCCTGAATGACCGCTGTGGTGTGCCCGGCCAGAGCGCCCGCATCGGTGTCTTCAGGCAGTTCTCCGTCGACCACCGCGTGTTCTATCCGGCGTCTGAGGTGGGCCTCGACCGCGTTGCGCAGAGCTGCCAGCTCGGCCTGAACGTCAGCGGCCGAGGCCGAAACGCTGATGGCAGAGGTGGCCAGCATACAGCCGGGCGGCGTCGTCGGATCGGTGAAGGTCTGGGCCGCACCCGACATCAGGGCCAGGGCGGCGTCGCGCGCCGATCCCGCCGCGTCGATGATCTCCTGGGGCGAAGTCGGATGCGACAGGTAGCGGCGAACGGACTCCAGAAAGAGACCCTTCTTGTTGCCGAACGCCGCATAGACGCTCGGCGGTGAAACCCCCATCGCCGCCGTCAGGTCCCCCAGCGAGGTGGACTCATAACCATGCCGCCAGAACAGCAGCATGGCCGTTTCCAGGGCGGCCTCGCGATCGAACGAGAGGGGTCTGCCCGCCTTGCGGATCGATGACGACTGCGACGTTTTCATAGCGCCCGTTATGAAACTCTTGACCTGTGACGGCAAGGGCCTCACTAGGTTCCATAGCAATCACTAGGAAACCCGATGTCGCTCTCCGATTACCGCACCCTGGGACGTTCCGGCCTGTTGGTCAGTCCCCTGTCGCTCGGCACCATGACGTTCGGGACCGCTCGCTGGGGCGCGGCCGAGGATCAGTCCCGGGCGATCTTCGACGCCTATGTCGACGCCGGTGGCAACGTCATCGACACGGCCGATGTCTATGCCGGCGGGCGCGGCGAGGAGATGGTCGGGCGGTTCATCGCCGATCGGCGCCTGCGTCACGACCTGGTCCTGTCGACCAAGGCGGGCTTCGGCACAGGCCAGGGCCGTCTGGCCGGCGGCAACGGGGCCAAACACATCCACAGCGCGCTGGAAGGGTCGCTGCGGCGGCTCGGCGTGGACCATGTCGATCTCTACTGGGTCCACGTCTGGGACTCGGTCACGCCGCCGGACGAACTGCTCCAGACCATGGCCGGACTCCTTCGGTCGGGAAAGATCCGCTACTGGGGCATCTCGAATGCGCCGGCCTGGTACGTCGCCAGCCTGGCCACCCTGGCGCGGGCCACGAACCAGCCGGGGCCGATCGCGATGCAGTATTTCTATTCCCTGGTCAGCCGCGACGTCGAGGACGAGCATTTGCCGCTGGGTGCCGAATTCAGCCTGGGCATGGTGCCGTGGAGCCCGCTTGCCTACGGCCTGCTGACCGGCAAGTATGACCGCGCCGCGATCGAGGCCGGTGCCCCCCGCGCCGGTGGCGTGCCGCGCGAAGCGGCACAGGCTGGCGAGGCTCGGCCCGAGAGCGACAACCGTCTCGACGGCGCCAACCCGTTCGGCGACACCCTGTTCACCGAGCGCAACTGGACCATCGTCGACACCCTGAAGCGCGTGGCGGACGAAGCGGGCCAGAGCCCGGCCCGAATCGCCCTGGCCTGGGTCATCGGCCGAAGGGGCGTGGCGACCACCCTGATCGGCGCCAGTCGTCCGCAACAGATCGTGGACAACGCCTCCGCCCTCGACATCGACCTGTCCGACGACCACCGCGCCGCGCTGGACGCCGTCAGCGCGCCCGGGCAGCGGTTGATCTACGGCCTGTTCAGCGACGCCGGACGTCGCGGCGCGGTATTCGGCGGCGACTCGGTCATGCCCTGGCGACCGTGAGGTGCGCTTGCCCCGCTAGTCGCTGATCTCGACGTCGTCGATCCACAGCCTGCGCGGACCGTCGGGGATATAGGTTTCCCAGCCGATGTTGACCCGCTCCATCGCCGGCAGTTCCCAGACGTAGGACGCCGGCTGGTGGACGCAGCCCTGGCCGGTGGCACCCACGTCCGGCCCCGAGATCGGCCGCCCGTCGATGGACAGGGTCAGGCCGGTCGGCGCGATCCGCCAGGCGACATCGACCCAGCGTCCCTCCGGCATGACGTCGGCCTCGCCAGCATGGCCCCAGCAGTCGGACATCGGGGCCGTGGGGTCCGAATAGCCGTCGGGCGTCTCATAGTTCGACATCAGCCGCGATCCGGTGGGCGTCGGCAATTGTCCCCCGAACCGGACCAGTCCCGTATGGCCGTCGCTGCGCCGCACGCCGCGTCCCTCGATGAGGGTCCAGTGGATTTCCTCGCGAGGGCCCTGTTCCAGCCAGACCTTCATCCGCCCCGACAGACCGTCGCGGCCTGCGGGAAACAGCGGGCTACCCTGGTTGAACAGATAGACGGTGCCCGTTCCCGCTACGTCGATGCGCACCGACCGGCGCCCGGAGGCGGCGCGGGTGTCGTCGATGACCGCCGTGCCGTTCACCTGCTGCACGCCCCAGGGCCCGCCCGGTGGTCCCCCCACGGCATAGGCCTCGAAGTCGTCGGCGATGGCGGGCCCTGCACCTCGGGCCTCGGGCGGCGTGGCACAGGCGGCCAGACCGAACCCCAGACCGGCACCGAGCATCTTCAGGTTGATTTTCATGACGAGACCCCGTGTCCGGCTGTGGTAGCGATCCCAGTCTCGCCCGGTCGATGAAGGCGCGCAACCTTGCCGGTGCCTTGCGCTGATCGCGACGGACGCTAGAGGTGGGGGGAGTTCGGGGATCCCATCATCATGTTCAGCCTGCTGAACCTTCAAAGCCTGTTCGGGCTGATCGTCATCGTGGCGGCGGCCTGGGGGCTGTCGGAAAACAAGCGGGCCTTTCCCTGGCGGCTGGCGCTCGGCGCGGTCGGGGTGCAGGCGGCCCTGGTGCTGGCGCTGTTCGCCATTCCCGGATCGCAGGTCGTGCTGGCCGGGATCACCGGCGCAGTCGACGGTCTGACGGTCGCGGCCGGCAAGGGGGCGCAGTTCGTGTTCGGCTATCTGGCCGGGGGCCAGCAGCCCTATGTGGTCGGCAACGAGGGGGCGCTATTCACCTTCGCCTTCAACGTCCTGCCGATGATCCTGGTGATCTCGGCCCTGTCGGCCCTGCTGTGGCACTGGAAGATCCTGAAGTGGATCACCCACGGGTTTGGCTTCATCTTCCAGAAGACCATGGGTTTGGGCGGGGCGTCGGCGCTTGCCGTGGCCGCCAATATCTTCCTCGGCATGATCGAGAGCCCGATCGTGATCCGCGCCTATCTGGACAAGCTGACGCGGTCCGAGATCTTTCTGATGATGGTGGTGGGTCTGGCCACCGTGGCGGGGTCGACCATGGTCGCCTATGCGACCATCCTGTCGGCGGTCCTGCCCAATGCGGCGGGGCACGTCCTGGTCGCCTCGATCGTCTCCGCGCCCGCAGGCGTCCTGCTGGCCCGCATCATGATCCCGGAAAAGCCGGGCGAGGGCGGGGCGGTCGCCGATTACGGCTCGGCGTTGAAATACGACTCGGCCATCGACGCCATCGTCAAGGGCACGTCGGACGGCCTGATGGTGGTCATGAACATCTCGGCGGTGCTCATCGTGTTCGTGGCCCTGGTCGCCCTGGTCAACATCATGATCGGCTGGATCCCGATGTTCGGAGAGCCCCTGACGCTTGAACGTCTGCTGGGCTGGATCTTCTGGCCGGTGGCCTGGCTGACGGGCGTGGAGGCATCGGAGGCCGGTCGCGCCGGCTGGCTGCTGGGCGTCAAACTGACCCTGACCGAGTTCGTCGCCTTCATCGAACTGGGCAAGGTGCCGGCGGCCGAGATGAGCGAACGGACGCGAATGCTGATGACCTATGCCCTGTGCGGGTTCGCCAACATCGGCTCGGTCGGGATCACCGTCACGGGCCTGTCGGTGCTGATGCCAGAACGCCGCGAGGAGGTTCTGGGCATGATCTGGAAGGCGCTGTTCGCCGGCTTCTGTGCCACCCTGATGACGGCGGCGGTTGTCGGGGCCATGCCGGCCTCCATATTCGGCTGAGCCGAACACAGGATCGACCGATGAAACTCTATACGTCGAAGCGCGCGCCCAATCCGCGCCGGGTCCGCTGGGTCATGGCCGAGAAGGGCATCACCGACGTCGAGATCGTCGAGGTCGACATCATGGCCGGCGACCACAAGACGCCCGAGTATCGCAGCCGGGTCGGGGTGCCCCACGTCCCGGCGCTGGAACTCGATGACGGCACGACCATCTCGGAATCGGTCGCCATCGGCCGGTATCTGGAGTCCATGTATCCCGAGCCCAACCTGTTTGGCCACGACGCCCGCGAACAGGCGATCATCGAGATGTGGACCCGCCGCTGCGAGTTCTATCTGGCCAATCCGTTGATGCTGAACGTTCGCCACTCGCACCCGGCCCTGGCCGCCCTGGAAGGGGTGCAGGTCGCCGAGGTCGCCGAGTACAACCGGCTGTGGGCCGAGCGCTTCATGCGCACCCTGGACCGGCAGTTGGCCGATCACGCCTTCATCGCCGGGGACCGGTTCACCATTGTCGACATCGTCGCCACGGTCGGCCTGGACTTCGCCCGACTGGTCAAGGTCCGTCCGCCCGAGGATCTCGTCGCCCTGAACCGCTGGTACGAGACGTGCCGGGCCCGTCCGGCGGCGTCTGCGGGCGCGTGATCGACACCGACCCGCTGATCGTCAGCCTGGGGTTCGATGCGGCAACATTCGAGCGGTTCGACGGACTGCGCCGAGCCCACTTTCCTCCGGCGCTCAACAGAATTCCGGCGCACCTGACCCTGTTCCACCACCTGCCTGGCGACCGGCCGGATGAGGTTAGAGCCGCCTTGGCCGAAGCCGCCGGCTCTGTCTGCTCTTTCGCGATGGAGGTGTCAGCCTTGCGCAAACTTGGCCGGGGCGTCGCCCTGACGCTGACCAGCCCCGAACTGATTGCGATCCGCGCCGGGACCGCCGCCCGCTTCGCCGACGTCCTGACGCCGCAGGATCGCCAGGGCTTCCGGCCCCACGTCACGATCCAGAACAAGGTCGATCCGAAGGATGCGACCGCCCTGTACGACCGCCTTGCCGCTGATTTCACGTCCTGGACGGCGACGGCCGAGGCCCTGCTGCTCTGGCGCTATCGCGGCGGTCCCTGGGAGGCGGCAGGCCGGTTCGAGTTTGCGAGGATCGGTTAGCTAACCTCGCTTACCGGGACGGCCTTCAATCCCTCGGTGTGAATTTCCGGATGATGCCGGAATAGGTCATCAGCGTCCGCTGACCCGTCGTGATCTGGCCACGCACGAAGATCAACGACCCCCCCGCACGGACGACTTCACCCGTCGCCTCGATCAGTTCCCCGACATAGCCGCCGTCGATCAGGGTGGAGTCCAGTTGCACCGTCACGCCGTTGCGTCCCTCCATCTCCTGATAGGCGGTCTGGAACAGGGCGATGTCGGCGAAGGTCATCAGACAGCCGCCGTGCATGCGATTGCCCGCATTCATGTGTTTGGGTTCGGCGCGGAAGGCGCAGCGCATCCGGCCATCCGGGTCGGGCCGGAAATAGAAGGGTCCCACGACCTGATCGAAGGTGCCATGCAGGTCATAGGTATGCCAACCGGCGAACTCGCCTTCGGTCACCGCCAGTTTCGCGACCATGTCCGTCTTCCTTGCCTTACGTTCGCGCCCGCAATGCCTCATAGAAGCGCAATGAGCGACCCCATCGAAACCGCAATCTTCGAAAAACTGGCCCGCGTCGACCCCAAGGGCGACAACGGCAAGAGCATCGAGCCCGCCGAAGTGGCCAAGGCCCTGCAACCCGAACAGTGGCAGCGCATGATGCCCAAGGTGCGCGGCGTCGCGCTCGGCCTGATGCGCCAGGGGCGGCTGACCATCACCAAGAAGGGCAAGGCGATCGATCCGAACGCCTTTCGCGGCGTGATCCGGCTGCGTCTGCCGACGGCGGACGAGACCGCTGCGGCGCTGGCGGCGCTTCCGCCTGCAACTCCGGATGATGAGTTCGAGTAACCCTCACTCCGCTCATCCCGGCGAAAGCCGGGACCCAGTTCTTTCACGCGTACGGTGAATGGGATTGTCGTCCGAACGTCACCAGACAGGCTTCTCGCCCAAAGCACTGGGTCCCGGTTTGGCTGCTCCGCGCCGCCCTTCGGGTCGCCGGGATGAGCGGGAGGTGGGAGAGGAACTCGACGCCGTTCTCGCCGACATCCGGGCCTGCCGCGCCTGTCTTGGCGAACTGCCGCACACGCCCCGGCCGGTGGTGCGGGTCTTTCCCGAGACGCGGCTGCTGATCTGCGGCCAGGCGCCGGGGCGGCGCGTGCATGAGAGCGGCCTGCCGTTCACCGATCCGTCCGGCGACCGGCTGCGGGACTGGATGGGCGTAGACTACGAGACCTTTTATGCCGACCCCCGCATCGGCGTTGCGGCCCAGGCCTTCTGCTATCCGGGTACGGCTCCGAAGGGGGGCGACTATCCGCCGCCGCGACGCTGCGCCGAACTGTGGCGACCCCGGTTGCTGGAGGCTCTGCCGAAGATGGAGCTGACCCTGCTGGTCGGCGGCTATGCCCAGGTCTGGGCCTTGGGAGGCCGGGCGAAGTCCAACATGACGGAGACGGTGCGGGCCTGGCGGGACTATGCGCCCGACATCCTGCCCATGCCGCATCCGTCGTGGCGCAACACCGCGTGGCTTCGGAAGAATCCGTGGTTCGAGGCCGAGATCGTGCCTTACTTGCGCGCGAGAGTTCGCGAGATACTGTCTCAAAACCCCGCTCATCCCGGCGAAAGCCGGGACCCAGTTCTTTTGTGACGCACGGCGTCTGGGACTCATTCTGATGCTCACCCCCAGGCATTTGTCACCCAAAGCACTGGGTCACGGCTTTCGCCGGGATGAGCGGAAGAGGATTGGACTGGTCACGCTGGTATCCCTGGCCTTGACCTCCTGCGCTACGCCCTATGTCCAGCCGCCGCTGACACCGCCCGCCGCCTTCGCTGGGCCCGCGATCGTCGATCCGCCCCGACCGGGCGCACCCGGTGCCTTCATCGTCCAGGACGGCGCGCGCCTGCCCTTCCTGCGCTGGACCCCCGCCAACGGTCAGCCCGACGTCGTCATCGTCGCCCTGCACGGCATGAACGACCACAACGCCTCGTTCCGGCTGGCGGGTCCATGGTGGGCCGGGCACGGCATCGAGACCTGGAGCTTCGACCAGCGCGGTTTCGGCCAGGCCCCCGGTCGCGGCGTCTGGGCCGGGGAGGCGACGATGGTCGAGGATCTGCGCACCATCACCGCCCTGGTCCGCGCCCGCCGCCCCAATGCCACGATCGCGGTCGTGGGCGAGAGCATGGGCGGGTCAGTGGCGGCGGCGGCCTTCGCCTCGGACCGGGCCCCGGACGCCGACCGGCTGATCCTGCTGGCCCCCGGCGTCTGGGGCTGGTCCAGCCAGAACATCGCCAATCGCACCAGCCTGTGGATCGCCGCCCGCGCCCTGGGCTCCACGGCGGTGCAGCCCCCGGACTTCATCGCCCGCCACATCCTGGCCTCGTCCAACCTGGCCGAGCTGGTCAGGAACGGCCACGACCCCGACAGCATCCTGTCGACCCGGTTCGACACGATTTCGGGACTGGTCGGCCTGATGGAGACGGCGTCGAACAGCCTGGGCCGCACCCGCCTGCCGACCCTGCTGATGTACGGAGCCCACGATCAGGTGGTGGAGCCCGGCCCCATGCGCCGCGCCCTGATGCGTGCAGGCGAGGCACCCCACCTGCGCACCGCCTGGTACCCCGACGGCTGGCATCTGCTGAATCGGGACCTGGACGCGGAGGTGGTCTATCGCGACGTGGCGGCGTGGTTGCGCAGTCCGGACTCGCTCGCACCGCTGCCGTCCGGCGCAGGCCCGGTCCAACCGCAACTCGGACGCCGCTAGGGAGCATTTCGGCGGCGCGTCGATGTCGCAGCCGGCCACGCTTTCGCGCGACGAATCGCGTCTATAGTGTCGGCCAGCCTTTGGGGGACAGGATGGCGGATACCGAAAAGCCGGGCCATGCCCTGGCGGACGACGTGCTGGGATTCGGCGGCGCCGAGCTGATCACCGTCAGGGACCTGGTCCTGCGCCCGAGCACGGTGCTGCAGGCCTGGATGGATCACGGGGCCCACGGGGGCGGCGCGTATGCACGACCGCTGCGGCTCTACCTCGCGCTGAACGCGATCCTGATGCTGCTCCTCTTTCTACGCGGGGGTGCGGGATACATGCTGGACGGCCTGCCTGCCGGGTTTCTGGACCCGCTCCTCGCGAGTTCGGGAAAGTCGAGAGACGCGTTCATCGCCGACGCGGATGGCTGGATGACGCTGGTCATGGTGCCGTTACTCTCGCTTTTCTACGCCCTGGCCGCGGCTCCGCTGCTTCGTCTGTGGGACAAGGCGGACCTGGGCTGGCGTCGCGGGTTCCGGGCCGCCTTCGGCTGGTTGTGCGCCTGGACCGTGCTGATACTGCCGATCGCCTGGTGGGGCTACGGGACCGGGCCGCTTGCCGGCCTCGTGTCCCTGGCCATCATCGTCCTGGGCATCGCGGCCTTCCTGCGGATGGGCCGGTGCCGATGGTTCACCTCCTGGTTCGGCGGGGCGGGCAAGGCGCTGCTGCTTATGATCTGCGTCCAGATCGCCGGATTGCTCGGCGGGGCCCTGGTCGTGGGCATCGGCCTTCTCGGCGCGGCCGCGACGCCCTGACACGCTCGGCCTGACCACGGCCAAGGATTTTAACCCCCCTTAACGCGGCATTTACCACGCAGGCGGCAGTTTCTGCCTAGCGGGGCACACGGGCTCCCCCGTTTCAGTATGTGTGGGGACGCGTGGGCGGCTTTACGGCGGCGTTGCAGAGATTTGGGATCGGGCGCCTCGCCATGGTGCTGGGAGTCGGCGCGGGCGTGGCGGCGGTGCTCGTCATCCTGATGCTGCGCGTCGGTCAGTCGCCGGACGCCCTGCTCTATTCCAACCTGGACCTGAAGGAGGCGGGCGACATCACCGCCTCGCTGGAACAGGCCGGCATCAAGTACAAGACGCAAGGCGACGGCTCGACCATCATGGTCAACCGCGACGACGTCGGCACGGCCCGGATGATGGTGGCCCAGAAGGGTCTCGTGACCTCGGGCTCGGTTGGATACGAGCTGTTCGACAACCAGTCGGTCCTGGGCCAGACCGAGTTCCAGCAGAACCTCAATGAAAAGCGCGCGCTGGAAGGCGAGCTGTCGAGGAACATCCTGTCGTTCCGGGGCATCTCCTCGGCCAAGGTGATGATCGCCCTGCCGCGCCGCGAGATGTTCGCCAGTGATACCGCAGAGCCCACGGCGGCCGTCACCGTCGGCGTCGGCGGTCGCGCCCTGACGGGCGACCAGATCCAGGCCATCCGCAACGTCGTCGCCTCCTCCGTCCCCGGCCTCAAGCCCGAGCGGGTAACCGTCACCGACACCGCCAACCGCACCCTGGCGGCCGGTTCGTCCGATGGTGGCTTCTCGGCCGCCTCGGCATCCGACGCCAAGAACGAGGCGGAGATGCAGCTCCAGGCCCGCATCCTGGACATCGTCGAGGGCGTGGTGGGCCCCGGCGCCGCGCGCGTTCAGGTCACCGCCGAGATCGACCACAGCCGCGCCACGACCCAGGAACAGCGTTTCGATCCCGACGGCCAGGTCGTCCGCTCCACCTCGACCAACGGCACGGAGTCGACCGACACCACCGGTCAGTCGGACGGCGGTGCCACCGCGACCAACAACATTCCCGGCGGCGCGCCCCCGGCCACCACGCCTGTCGGGTCCACCGACACCGCCAACACCGAGACCACCAACTACGAAATCTCCAACACCACCACGACCACCATCCGCGAGGCGGGCGAGGTGCAGAAACTGGCCGTCGCGGTCGCCGTCGACGGCGTCTGGACCCCGGCCGCCGACGGTCAGGGCGAGCCCACCTTCGCGCCGCGCTCGGCCGAGGACATCGCCAAGATCGACGCTCTGGTGAAGGCGGCCATCGGCTTCGACCAGCCGCGCGGCGACCAGGTCAAGGTCGAGGCCATCCGGTTCAGCCGCGACGCCTCGGGCGCGGGCGGCACCGAGGCCAAGGCCTCGATGCTGGATTTCACCAAGAACGACATCATGCGCGGCGTCGAACTGCTGGTGTTGCTGGTGACCGGTCTGTTGTTGATCTTCTTCGTGCTGCGGCCCCTGCTGAAGTCGGCGACGGGACCGGGCGGCGTGGCAGCCTTGGCCGGCGCGGGCGGCGGGTCCGTGACCCAGCTTCAGGCCACCCTGGCGGGCGGCGCGCCCCAGCTCGGCGGCCCTCCGTCGGAGATGGATCAACGCCTCGACATCGCCCGCATCGAGGGACAGGTGAAGGCCTCCTCGGTCAAGAAGGTCGCCGAGTTCGTCGACAAGCACCCGGATGAGTCCACCGCCATCCTGCGCAGCTGGGTCCACGAAAGCTGATGACCAGGCTGATTTCAAACAACAAGAAGGCTTCGGTCGAGGACGCCAGGAAGCTCACCGGGCCTGAAAAGGCTGCGGTCATCCTGCTGTCGCTGGGCGAAGACCACACCCAGCTTTGGAAGAATCTCGACGACGAGGAGATCAAGGAAATCTCCCAGGCCATGGCCACCCTGGGCACCGTCTCCTCCACCGTGGTCGAAGAGCTCTTGATGGAGTTCGTCGCCGGGATGAGCGGCTCCGGCTCGGTCATGGGGTCGTTCGAACAGACCCAGAAGCTGTTGTCCGCCTTCATGCCCGCCGACCGCGTCGACGGCCTGATGGAGGAAATCCGCGGCCCCGCCGGCCGGACCATGTGGGACAAGCTCGGCAATGTGAACGAGAGCGTCCTCGCCAACTATCTGAAGAACGAATACCCCCAGACGGTCGCCGTGGTCCTGTCCAAGATCAAGCCCGAGCACGCCTCGCGCGTGCTGACTGCCCTGCCCGAGGATTTCGCCCTGGAATGCGTCCAGCGGATGCTGCGCATGGAGCCGGTGCAGCGCGAGATCCTCGACAAGATCGAACAGACCCTGCGCATCGAGTTCATGTCCAACCTGGCCCGCACGTCAAAGCGCGACAGCCACGAGATGATGGCCGACATCTTCAACTCCTTCGACCGCCAGACCGAGGCCCGGTTCATCGGCGCGCTGGAGGAACGCAACCGCGAGGCGGCCGAGCGTATCCGCGCCCTGATGTTCGTGTTCGAGGACCTGTCCAAGCTCGATCCCGGCGGGGTCCAGACCCTGTTGCGCGTGGTCGAGAAGGACAAGCTGGCGCTGGCACTCAAGGGGGCGTCCGAAACCCTGCGCGAGATGTTCTTCACCAACATGAGCGAGCGCGCGTCCAAGATCATGCGCGAAGACATGGAATCCATGGGCCCGGTCCGGCTCAAGGACGTCGACTCGGCTCAGATGGCCATGGTCCAGGCGGCAAAGGATCTGGCGGCCAAGGGCGAGATCATGCTGGCCGGAGCCGGCGGCGCCGACGACGAGCTGATCTACTGACATGACCAGCTTGCCCCTCAACTCCCGTCCGTTCTCCTTCGACACCGAGTTCGCCTCGGATGGATCGACCACGCGCACCGGAGCCGCCTTCGTCCCGACCAAGCGCGCCTATCTGCCGGCCGAGGTCGAGGCCCTGGTCGCGCAGGGACGGCTCGAGGCCCGCGAGGCCGCCCTGGCCGAGGTCGAAAGCCTTCAGGCCATGGCCCTGGTCACCATCGGACAGGCCATCGCGGCCTCGGCTCCCGCCCTGGGCCAGGTCGCCCAGGCCCACCGCGAACAGTCGGCCGAACTGGCTTTGGCTGCCGCCCGCGTCATCGCCACCGCCGCCCTGGACCGGTTCCCTGCCGGTCCGTTGCAGGAGGCGCTGGAGCAACTGGGTTCGGAGATCGACGCCGCACCCCGGCTGGTGATCCGCGCGCGCGGCCTGGACGAGACGGTGCAGGCCCGGCTTCAGGCCGTCTGTGTCGACGCCGGCTTCTCCGGCCTGATCGCCTTCCGGGACGATCCGGGCATGGCCACCGCCGCCTTCCAGCTGGAATGGGCCGACGGCCGCGCCGACTATGATCCCGCCGAGGCCGCCGCCCGCATGGGCGAGGCCCTGGCCGCCGCCCTGGCCGCCGAGGCCGGACACGCTGAAACCCTGAACGGGAGCCCCCACTGATGGCTGACGATTTCGCCCTGGAGGAGTTCGGCGCCTCCACCGCCCTGGCCACGGCCGACGACGGTGGTGACAAGAGCGCCGCCGACCTGGCCACCGTGTTCGACGTGCCCGTCAACATCTCGGCCGTGCTGGGCAAGGCCCACATGACCGTGGCGCAACTGCTGAAACTGAACCGGGGATCTGTGCTGGAGCTGGACCGCAAGGTCGGCGAGGCCATCGACATCTTCGTCAACAACCGTCTGGTCGCGCGCGGGGAGGTCGTCGTCGTCGAGGATCGCCTGGGCGTGACCATGACGGAAATCATCAAGACCGAGGACTCGGCGGCCTAGGCCGTCAGTCGCGCGTAAGAGAGTTAGAGGAGCAAACACCGATGCGACTTCTGGTGGTTGGAAGGCTTTCGGGCCAACTCGCGGCGGCGGTGAAGATGGCCATGGCGCACGGCGCCAAGGTTCAGCACGTCGAACGCACCGATCAGGCGACGGAACAACTGCGCAGGGGGCAGGGCGCCGACCTTCTGATGGTCGACTACAATCTGGACATCGCCGGGCTGATCGCCGCCAACGACGCCGAGCGGATTCATGTGCCGGTGGTCGCCTGCGGCGTCGACAACGATCCGGTCAAGGCCGCCGCCGCCATCCGTGCCGGTGCCAAGGAGTTCATCCCGCTTCCGCCCGAGGCTGATCTGATCGCCGCCGTCCTGTCGGCCGTCGCCGACGACGAGCGCCCGCTGATCTCGGCCGATCCATCGATGCAGGCCGTGGTCAAGCTGGCCGACCAGGTCGCCCGCTCGGAAGCCTCCATCCTGATCACCGGCGAGAGCGGCGTCGGTAAGGAAGTCATGGCGCGCTATCTGCACGTCAACTCCAAGCGCGCCGAGCGCCCCTTCATCAGCGTCAACTGCGCCGCCATCCCCGACAACCTGCTGGAATCGGAACTGTTCGGGCACGAGAAGGGGGCCTTCACCGGCGCCGTCGCCCGCCGCATCGGCAAGTTCGAGGAGGCCGACGGCGGTACCCTGTTGCTGGACGAAATCAGCGAGATGGACGCCCGGCTTCAGGCCAAGCTGCTGCGCGCCATTCAGGAACGGATCATCGACCGCGTCGGCGGGACCAAGCCGGTGCCGGTCAACATCCGCATCATTGCCACCTCCAACCGCGACCTGGCCAAGGCCGTCGCCGAAGGCACCTTCCGCGAAGACCTTCTGTACCGCCTGAACGTCGTCAACCTGCGCCTGCCCGCCCTGCGCGAGCGGCCCGGCGACGTGGCGGTCCTGGCCGATCACTTCGTCAAGAAATACGCCGCCGCCAACGGCGTGCCGGTCCGCCCGCTGTCGGTCGATGCCCGCCGCGCCCTGGCCGCCCACCGCTGGCCCGGCAACGTCCGTGAGCTGGAAAACGCCATGCACCGCGCCGTCCTGCTGGCCGTCGGTCCCGAGATCGACGCCGAGGCCATCCGCCTGCCCGACGGCCAACCCTTGATGGGCGCAGTCGCCGGCGCAGAGGCAGGGCAGGGGGGTCTGGCCGCCCGCGCCGCCCAGACCGCCGACGCCGTATCGCGCGCCTATGTCGGCCAGACCGTCGCCCAGATGGAAAAGACCCTGATCCTCGACACCCTGACCCACTGCCTGGGCAACCGCACCCACGCGGCCAACATCCTGGGCATCTCCATCCGGACGCTCCGCAACAAGCTCAACGAGTACGCCGACGAAGGCACCCAGATCATTGCGCCCCAGACGGGCATCGCCACCGGCGGTTACGGCGCGAGCGCGGCGTGACCCACCGCCGGACCGTTCTTGCGGGCCTCGGAGCGCTCGGCCTGCTGGGTTGCGCGCGTGAAGGCGAGGCTTCGGCCCCGGCCGCCGTCGCGGCTGCAGTGCCAGAAGCCATCGACCTGTCTGCTCTGGAACGCGCCAACGGCGGTCGCCTGGGCTTCTTCGCCCACGACCTCGGCACGGGCCGTCAGCTGACCGCGCGCGGCGACGAACGCTTCGTCTATTGCTCGACCTTCAAGATGTACCTGGCCGCCGCGACCTTGCTGCGCGTCCAGGCTGGCGACGACCAACTCGACCGCCTGATCCCGATCACCCGCGCGGACATGGTCAACCACGCCCCCGTGACCGAACCGGCCGTCGGCTCCAGCCTTTCGGTTGATCGCCTGATGCAGGCCGTCGTCGAGGTCTCCGACAACCCGGCCGCCAACCTGCTGCTCAAGGCGCTGGGCGGCATCGACGCCATGCGCGCCTTCTATCGCGACCTCGGCGACGCCTCGACCACGGTCGATCGCTTCGAGCCCGAGATGAATCGTCTCGACGGCGACAAGGACACCATCACCCCGATCCAGTCGGCGGCCAACATCCGCCGGCTGTTCCTCGACAACGGCACGCCCCTGTCCGACGCGTCGAAAGCCAGGCTGCTCGGCTGGATGTTCGCATCCCCCACCGGCGTCGCCCGCATCAAGGCCGGGGTGCCCGCCGGATGGCGCGTGGCGCACAAGACCGGCACGGGCGGCTACGGGCCGACCAACGACATCGGCATCCTGTATCCCCCGACCGGCGCGCCCGTGATCGTCGCCGCCTACTACCACGCGACCTCGACCTCCTCCGCTGCCGCCAATGAGGCGGTCATCGCACAGGCGACCCGTCTGGCCCTGACTCAACTCGGCCGCGCATGACCGACGTCCCCGCCTCGCCCATCCTGATGAAGGACGGCATGGCTCGTCCGACGGGCGGGGACGTGCGCAACTGGCTGCTGCGTGGTGAGGTCGGGATGGCGGTCGGCGTGATCGGCGTCATCCTGCTGCTGATCCTGCCTGTGCCGAAGTTCCTGCTGGACCTGCTGCTGGCCATCAGCCTGGTCTCCAGCGTGCTGATCCTGATGACGGCGCTGATGATGAAGCGGCCGCTGGACTTCGCCATCTTCCCGACCGTCCTGCTGATCTCGACATTGTTCCGGCTGGGCCTGAACCTGGCCTCGACGCGTCTGATCCTGACCCACGGTCACGAGGGCCACGATTCCGCCGGTCAGGTGATCAATGCCTTCGGTGCCCTGATGATGGGCGGCAGCTTCATCATCGGCATCATCATCTTCGCCATCATCC
>NZ_JAEMRD010000242.1 GCF_016463485.1 Brevundimonas sp.
GTCATTGCCCAGCAGGGGATCGGGCCGCGACGAGCCGACGATGGTGTCCGCCTCGGCCGAGCCGATGATGAAGGCGCCGATGGTCCCGTTGAAGATGAAGTCGTTCGAGTTCACCGCCCCGTTGACATAGGCCTGGAAGGCACCGCCGGGAGTTTCGGCAAAGACCACCGACACGCCGCCGGCCAGCCGACCCACACTGACGCTGGTCGGATTGAGAGCCGTCAGATCGATCCGGTCGGTCCCGGTCACGAAGTCGGTGATCGTGTCCTGGAGCGCCGCCGTCGAGTTGCTCGTCGCCAGATAGCGGAAGGTGTCGGCCCCCGCCCCGCCGGTCATGGTGTCGGCGCCGGCGCCGCCGGTGATGACGTTGTTCGCGGCATTGCCGATGATGGTGTCGGCACCCGCGCCGCCGATCGCGTTCTCGATCGTGACGCCGACCGCGATGGAGACGTTGCCGACAAGGCCGCCGACGTTCGAGAAGGCCCCGGCCCTGAGGTCGATGATCGCGTTCTGTGCATAGCCCGAGAAGTCGAAGGTATCGGTGCCGCCGGCGTCCCAGACGGCGAAGACCACAGCCTGGGCGGCCGAGGTGACGCTGTACCAGCCGCGATCCGCGGTCGAGTTGAAGCCGTAGACGGTGTCGCCGGTCCGGGTCGTCATGTTGGCACCGTAAAGGCGCTGGGCGGCGACGATGTCGTCCATCATGGGCGCGGCCGGATAGATGCGTGTGCCGTTCTGGACGAAGTTCGCGCCCGTGTTGGTCTCGTCGAAATAGCTCATCAGCGTGTACTGATAGCTGTCCTCGAAATAGGTCGCGTGGGCGGCATAGGTTGGCTGGTTCTCACCGGCGTTGTATTCGGCAGGGTGGTCGATCCCCAGGGTATGGCCGATCTCGTGGACCATGGTCAGCAGCCCATACTCGAACAGGGTGCCGGACTGGTTGTTCGTGTCGGTCGAGTTGAACCACAGGTCGCCCGAGGTCGAGGACGCCGCCCGGGGCCCCGGGAAGAAGGCGAAAGCGGCGGCACCCGCCGCCCCGGCGGAATAGTTGCCGAACAGCATGGTCGCGGCACCCGAATAGGCACCCTCGCCCGACGTGCCCGTTCCCACCCGCGTGAAGGTGATGTTGGCCACGTCCGACCAGCTTTGCAGCGCCAGCAGGGTGAAGGCGATCTGGGCCTCGGTGAAGCGGGTGAAGCCGGTGGTGCCGTCAGGCATGGTCGTCGGCGCCGCGTCGCGGAAGGCGAAGGTCACGTTCGCCGCCGTGCCGAACGGAGCGCCGCCCGCCGAGTCCCAGGTCACATTGCTGCGCGTCAGCTGATTTCCGGCCGCCGTGGTCGTCAGCGAGGGACGGCCGTTGGGGCCGGTGCCGCCGCGCTGGTCGGCGTTGAGCAGGCTGAACATCCCCTCGAAGTCGGCGTGCATGGCCGGGCCATAGCCGGTGTCCGAACCCCCGCCGCCACCGCCGTCGAACGGGACGAAGCGTGATGAACCGAAGCCTTGCAGGCCCTGAGCGCAGATGATGCACATGATCTTATTCCCCCTATTGCCGTTATTCGACGCCACATTACGGCGTGATGCAAGAGGCAATTGTCGGGTGGCTCTGTGTAAGTCCTTGCCATCGTTCAACTTAGCGGGCGTGCCGTGACGCGGCGCAACAAACACCCTATCTAGGGGCCATGACCATCGCCGTTGCCCAGCCGCCCATCCTCGACACCGCCGGCGTCGATCCTTCAGAAGCTCTGTCGATCCTTCAGGGGGCGCTGCACGGGGCCGATGACGGGGAGCTTTTCCTCGAACGGTCCGAGTCCGAATCGCTGGTCTTCGACGACGGTCGGCTGAAGTCCGCCGCCTATGACGCCTCCGAAGGGTTCGGCCTGCGGGTCGTGGCGGGCGAGACCGCCGGATACGCCCACGCCAACGAGATTTCGGCCGCCGCGATGCGCCGCGCCGCCGACAGCGCCTCCCTGGCCAAGGCCGGCCACGCGGGCGTCTCCGCCGAAGGGCCGCGAGCGACCAACCAGAAACTCTACGACGCCGTCGACCCCCTCGCCTCCCCCGCCTTCTCGGACAAGATCGCCCTGTTGTCGGAGATCGACGCCTGGGCCCGCGCCCGCGATCCGCGCGTGGTCCAGGTCTCGGCCTCGATCGTCGGCGAGCGCCGCCAGATCGAGATCCTGAGGGCCGACGGCTTGACGGTGCGCGACCTGCGTCCCCTGGTCCGGCTGAACGTCTCGGTCACGGTCGAGCGCGACGGTCGCCGCGAGAGCGCCTCGTCCGGCGCCGGCGGCCGGGCCGGGTTCGAGACCTGGATCGCCCCCGACCGCTGGCAGGGTCAGGTCGACGAGGCCCTGCGTCAGGCCCTGGTCAATCTCGACGCCGTCGACTGCCCGGCCGGCGAGATGGACGTGGTTCTCGGTGCCGGCTGGCCCGGCGTCCTGCTGCACGAGGCCATCGGCCACGGCTTCGAGGGCGA
>NZ_JAEMRD010000243.1 GCF_016463485.1 Brevundimonas sp.
CCCAACTTCAGCTGCGAGTATGCGATTGCGTCGCTGATGAAGGCCAGCACGATCCCGCCCCAGCCCAGGGCATTCGCGACGGTGCTCCGGGTCAGGGGGCCGGTGATGATCAGACCGGCAAGGATAGCGACGCCACCGGCCGCCACACCACGTCGCAACGAACCGACGCTGGATCTGAGCACTCTCGCTCAAGGCCCTCGCCGCCCCGGCCCCACCGCGCCGCGCGCTACAACAGGCCAACAAGGCGCTGGCCGCGCCAGCCAGGCCTCGGGGCCTCAGCTGACGGCGATCTTCAACCAGGTCTATCCGAACTGGACCCTGCCCTGCGACATTCCCGGCGCGAACCAGCTGAGGATCCGGGTCAATGTCACCCTGTCCACGGACGGCCGGATCACCGCCGGGCCAACCCTGGTCGATCCCGACTCAAGCCCCGTCTACAGGGCCGCCGCAGACGGCGCGATGCGGGCGCTGCGCCAGACCGCACCTTTCGACGTGCCGTCCGGCTTCCCGGGCGGGCAGTTCGCTCCGGTCTTCAACACCGAGCGGGCCTGCCGGAATCGTTAGGCGGCGGTCAAAGCTCGCTATCCCGGGCAGCGTTCACCGTATCGAGGGTCACCGTTGCTCCGCGACGCGGCAGCAACGGAAAGCCGTTTTCTGATTCGATGCCGGTCCGGGACATCGGCGTCGTCAGGGCCGCCAACCCCTCCCGCCAGGTCGGATACTTCGGCCGCCAGTCCAGTTCCGCCTTGGCCCGGGCATTCGAGATGCGCTTCGAGTCGAGGTAGAATCGCCGGCTGACGTCGGAGACCGATGGATCGTCCCAGGCGACCTCGGGCGGCCGGGGCAGGCCCAGATGATCGGCGGCCCATTCCATGACGACGTCGGCGGGCGCAGGTTCGTCGTCCACCAGATTGTAGGCGCGGCCCGGGTGGGGGCGATCCATCGAGGCGAACAGGCCCGAGACGATGTCGTCCAGATGGATGCGGTTGAAGACCTGGCCGGGCTTCCTGACCCGCCGGGCGGTCCCGTCCTTCAGCCTGTCGATCACCGACCGGCCGGGCCCATAGATGCCGGGCAGGCGGAAGACCTGAACCGTCAGCCCCATGCCCCGCCCGGCGTCCAGCCAGTCGGCCTCGGCCCTGACACGGCGCGCGCCCTCGATCGTGGCGGCGTTCAGGGCATCGTCCTCGAATACCCAGCCGCCTGCCCGGTCGCCATAGACGGAAGTGGACGAGATATAGCCGACCCAGTCGGGCCAGGCCGATCCGGCTGAGGGCGTGGACGACAGCGCCCTCAACCCCGGGCAGCCCTTGGCGTCGGGGGCGGAGGTAACCAGCACGGCCGTGGCCTGAGCCAGCGCCGCGTCCAGTGCGGTGAGATCAGTCGGGTCGATCGCCTCGATCCCCTCGGCCGACAGGGCCGCACGACGTTCGGGATCACGCGAGGTCGCCACGGCTCGACCGCCACGCGCAAGGGCGTCCATCGCGGCAGCGCGGCCGACGTAGCCGCCGCCGAAGACCAGCAGGGATGGGGTCGCGGTCAGGCGACGCCCGCCCGGATCGGGATAACGGGCGCGGGTTCGGGACGGGCCGATTGCACGGGCTCCGCACAGGCTTCGGCCCGACAGGCGTTCCAGGTGGAGACGCACGGGATCTTCGCCCGGTCGGCGCGGTCGGCGTAGCGGCCGGCCACCGCCGCGACGTCGGCCATCAAACCCTCGGCCAGGGTGATCGGCTTGAGCCCCAGGTCGCGGAACTGGTCGTTGGCGACGATCAGCTCGTTCTCGTCGGCCTCCTGGCGCGGATTGGGCAGGTGGGCGATTTCGGCCCCGGTCAGGCGCGACACCAGGGCGGCGAGGTCGCGGACCCTGTGGCTCTCGGTCATCTGGTTCAGGATCTTGACCCGCTCGCCGCGTTTGGGCGGGTTCTGCAAGGCCAGCTCGACGCAGCGCACCGTGTCCTGGATATGGATGAAGGCCCGCGTCTGGCCCCCTGCCCCATGCACCGTCAGCGGATAGCCCACCGCCGCCTGCATCAGGAACCGGTTCAGCACGGTGCCGTAGTCGCCGTCATAGTCGAACCGGTTGATCAGCCGCTCGTCCATCCGCGTCTCTGCCGTTTCCGCTCCCCAGACGATGCCCTGGTGCAGGTCGGTGATGCGCAGGGCGTCGTTGCGGGCATAGAACTGGAACAGCAGGGCGTCCTGGGTCTTGGTCATGTGATAGATCGAGCCCGGGTTCGGCGGGAACAGGATCTCCTGCTCGGCCGGGCCGTGGTCGGTCTGGACCGTGACCTTCAGATAGCCCTCGGGGATGCGCAGGCCTGCGGTGCCGTAGCCATAGACCCCCATGGTCCCCAGGTGGGCCAGGTGGACGTCGCGGCCGCTCTCGACGATGGCGGCCAAGATGTGGTGGGTGGCGTTGATGTTGTTGTCGACGGTGTAGAGCTTGTGCCGCGCCGACTTCATCGAATAGGG
>NZ_JAEMRD010000244.1 GCF_016463485.1 Brevundimonas sp.
GACAGGACCGACGCGAATATCAAACGGTGATCGACCTGCCGGGCCCGCATCAGCACCGCTGCCAGAGTCGTGTGGTTATTCCGAAGCCGGCGCCGGTTCGATGGCGTCCGCGGCCGAGCGGTCGGTGCGGCCTGGATCGGAAGGGCGCGACGTCGTCGGCAGATCAAATCCGACCCCTCGAATACGAGACCCAAGCGAGACTGGCGTCAATGTGTATGACCAGCCACGGCCAGTCCGGAAAGCGGCATTCATATCGCTCGCATAGCGGTCGGCAAAGTCCGCCATGTCCTCGTCGTCCCGAATAATGTAGGGGGTGATCAGCACAAGGAGTTCTGTCCTGTTTCCCTCCACCGTATTGTTCTGAAACGCCGAACCGATTACAGGGATGTCTTTCAGAAATGGAACGCCGATATTGACCTTGCTGTAGTTATTACTGATAAGACCGCCGAGGACGCCTGTCCATCCATCGGTGATCGCGATCTGTGTTGTCAGGCTTCTGTTGAGAATTGTCGGGCTTGAGATGCCGGGGGGCGAAGCGCCGGCCGAGGAATTTTCCTGGCTGATCTGAATATCAACGCGATCGCCGTAGATGACGGGCGTGAGTTCCAGAATGACGCCTGTCTGGCGGTACTGAACACTCTGAAGAATGTCAGTGCCGTCACCGTTCTGGGATGTGTCCGTTGCTCTCTGCGAAGTGATGATCGGCACATCGGTACCGACCTGGAACCGTGCCGTGCCGCCGCTGCGGACGACCAGCTGAGGGCGTTGCAGGATATTTACGCGGTCGTTCGAAGCCTCGGCGTTCAGGCGCGCACGGAATTCCGGACCAACGAAGGTCGTCAGAAGACCGCCACTTCCCAATGATATTCCTTCTGTGCCACCTGTAAGCAGCCCATCTCCGCGCGTGTCTGTTGCCGAGAAGTTGAGGCCCAGCGCCGTCTTGTCGGTGAGGGTGACCTCGGCGATCATGACCTCAATGACCACTTGTGGGGCTGGCGTGTCGAGCGCCTGTAACAGTGTTCGCAGCTGAGCGAATTCGGTCGCTGTGCCGATGAAGATCACGCGATTGCCGGCGGGATCGACGAGGACGCGGCCGCTCATGAACTGACCGCTCGCGCCGGTGGCCGGCGTGCTCGAAGGCTGGCTGTTCTGAGTGATCTGGCCTCCGCCTGCAGGTGGTGTACCTGGAACGCCGACGGGGGGCTGAGCCTGCGCGCTGGTCGGTGCTTGGCCAATGGCCAGTTGCCCCAGTGATTGGGCGTCGGTATTGCGAACTTGGTAGACGAAGGTTGAAGCGGCGTCTCCACGCGCTGCGGGTTTGTCGAGCGTCTCAGCCCAGTAGCGGGCGCGCTCGAGGAGAGCCGGGTCCTGGGTGAAGATCAGGATCTGGTTGGCGGTGGGGAAGGCGAGGATCACCACGGAACGACCGGCCAATGCCTGGCGGGACACAACATATCCCTCGGTCGTCAGGACCTGTTCGATTGAGGTGGCCAGTCCATCCGCTGACCAGAACACAGGTTCAACCCTGAGAACCTGGGCGCCGGCGAAGCGCGGCTGGTCGATTTCTCTAAGCACCCGGACCACCTGGGCGACCTCTCGCCCAGGGCCGGATATCAGAAGACTATTGGTAAGAGGATCCGGAGTGATCCGGGCTCCGCCAAGGTTCGGAAAAAGGTCGCTGAGCAGGCCTTGAAGAACATTTACTTCGATCGTCTGCACGGGGAAGAATTGGACTACACGGGCTCCACTCTGGGGCGAGGCGCGGCTGCGCGTCACTTCTGCTCCAATGCCTGAAGCTTCCGCCGAGCCAATGGTCACGGTCTGGCCGTCTATAAAGACGTCGATGCCATTCTGCTTCAGCGCCAACTGGGTCATGCGGAACAAGGCGCGTTTGCTGGTAGATCCGCCGGTGCCGCCAGCAATTATCTCCGTGCGGTTTGCGACATCGGAAGTCAGGACAAAAGGAACGTTCAGCAGGCTGCCGAAAACGGTCGCCGCGAACTGCGGGATCGGTTGCGGAGCCAGCGCCGCATCGACAAGCTCATCGGGAATAAGGGCTGCGATGTCCGCCTCGGTCGCCGGCGGCCGGACGGGTCCGACAGCGGCGGAGTTCCGAGGTATGGTCAGGGTTTCCGAGGGTCGCCGTCCGGCGTTCGCATCCGTCGAAGCGCCTGTCGGGAATGGCGCGGCATCGTCCACCCGCATATCCGTCGGCGGGCGGGTCGTGAAGGTTTCCAGCGTCGGAAAGGTCGTGCAGCCGCCCGCGATGAGCAGCGGCGCCGCACAGACGGCGATCCGCATCGCGTGAGCGAACTTGATAGGGCGCGCCTGGGCGGCGCGATGTCGGATCGACATCTGTTCTCCTGGTGATTCAACCAAACAGGCGCACCACGCGCATTTCATAACCTTTACTCAGGGTGACTGAGTGGGCTGAAATTTCCG
>NZ_JAEMRD010000121.1 GCF_016463485.1 Brevundimonas sp.
CCCGCCAGCCCACCGCCCGCGAAGAACTCGAACGCCGTCGGCCGTGTCGGGGTGGAGGTGGGTCGAATCGCCATCGCGGAACATTAGGTTCTGAGCTTCGCAAACGCGACGTCGCCACTCTGTTCCTTCTCTTTCGTCATTGCCCGGCTTGACCGGGCAACAAGGTGGCGCCGAAGGCGATTTGTTCGGGCAGGATGTTCGTTTTCGTCCGTGACAGGTTCGCGCTCTCGCGCGCCGCTGGGTCCCCCGGTCTTGCTACGCTCGCCGGAGGATGACGAAAGGAGAGGGGACGCCTCCGCTTGAATGCGACTGTATCCGCAGTCACCATGGCTCCAGCACCAAGGACCACGCCATGCGCCCCATCGCCGCCGCCGTCATTCTCGCGTTCGCCGCCCTAGCCGCCTGTTCGGAACCCGCGTCGCAGCCCGCCTCTGCCCCCGCATCCGCGCCGGCTCCCGCCGTCCTGGCCGGGGTCGATCTCAACCAGCCGATCCGCGCGCTGGGCACCGAACCCTTTTGGGGTATCTCGATCACCGCATCATCCATCGGCTATACTGCGCTTGAGGGTGAGCCCCTGCTCGGCCCGAACCCCGGCCCGACGCTTCAGGGCACGACCGCCACCTACGCCTCGACCGTCGGCGACCGACCCGTCGAAATCACCCTGATCGCCACCGAATGCTCGGACGGGATGAGCGACCGCACCTATCCCCTGACCGCCATGGTCAAGCTGGGCGGCGAAACCCTGAACGGCTGCGCCGGCTCCAGGGCTGCGCTGGAGGCCCAGCCCCCGGCCTAACCGCCCAGCAGGGCCCCAACACCCGGCACTGTCTTGACCGCCTCACCCAGCGGATCGGCCCCCGTCACCGCCCGCAGCCGGTTGCGCGCGGCGGGCAGCAGCCGCTTCAGCTCGTCGCGCCCCACGCCGATCTTTTCCAGCCGCCCCAGCACGGCCATGGCGTCGGCGATGGCCTTGCCCGACAGGCCGCCGGCGCTCTTCATCAGCCCGCCCATCAGACCCCCGCGCGGCGGCTTAGCCTCGTCGGACAGGGCCGCCTCACGCGCGCCCGACACGGCCGCATAGACCGCCGCCATCGCCTCCGGTTCGGCGTGTTTGTCCAGCAGTCCAAGGGCGGCCACCAGAGCCGCGCGGCCCTGTTCCGGGGTCAGTCCGGCCTTGTCGGCGGCGGCGGAGACCAGGTCGTCGAGGGGAATCATCGTGCTCATGGCCCCGCCTTAACGGTTCTCAAAGCGTGTGGCTCCTACAGTGTGCGCATGACCCAGCTCGTTCCTGCGGCCCCGGCCGACCTCCGCTCCCTGACCGCGCTTCGCTTCGTTGCAGCCATGTGGGTCGCGGTCTACGCCCTGTGGGACAATCTGGCGGTGGGTTTCCGGCCCGATCTGGTGGCCAAGGGCTACCTCGGCGTCGAGCTGTTCTTCGTCCTCTCGGGCTTCATCCTGTGCCACGTCTATCTGGCGGCCCATGGCGAGAAGCGCTTCAGCTATCGTGACTTCCTCTGGGCCCGCGTGGCCCGGGTCTATCCGCTGCATATCGCGACCCTGGTCGGGGTCGGGGTCCTCGGTGCCGCCGCCCTGTTCGCGGGCATGAGCATCGACGGCAATGTCATCAGCTGGGCCGCGCTTCCGGCCAACATCGCCATGGTCCACGCCTGGGGCCTGTCGCCAGAGGCGGGGTGGAACCATCGGTCCTGGTCGATCTCGGCGGAGTGGTTCGCCTATCTGCTGTTTCCGGCCTTCGCCTTCGTGGCCTGGAAACTGCGCCGCATCCCCGGCGTCGCCATCGCCGGGGCCCTCGCCCTGATCGCGGCCCTGTACGTCGGCTTCAACGCCGTCGCCGGCTTTCCCCTGACCGAGGCGACCTTCCAGTGGGGGGCGCTGCGGATCGTCCCCTGCTTCGCCTACGGTTGCGCCCTGTATCTGGCCTTCCGCAAGGCCCCGCTGCCGGCCCCCGGCCTGATCGCGGTCATCAGCACCGCCGCCCTGATCGGCGCGGCCGCCCTCAATGTCTGGGACGGCTTCATCGTCGCCATCGCCGGCCTGCTCATCCTGTCGCTCGCCTCCCTGCCCAACGCCCGCGCCGGCTGGCTGGCGTCAAAGCCCGCCGTGTATCTCGGAGAGATCAGCTACGCCGTCTATATGGTGCTGGTGCCGTGGCAGTTGCTGGCCGTGAACCTGGCGGCCAAGGCGACGAACGCGCCCGACAAGCATCTTCAACTTTTTGTGTGGCTGGCGGTTCTGGCGGCTTTGCCGGTGGTCGCGGCGGTGGCCTATCACCTGGTCGAATACCCGTCACGGCGGGCGATCCGGGCCTGGGCGGCGCGTGGGCCAAAGCCGGTCAACCGCGACAAGAACGCGCACCAACCCGCCTAATCAAGGGCTTCCCCTGCTACGCGAGTCCCGGTTAAGGATGTCGTGGGCGTAACAATCGGACACAAACCCAGCATGAAGAAACGCATCGCTGCCGCCGTGGTTGCGGCCTGTCTCGGATTTGGTGCAGTCGGCGCTCCCGCCTCCGCATCCGCCGACAGCCCCTACTGGCAGTGCGTGACCTTCGCGCGGATGTTCTCCGGCATCAACATCTTCGGTGACGCCTGGACCTGGTGGGGTCAGGCAACCTCGAAGTTCCGCACCGGCAATGCGCCCGAAACCGGTGCCGTCCTGGTCTTCCGTCCCGAGGGCCGGATGAGCCGGGGCCACGTTGCCGTCATCTCCAACGTCCTGACCGACCGCGTCGTCCAGGTGACCCACGCCAACTGGGGCGGCAGCCGCGGCCGCGTCGAGGAAAACGTCACCGTCGTCGACGTTTCGGGCCGCAATGATTGGAGCCAGGTCAAGGTCTGGTACAACCCGATTCATGACCTGGGCACGACCGTCTATCCAACCTACGGATTCATCTACAAGGGCGACGCCGACGCCTTCAACGGGCGTGCCGTCCAGACGGCCTCGCTCGGTGGTTCCGCCGGCCAGCCCTGATCCTTCGATCCTGACGCGGGATCGCATATGATCCGCGTCTATCGCACCGGCTGCCTCGCCTGCGATCCGGTCCTGACCGATCTGGCCGATTGGACCCTTCCCGACGACGCCATCTGGATCGACCTGGTCGACCCCTCGCTGGAGGAGGACAAGGCCATCGAGACGGCCCTGTCCCTGTCCATCCCGACCCGCGCCGAGATGGCCGAGCTGGAGGCCTCCAGCCGCCTGTACCGGGAAAGCGGTGCCACCTACGTCACCGCCGACATCATCCACAACGGCGACGGCGACATGCCGAGCGTGGATCCGGTCACCTTCGTCCTGACCCACGGCCCCCTGGTCACCATCCGCTATTTCGACCCCAAGCCCTTCGCCATTCTGGCCGACCGCATCGAGCGCGACCCTGAGCTTTGCGGCTCGGGCGCCGAGATGTTCCTGCATCTGATGGAGGCGATCATCGACCGCGCCTCCGACATTCTGTCGATCAACGCCACGCGGGTGGAGGGCATCTCCAACCATGTCTTCGCCGAGGGCAAGACCGTCGGCTTCCACCGGCTGATCGGCAAGCTGGGCCGGGCCCATATCGTCAACACCCGGATCGAACAAAGCCTGGCCGGTCTGGCGCGGGTCTTCGCCTATGTGTCGCTGGACGAGCGGATCGAACATGTCCCGGACGCCCGCGACCACCTGCGCTCCCTGTCGGGCGACGCCGCCTCTCTCCTGCAGCACAACCAGTCGGTGGCGGCCGGGATCAATTTCCAGCTCAGTGCCGCCCTGGGACTGATCAACATCGACCAGTCCTCGATCGTGAAGGTGTTTTCGGTCGCCACGACCTGTCTGATGCCGCCCACCCTGATCGGCGCCATCTACGGCATGAATTTCGACCACATGCCCGAGCTCCGCTGGATCGACGGCTACCCGCTCGCCATCCTGGCCATGGTCATCTCGGGCATAGCGCCGCTGCTGTGGTTCAGGCGGAAAGGGTGGCTTTAGAGCCTACCACTGCGGCCGGATCGACAGCTGGAAGGCAACCAGCCCCTCGGACACGTCACGGTCGAAACCCTCGCCGCCGCGCAGGCCCTCGGCCTTTAGCTCGCGATAGACCACGCCGAACGAGCCCTGCATCGCCCCGCGCCGATAGGCCACGCCGATCGAGGCGTCGCCCAGGAACGAGCCCTTGTCCTGGCTCATGCCGGAGCGGGCATAGTCGCCGTCGCGGGTGCGGGCGAAATTATAGCCCACCGCCCGACCCGACCCCGCAGCATACAGATACCAGCGCGCCCGGTCGCCGAACCGCTGATGTCCGTTGGGGGCCAGCCGGTCCAGGTTGTCGCCGATCTTGATCGTGGCGCCCGCCTCGGCCGAGCCGCCGTCGTCGCCGACCCCGAAACCGGCATGGGGCGTCAGACTGACCTCCAGGCCCGAGCGCGTATAGCCCCGCGCCACCGACCAGCCGCGCGTGAAGGAGACGTCATAGGCATCGACGTCAAAGGCGTCGCGGTCGCGAGGGGTGACCGGCAGGGGCGACCCGTCCGCCCGGCGCAACGTGCCTCGCGTCGTCAGCCGCACCCGGTCCGAGTGCCGCCCGCTGTCGAACCAGGCCTCGGAACGTTGCATCGCCGCCAGACCGTCGAACCGGTCCGGCCTGCGCGGGCCGAAGACGTTCGCGGTCACGGCCGACGACGACAGGATCGGCGAGGGGTTCTGGAACTCGATCGCGCCGCCAAATGCCCGCTCGGGCTGGACGCGGAAGGCCGAAGGCTGGACCAGGGTGGCGGCGGGTCGGGCCGCGAAGGCCGGGTCCGGCAGGGGCGCAGAGACGGTGCGCGACATGTCCCGCACGGCTTGCAGACTGTTGAGTTCCTGGGCCCGGGCCCAGTGGGGGTCGAGAGTCGTCTGCGCCGTCGCCCCGGTCACCGTGGCCAGAAACGCGGTCAATCCGCACGCGATACTCGACAGACGTCCCAACGGTCCCCTCACCGCCCGTTAACGTTGCGTTTACCCTGACCTAGAAAAGGCCGACCGCCAACAGACAAAATTACGATGCATTCCTGACACCTTCGCAACGCGAAGGGTCAGGGCGGGGTTCCGCAGCGTTCTTTCGCCTTGCGACGGGGCGGGAAAGTTACGCCAGCGCCGCTTCGGACGCCGCGATGCGGCTGGCGGCATGGACGACGGCGGCGATGCGCAGGGCGGCCTGGATCTGGGTCGAGGGCACGGCGTGTTTCTTCAGTTCGCCTTCGTGGGCGTCCAGACAGGCACCGCAGCCGTTGATGGCAGAGACGGCCGTGGACCACAGCTCGAAGTCGATCTTTTCCACGCCCGGATTGGCCAGGACGTTCATCCGCAGGCGGGCGGGGAGGGTGGTGTATTCGTGGTTCTTCATCAGGTGAAGCGACCGGTAGTAGATGTTGTTCATGCCCATGATGGCGGCGGCGGCCTTGGCGGCGCTCATGGCCTCGGGCGACAGTTTCTCGGCGGCGGCGGCCTCGATCGCCTTGACCACGGGCCCGACGCCGATGGCATGGGCCGAGGCCAGAAAACAGCCCCACTTCTGCTGGTCTGTCAGCAGGGTCTCGTTGGCCAGCGAGGACAGGTTCAGCGAGATGTCCTTGGCATAGGCGGGCAGGAGGTCGCGGACGGCGTCGATAGACATGATAAATCCCTTGGTGGGCTATCGTTCGCGGCGCGGCCGCTTACTGCTTGAGCCCGTTTCGTGATGGAAGAAAAAAGGCGACGACGGATGCCCGCCGCCGCCTTCTGCTTCAGGTCGCTCAGCGTGCCTTTAGGCAGCGAGCGTTTCGCCACCGACGGCGCGGTTGCAGGCGCACAGTTCGTCGGTCTGCAGGGCGTCGACGACACGCAGGGTGTCTTCCGGCGCGCGGCCGACGTTCAGGTTGGTGACATAGACGTGCTGCACGACATTGTGCGGATCGACGACGAAGGTGGCGCGCAGGGCAACGCCTTCGGCTTCATCCAGGATGCCCAGGGCGCGGGCGAACTTGCCGCCGGTGTCGGCGAACTGCCAGATCGGCAGCTTGTCGAGGTCGGCATGGTCGCGGCGCCAGGCCAGCTTGACGAACTCGTTGTCGGTCGAACCGCCGAGCACGATGGTGTCACGATCCTCGAAATCCTTGCCCAGCTTGGCGAAGGCGGCGATTTCGGTCGGGCAGACGAAGGTGAAGTCCTTCGGGTAGAAGAAGATGACCTTCCACTTGCCTTCGAAGGAGGTCTCGGTCAGGGGCTCGAACGCCGAGACGCCGCCCTCTTCGTGGGAATTGAAGCCCGGCTTCACGCCGGTGATCTTGAAGGAAGGCAGGGTTTCGCCAACGCCGAGCATGGGTCTCTCCGTTTGAAAATAAGGGACGGCGACGGGGGAGGTGTCACCGATGTCGCTCAGATGAGCCTTCGCACCTGCGAAGTCAAATCGATCGTTTTGCATCGCAGCATAGATTCAAATTATGTGATTCTCCTTAGTTGAAAGCCGCTCTTTCATAGATTTTTCTGCGGCTGTGCGAAAACTTTATCGATTTTGCTTTTCAGAAAGACGGGCCTAGCGTCACCGTCAACGGCCCAGAAAACACCGGAGGACACCATGGACGGCGAACAGGCTCCCACCCCCCTCAATGACCCCAGGAAGGAGCCGGCGGCGCTGCGCTCCCTGCTCGGGCGGACCAACCGCGACTGGTGGCCCAACCAGATCGCGATGGACATCCTGCATCAGCAGGGCAAGTCGGGCGACCCGATGGGCGACGGCTTCAACTATGCCGAGGCGTTCAAATCGCTGGACTATGCGGCGCTTAAGCGCGACCTGACCGCCCTGATGACCGACAGCCAGCCCTGGTGGCCGGCGGACTATGGCCACTACGGCCCCTTCTTCATCCGCATGGCCTGGCACTCGGCCGGCACCTATCGCACCGGCGACGGGCGCGGCGGTGCGGGCGCGGGCCAGCAGCGGTTCGCGCCGCTGAACTCCTGGCCGGACAACGGCAACCTGGACAAGGCGCGCCGTCTGCTGTGGCCGATCAAGCAGAAGTATGGGTCGAAGCTCAGCTGGGCCGACCTGATGATCCTGGCCGGCAATGTCGCGATCGAGTCCATGGGTGGACCCGTGTTCGGCTTCGGCGGCGGACGCGCCGACGTCTGGGAGCCGGAAAAGGACGTCTATTGGGGCACCGAAGAGAAATGGGTCGGCGAGGAGGGCAACGAGACCCGCATCCAGCCCGACAAGGAGATGGCGCTGGAAAGCCCCCTTGCCGCCATCCAGATGGGGCTGATCTACGTGAACCCCGAAGGTCCCGGCGGCGTGCCCGAGGCGCTGCAGTCGGCGCGCGACATCCGCGAGACCTTCGCCCGGATGGGGATGGACGACGTGGAGACCGCCGCCCTGACCGCCGGCGGCCACACTTTCGGCAAGGCCCACGGTGCCGGTGACGCGTCCAAGGTCGGCATCAGCCCCGAGGGCGCCGACATTGCCCAGCAAGGCATGGGCTGGATCTCGGGCCACGAGAGCGGCATCGGCGACCACACCATCACCTCCGGCATCGAGGGGGCCTGGACGCCCACGCCCATCACCTGGGACATGACCTATTTCGACATGCTGCTGGACCACGATTACGAGCTGGTCCGCTCGCCCGCCGGGGCCAAGCAGTGGCAGCCGGTCGGCAATCCGCCCGAGACCCTGGCTCCCGCCGCCCACACACCGGGCAAGCGGGTGCCGACGATGATGACCACGGCCGACATGGCCTTCAAGGTGGACCCCGCCTATCGCGTCATCATGGAGCGGTTTCGCGCCGATCCCGCCTATTTCGGCGACCAGTTCGCCCGCGCCTGGTTCAAGCTGTGCCACCGCGACATGGGACCCAAGGTCCGCTACCTCGGGCCGGAAGTGCCCGCCGAGGACCTGATCTGGCAGGATCCGATCCCGGCCCACACCGGTCCGGTGATCAGCGAGGCAGACATCGCCGCGCTGAAGTCCAGCATCGCCTCGTCCGGCCTGTCGGTCGCCGAGCTGGTCACCACGGCCTGGGCCGCCGCCGCCACCTATCGCGGTTCGGACCATCGCGGTGGCCCGAACGGCGGGCGGTTGCGGCTGGCGCCGCAGAAGGACTGGGACGTCAACGAGCCCCAAAAGCTGGCCAAGGCTCTGGCCGTCTATGAGGACATCAAGTCCGCCTCGGGGACCAACGTCTCCATCGCCGATCTGATCGTCCTGGGCGGTTCCGTCGGCGTGGAACAGGCGGCGAAAGCGGCCGGCCACACCGTCGACGTCACCTTCACCCCGGGTCGCACCGATGCCTCGGCCGAACAGACCGACGTCGAGGGCTTCGCCGTGCTGGAGCCCAAGGCCGACGGCTTCCGCAACTATCTGTCGGTGCGCTTCAACGTCCCGACCGAGGAACTGCTTGTCGACCGGGCGCAGCTGCTGAACCTGACGGCGCCCGAGATGACGGTGCTGGTCGGAGGTCTGCGGGTGCTGGGCGCCAACCACGGTGCGTCGAAGCACGGCGTCTTCACGGATCGTCCGGGCGTCCTGACCAACGACTTCTTCGTCAACCTGCTGGACATGAAGACCGGCTGGAAGAAGGTCGACGGGGAGGGTGACGAGACCTTCGTCGGCACCCACCGGATCACTGGCGAACAGCACTGGACTGCGACCCGCACCGACCTGGTCTTCGGCTCCAACTCCCAACTGCGGGCCCTGTCGGAGGTCTATGCCTCGGCCGACGCCGGAGAGAAGTTCGTCAGGGACTTCGTCAAGGCCTGGGTCAAGGTGATGAACCTGGACCGCTTCGACCTCAGCGGGTCGGAACTGGCCAAGGCCGCGGCCTGAGCCACCGATTCTCCTCCCTCTGCGGCGCGGGGGGAGGAGATATCGTTTAGCGGAACGGCGGCTCGTCGAAGGCGCGCAGCTTCCTGGAATGCAGGCCCGCGCCCTCGCCACGCATCAGGTCGATGGCCTTGATGCCGATCTGGAGGTGTTCGGAGATCGAGCCTTCGTAGAAGCGGTTGGCCTGACCCGGCAGCTTGATCTCGCCGTGCAGCGGCTTGTCCGACACGCACAGCAGGGTGCCGTAGGGAACGCGGAAGCGGTACCCTTGGGCGGCGATGGTCGCGCTCTCCATGTCGATCGCGACGGCCCTGGACTGGTTGAAGCGCAGGGCGGACTTGGAATAGCGCAGTTCCCAGTTCCGGTCGTCGGTGGTCACCACGGTGCCGGTGCGCAGGCGACGCTTGATCTGCTCGCCGGGCATGCCGGAGACGACCTTGGCCGCGTCATACAGGGCGCGCTGGACCTCGGCGATCGAGGGAATCGGGATGTCCGGCGGCAGGACCGCGTCCAGCACATGGTCGTCCCGCAGATAGGCGTGGGCCAGGACATAGTCGCCGATGGTCTGGCTGGGCCTCAGACCGCCGCAATGGCCGATCATCAGCCAGACGTGGGGCCGGGTGACGGCCAGGTGGTCGCAGATGGTCTTGGCGTTCGACGGCCCGACCCCGATGTTGACCAGGGTGATGCCCTTCGACCCCGGCGCCGTCAGGTGATAGGCCGGCATCTGGTGCTTCTTCCAGGCCGCGTCCA
>NZ_JAEMRD010000122.1 GCF_016463485.1 Brevundimonas sp.
ATCGCATCTCCAGCGCCTGGGGGGCCCAGCGGATCCTGAACGGCACGCCCGCCCGGCCCCACTACGGCATCGACCTGGCCGCCCCCCAGGGGACGCCGATCCACGCGCCCGCACCGGGACTGGTCGTGCTGGCCGAGCCCGACATGCATTTCGAGGGCGGCCTGACCCTGATCGAGCATGGCCAGGGCCTGATCAGCGTCTATCTGCACCAGTCGCGGCTGGACGTGACGGCGGGTCAGCGGGTGCTTCGCGGCCAGCCGATCGGCCTTGTGGGCATGAAGGGCCGGGCGACCGGGCCGCATCTGTGCTGGCGGATGAAGTGGCGCGACCGGAACCTCGACCCATCCCTCATGGTCGGGGCCCAGGCGCCGGAATTCGCCTGAGGGTTGAACCCCGTTCGCCCGGTGGACGTCCGGCTAAATCATTCGTAATGTCAGCCGCCTGCCGGATTCGGCATCACGGTCAGAACATTGCATGTCCGCACTCAAGTCGCTCAGCATCCTGCTGGTGGACGACAACCAGCATATGCGGGCCATCACGTCCGCCATCCTCCAGTCTGCCGGCGTTCGCAAAATTCGCGAGGTCTCGGACGGGTCCATGGCGCTCGAGGCCCTGCGTGAGACGGCGGTCGACCTGGCCATCGTCGACTTCAACATGTTCCCTCTGGACGGTGTCGAGTTCACGCGACTGGTCCGCAACAGTCCTGACAGCGCCAACCCTTATCTGCCCATCATCATGATGACGGGCCATTCGGAAAAGAGCCGCGTCACCGAGGCGCGAGATGCCGGTGTCACCGAGTTCGTGGTCAAACCGATCACTGCCAAGGCCATCTTCGATCGCATCCAGGCCGTCATCATCCGCCCCCGCGCGTTCGTGAAGACCGATGGCTATTTCGGCCCGGACCGGCGGCGGAACAACGCCCCCTACCGCGGCCCCATGCGGCGCTCGACCGATCCCAAGGACGCTCAGGTCTCGGGCGACAACGCGGCATAGACCCGGTCGGGCCACCGCTTGTGGACCCAGAACCAGTCCACCGGATGCTCGCGCACCCGCTCCTCGATGAAGGTCGTGACGGCCTGAACGCCGCGCCCGATGTCTGCCTGACGGTCGCCGGTCTTCTCGATCTGGATCGGCTCGTGCGCCGTGACCCGAAAGCGCACACCCGGCAGTCGCGTGACCGAGAGGGGTTGCAGCACCGTGCCGTATCTGAGGGCCAGGCGGCTGGGGCCGGGCGCGGCGTTGACCGGCTGACCGAAGAAGAGGACCTCGGGCCCTTCCGAGAATTTCTGGTCGTTCATCAGGGCGACGCTCTCGCCGCGCGCCATGCCGGCCAGAAGCTCGCGCGCACCGTCGCCGCCCTTTGGCGCGAAAAGCTTGATCCCGTAGTCGGCCCTCAGCTTGACGATCCGGGCGTCGACATAGGGGTTGTTGGCGGCCCGATAGGTGATCTGGCACGGCACACCCGACCCGATGATGGTCGCCGCCAGGGTCTCGATATTGGCCAGGTGCCCGCCGACGAAGACCACCGGCCGGCCCTCGTCGCGGATGGCGTGAAGCCGCTCCAGCCCGACGACCTCGATCCGGCCCGACGCCAGGGTCAGCTGATCCATCACCGCCGTCTCGGCGAAGGCCCGGCCGGTCTGTTCCCACTGATCGACGGCGAGTTGCTCGCGGGCCGCCGGGTCCATGTCGGGAAAAGCGATACGCAGGTTGCGGATCACGGTGCGGTGGGTGCCTGTCCTGGGTCCCAGCCGGCGCAGCAGACCCCCGCCGAACGCCGAGGCCCGCTCCAGCCCTAGCAGCCGCATCAGGCCGATGAAGGCGTCGAACCCCGCCGCCTCCAGCCGCCAGGTCAGGTCTTGCTTCAGGGAAGGTCTATCACCAGGCAATCGTAATCCCGCCGTCCACCACCAGAGTCTGGCCAGTCATATAGGCCGAGGCGGGGGATGCGAGATAGACGGCGGCGCCGGCGATTTCATCGGGCTGGCCGATCCGCTTCAGCGGGGCGGGGCCAGTGACCTCCTTCAGCAGGTCGGGATTCTCCCAGAGGTATCGGGCGAAGTCGGTCTGGACCAGGCCGGGCGCGATGCAGTTGACCCGGATGTTGGACGGCCCCCACTCGACCGCAAGGTTCCGCGCCAACTGCATGTCGGCGGCCTTGGAGATGTTGTAGGCGCCGATCAGGGCATTGCCGCGCAGGCCGCCGATTGACGAGACGATGATGATCGAGCCGTCCTTCCGCTCCAGCATCTGGGGCGCGACCATCTGGATCAGCCAGTGGTTGGAGACGACGTTGTTCTGGAGGATCTTGCCGAACTGCTCGTCGTTGATCCCCGCCATCGGCCCGGCATAAGGATTGGTCGCAGCGTTGCAGACCAGGATGTCGATCCGGCCGAAGGCAGAGTTGGTCTCGTCGACCAGCCGTTGCAGGTCTTCCTTCGACGCGATGTTGGCGGGGACCGCGATGGCCCGGCCCTCTCCGTATTTGGCATTGATCGCCCAGGCCGCCTCGTCGCAGGGACCGGCCTTGCGCGAGGATATGACGACCCTGGCCCCGTGTTCGGCAAGCCGCTGGGCGATGGCCAGGCCGATGCCTTTGGACGAGCCGGTGATGACGGCGACCTTGCCCGTCAGGTCGAACAGTTCCATGCGCTTGCTCCCGTCGCGGTCATGACGCCGCCTTTGCGATGGTTACGATGCCCGGGCGGGCCCGCCAACCGTGACGTCGGGGAAGGGGACGTGGAATCATTCTGCGCGCCCCCTAGCGGCGGCGCTGCAATCGCCTGATACTCGGTCGATTCCTCCCGGGACCGGCGCGAGCCCTTCCCCCAGTCTGGCGACCATGCGCGCACTGACCACCGCCTTCCTGTTCTTCGCCTACGCCTTCGTGGCGATGACGGTCGGCGCGTTCCTGTGGCGAGCGGGGCTGGGCGGGGGCGCGGGGTTCGCGGCGGCGGTCGGCAGCTTCGCCCTGCTGGGGGTCATCCATCTGCTGGCCAGTGGCGGCGGTCAGCGCAAGGCCCTGCGTGCCGAGATCGGCCAGGTCCGTGAGGCGCACCGGCTGCTGGCCGACGCCATGGAGCAGCAGCAGAACGCCCTGGCCGAACTGGCTCAGGCGATTGAGGCGGGTGCCCTGAACACCGCCGAGGAGCTGACCGGCGAGGTCCGGATGCTGGAGACCCTGATCCAGCAGATGAGCGAATCGATCGACGAGCGGCTGAAGGTCGCCCCGATGATCGCGCCCGACAGTCCCGACGCGCGCCGCCGTCAGCAGGGCAACATCCTGCTCAAGACGGTCCACGACGCGCTGAGCGAGAACCGGGTGGATCTGTATCTGCAGCCGGTGGTCAGCCTGCCTCAGCGCCGGACCATCTTCTACGAGAGCTTCACGCGCCTTCGGGACGCCACGGACCGGGTCATGATGCCGGCCGAGTATCTGTCGATCGCCGAGGGCGAGGGTCTGGTGCCGGCCATCGACAACCTGCTGCTGTTCCGCTGCGCCCAGATCGTGCGCAGGCTGGCGCGTCAGGACCGGAAGGTCGGGGTGTTCTGCAATGTGGCCCTGTCGTCGCTCGGTGACGAGACCTTCTTCCCGCAGTTCCTGGACTTCCTGAGCGAGAACCGCGACCTGAACCAGGCCCTGATCTTCGAGCTTGGTCAGGCGACGTTCGATGCCCGGGGCGCTGTCGAAGCGCGCAACATGGCCAAGCTGGCCGACCTGGGCTTCCGGTTCTCGCTGGACAAGGTGCAGACGCTGGACCTGAACTTCTCTGACCTCCAGCGGTCGGACGTGCGGTTCATCAAGGTGGCGGCGGACCTGCTGATCGAACAGCTGCTGGACCTCGACGGGGGCGCACCCCTGCGGTCCATGCCCGACATCCAGGCCTCGGATTTCGCCCAGCTGACCCGGCGCTACGGCATCGAGGTGATCGCCGAGAAATGCGAGAACGAGCGTCAGATCATCGACATCCTGGAGCTCGACGTCTCGATGGGCCAGGGCCATCTGTTCGGCGAGCCGAGGGCGATCAAGGAGGCCGTGCTGGCCGAGACCGATCCCCCGGCCGACTTCGTGCGCTCGACCCTGCTCAGCGCGGAGCGGCGTCGGCGGTACGCCTGAGGCCACCAGCCCGAAAACCCACGACCCGGACAAACAAAAAGGCCGCCCCGAGGGGCGGCCTTTTCGATATCAGCGCGACGCCCGAATCAGGCGGCGGCGAGTTCGGCGATCTTGGCCTTGACCTGGCGCTTGATCTTCTGGGCGGTGGGCGAGAGCTGCTCGTCGCCGGCCTTGACGATGAAGGCGTCCAGGCCGCCCTTGTAGTCCAGGGTGCGCAGGGCGGCGTTGGAGATGCGCAGGGTGTAGGACTGACCCATGGCCTCAGACGCCAGCTTGACCTTCTTCAGCGACGGCAGGAACCGGCGCTTGGTCTTCACATTCGAGTGGCTCACGCTGTGGCCGACCATCGGGCCGATACCGGTGAGTTCGCAACGACGCGACATCGCGTAATCCTTGAAAGCGGCCTTCGCGAGCGTCGCGCCGGCATGAAACGGGAAGCGCGCAAGAGTTGCCCCTTGCGCGAGAGGGGGCCGTATAGAGGAACCGGAGCCGCCGCGTCAAGGCTTAGCAGGGCGGATGCGCCGTTCAGCGCCGGTTCAAATCCCGCCATATAGTCGTGTCAGCGTCGAAGTCTGTGACTACAAGGGCTGTATGATGACCTTCACCGCGCTCGCTCTCCGTCTGGTCGCCGTGGCGGCCCCTGCCCTTGCCGTGGCGGCCCTGCTGGCCGCGCCGGCCAGCCTGGCCCAGTCGGGCGGGGCCGACACCGTCCTGCCCGGCTATTGGGAATACACGACCTCGGCCGTCGGCATTCGCGACACCGAGCAGAAATGCGTCAGGCCGTCCGAGATCAACCGCTTCGTCGGCGGCCTGTCGACCCGCCGCTGGCGCTGCACCTATCCGGTGCGCCAGTTCGCCGGCGGCAACGCCCGATTCGAGGGGACCTGCACCGACAGGAAGGGTCGCCGGGTCAATGTTCGGCTGAGCGGCACCTATCGCACCGAGAGCTTCCGCTTCAGCGGCGGGGCCCAACTGGCACGCGGCACTCCCTATCTGCCGGCCAGCATCACGGCGCGGCGGATCGCAGCGACCTGCCCGGCCAACGCCGAGTATTTCTGAAGGCATCACCTGGATGCGGCCATGAGCCGGTCGAGGGCTCTCGTGACATCGTCGACCGTTTCAACCGTTTCAACCGTTTCAACCGTTTGGGGTGACTGGCGGAGGCGGGCACGGACCGGCTGCATTTCCCGTTCCAGGGCCTCGAAGTTGCGGTCGATCTCGGCCAGGTCCGCCACAAGCGCCAGCCGAATGCGCCGCCAGCGCAAGGCCGCGTTCGCGTCGCCGCGCAGGACCGCGCGCTTCATCTGTTGGTCGGCGACCTCGATCATCAGGGGGTGATCGACCTGATCGAGATCGCCGTCGATCGCCATGTCCAGCGCGGCGCCCTCGTCGTCGGGATCGAGGTCGACCGCCGGGGCCCAGGGGCGGTCCGCGCGACGCCAGCCCTCGGCGCGGGCGCGTTCGTACAGGGCCGTCAGCCCGACGCCGTGACGACGCCGACAGTCGGCGGCCGACAGCCCCGCCACATAATCCTTGCGCACCCGCGCCCAGACGGCCTCCGGCGCCGCCGGCCGTCCACCGCCCCGGCCGCGCGACGTCTCGCCCAACTCATCCTCAGATCGGTCCACGACCCCCTCCTCACGCTCATCGTCCACAGAGGCGTCGAGGGTGACACAGGATCGAACCTGGGCGCGTTCAAGGGGGCCCTCGCAGGTGCAATCCCTTTGTTTCATTGGGATTGGACGGTCGAGGTTTGAAACCTGGAGCCGCTGGACAAGCCGGAATTGGGGGCGACGGGGGGCCCAGAGAGGCTGTTGGGGAGGGCTTCTATGGGTGCGGGGTGGCGGACCTGGGTCGGTGGTCAGAGATACCAGTCCTGACCGTGAAATCCGCGCAGACCCTCGATGTCCTGCATAAAGCGGGCCTCATGACCCGACAGGTCGGCGATGCCGAGGGCGACGGCTCCATCATTCTCGACAGGCATGACCGCAGGCCCCGGCTGCTTGACGGACGGTTCCGCGCCCAGGGCGCCCACGCCCGAACCCCAGACAATGTCGGAAGCGCGCAACGTGGTGTTGGTCAGGGCGATGACCATATCGTTGACCCCGTCGCCACCCAGATCGACGAACAGGAAGCTGGAGGTTCCCGACTGGGCGATGCCGAACCGGTCCTCGATCCCCGTGCGCACACCCAGCAGGTCGATCACGTCCACGCCCGAAACGAAGTCGCGGATGATGTCGGTCTCCGACGCGGTCGAGTGGCTCGGAGCCTCGTAGCGGAAGATGTCGGCACCCGCCCCGCCAAACAGCCCGTCCGCGGCCAGGCCGCCGATCAGGACGTCGTCACCCGCACCGCCGTTCAACTCGTCGCGGCGGGCGGACCCGATCAGGGTCTCCGCGACCGTCGAGCCCTGGATGTAAAGGCCCAAGGTGCCGGCATAGTCGATGTCATATCCCTGGACCGTTCGCTGGGCCGCCGTGGTCAGGAACGATCCGCTCGCGGCTTCGGCGAAGATGAAGCTGGAGCCGTTCTCCGAGCGAACGATGCTGATCGAAGTCGGCCGCAGGCCCCTGAGGTCGATCGTGTCCTCGCCGCTGGTGAAGTCGTACAGATTGTCCAGGCCCGCGGTCCCATTGGAGTCAGACGCGGCCAGGTAGACGTATCGATCACGCCCAGACCCGCCCGCAATGGCGTCGGCACCCCCGCCGCCGGTAATCGTGTCGTCGCCGCCGTTGCCCAGCAACGGATCGGCGCGGGTCGAACCGACGATCACGTCGGCCAATGACGACCCGATAACGAAGACGCCGAACGTGCCGTTGTAGATGAAGTCGCGACTGTTGATCACATTGGGGGAATAGGTCTGGAAGGCCCCGGTCGGCGTTTCGGCGAAGACGACCCCCCGCACCGAGCTTCCCTCGGCGACCAGAACCACGCTGATCGACGTCGGGGCGATCGTCGTCAGGTCGATCCGATCCTGTCCCGTCTGAAAGTCGGACAGGGTGTCCCTCGCCGCGCCGGCCTGAGAGTCCGAGGTCGCCAGATAGCGGATGATGTCGCTGCCCTGGCCGCCGGATATGAAATCGGCACCCCCACCGCCGATCAGGACATCGCCCGCCGCTGTGCCCTGAAGGATTTCGCCGGTCGTTGAATAGACATAGACTGGGGGATCCAGGGTGATGGTCTGGTCGCTGAACCTGATGGACTCGATTCCAACCAGGGTATCGGTCTCGCCGTTCGCCGTGGTCGTAACCCGCGTGACGCCGTTCGCGGTCGTGATCTGATAGGTCGAACGCGCGCCGCTGTAGACGACCGTGTCCGCTCCGTCGCCGCCGTCCACCAGGTCCGAACCTGTGCCGGGATCGAGCAGGTCGTTGCCCTCGCCGCCATAGATCAGGTCGTTCATGTCGCCGCCCTGGATCCAGTCCTGCCCCTCGTCGCCGTAGAGCCGGTCCTCACCATTTCCGACAAGCTGGTCGTCGCCTGTTCCGCCGTACAGCACGACATTGCTGTCGCCCCGGAAACGAAAAGCGATCAGGCGATCGTCACCGCCACCACCGGACAGGGTGATACGGCCCTCGGTGAGCATGTTGTCAGCGAACGCGGTTCCCGTGATCATCTCGATGCCGGTCAAGGTATCATAGACATCCCGATCGGCGACCAAGCCATAAATCGGATCAAATCGGGTGGCGTACACCGTGCTGACCGTGCCGCCAGAGCTCCAATCGGCATTAAATTGCAGGGGTCCCGTGACGTCGGAATAGTCGATGTGATCTGCGTTGGTTACGCCGTTGTACCGCTGCCGCCCCGGAGCAGGAGCGTAGAAGAGGCCACTGACGCCCAGATCGAAGGTCGCTCCCGTCGCCCAAGCCGTCCCGTCGCTCCTGACCGTTCGCAGATCCAGATCAGCGATGCGCAGTCCGACGAAGAACCAGCTGCCGATCTGTACGCCGTCAGAAAATTGCAGGCGTGTGCTGGCTGTCTCCATCACCAGCGTATCCGCGTCTGGTCCTGATGTCGTGAAATCGGTGACGCGCGCGGGCTGGCGCGCGAGGATAAACCGATCCGAACCCGCGCCTCCCGTGAGGACTGCAGATGAGCCGGTGGTTGTGAAGGTATTTGCGCCTTGTTGCATCTGCGATGTCTGCGTTGTCAGGGTGTCCGCACCGTCGCCGCCGAAGCCCCAGTCGAACGCGGCGGCGGAGAGGCTGTCGCTTCCTCCCGCGCCGTCGAGGATGTCGTTCCAGGCAAAGGCGACGCCGGGATAGTAATCGTGACCCGTGAGGGTCTCGTCGGCCGCCGTGCCGGTGGTGAAGTCACGCCCTGGATAGAGGAAATTGTCGGGCGGCCCGATAATGTTTCCGTTGAACCCTGCGTTGGCGCGCGTGACGATGACCATCTCCTCGACCGTCGCACCCAGCGGCACGAGAACGTCGGCGGCCACAGCGCGGCCCGTGACGTCGATGCGGAGCAGGCCCGTCGCGGTCGCGGCAACGATCACGGTGTTGGGCCCAAAGGTCAGCACCCGCACGAGTCCGACGCCCGGGATGGAAGACAGATCGATCACGTCCACGCCGGTCGTGAAATCCGTGATGGTGTCGGGGGCGTCGGATCGTGAGTCCTGCCAGCTGTTGAAGCGGAACCGGTCGGCACCCGCTCCGCCTGTCAGCCGGTCCGCACCGCGCCCCCCGACGATGAAGTCGTCGCCCGCTCCGCCGGTCAGGGTATCCGTCCCGGCCCATCCGATGATCGTGGGCATCGCGCTGTCCTCTGACGATGCCCTTCAAGCAAATCAGGGCCGACACCGACCAGTTTGCTGCCGACGGCCGAAGCTCGCAAGCTAAGGCTTTACATACCTCATTCGCGCAGTGCGCACCGGGTCGATACAGGTCAAAGGCATGACGCCGAAAGGCAGGCCCTCCGCTGCGGCGCGCCCATAGAAAAAGGCCCGGTGTTTCCACCGGGCCTTTCTGCATTCGGCGACCCGATAAGGATCAGGCGGCTTCAGCCTCGGCTTCGGCGTCTTCCTCGATGGCGGCGGGGGCGTTGGCCTTCTTGGCGCTGAGGGACTTGGCCAGCAGCTGGACGGCGGCGTCCTTGTCGATGCGGTTGGCGGCGGCGACTTCGCGGGCCATCCGGTCCAGGGCCGATTCATAGAGCTGGCGCTCGGAATAGGACTGTTCCGGCTGGGTGTCGGCACGGTGCAGGTCGCGGACCACCTCGGCGATGGAGATCAGGTCGCCCGAGTTGATCTTGGCCTCATACTCCTGGGCGCGGCGCGACCACATGGTGCGCTTGATGCGGGCGCGGCCCTTCAAGGTGGTCAGGGCCTTGGTCACGACGTCGTCGGCGGCCAGCGAACGCAGGCCGGCGGTGGCCGCCTTCTTGGTCGGGACGCGCAGGGTCATCTTCTCGTGGTCGAAGGTCACGACATAGACTTCCAGCGACATGCC
>NZ_JAEMRD010000123.1 GCF_016463485.1 Brevundimonas sp.
GGCGCGGCCCCGCCCGGCGTCTGGCTGGGATTCAGGCGGGCCTGAAGCTTTTTCGTCGTGGCTTCATCGCAGCCGGCGAGGGCCGTGGCGGCGGCGGCCCCCGTGATCAGGGCGCGGCGGTCGAGGGTGCTCATGCGGGCGTCTCCAGCGGCGGCGTCTGGCCGGGGGCGAAAGGCGGGGGGCTGTCGAAGGTGGGGTTGATGACGTTGCCGGCCGGGTGCGAGACGCTGTTGGTCCGGCGCACCGAGACCGGCAGGGCGGTCGGCAAGGCGAGGAAGGCCAGGGTGTAGAGACCGGCCGCCGCGATCAGCAGGGAAGAGAACCCGATGTCGCGGCTCATCAGATTGGCCAGCGGCGTTGCGACCACGGAGAAGGCGCCGTTGAGGCCCCAGGCCCAGGGCAGGGCCCGCCCCTCGCCCACCGAGATCAGGCCCAGCGGGAAGGGCAGACCGAGCGCCAGCGATACCGGGGCGGCGGCCAGGATGACGATCCCGACGCGGGCCCACCAGGGCTGGTCCAGGGTACGCATGACGACGTCCTCGGCGCCCAGCAACATCGCCGCGATCCAGGCCAGCACGATGATGAGCCCCACCGCCGAGGCCGCCTTGGGGAAGCCCGCGACCGCACCCGCGATCATGGAGCCGAGGCCGGAGAAGATCAGCATGGCCGTCAGGACGATGGCGAAGGCCGAGGAATAGTCGTTCAGATAGAAGGCCGCCCGGTCGATCAGCAGGATCTCGATGAACAGGAAGCCGAGGCCGAGCGCCGGGAAATAGAGGACGGGCCAGAGGCGGCGACGCTCCACCTTGCCGGCGGCCTTGTGGTGGAACAGGGCGGGGGCCAGCAGGACCAGAGCCGCGATCACGATGGCCTGGCCCAGGACGGCGATGTTGACCAGGGCACCGATCTCGGCCTGGGGCAGGACTTCCAGCCGCTTGATCAGGGTGGCGGGGTGTTCGAGCCGAAGCGACGAATAGAAGGCGGGGCGGTCCAGCGTCGCGGGGCGGATGTTGAAGGCGGTGCTGGACGCCGAGGGGAGACCGGCGAGGACGGCGGCGACCTCGTTGGCGATGGCGTCGTCGGGGCCGCTGGACGTCATCTGGCCGGTCTCGAACGAGACGCTCGGCAGGTCGTTGAACAGGCGGGCACGGGCGGCGGCGACGTCGAGGCCCGGAGCCCAGGAGACGTCGAACGACCGGGCCTCGCAGAAGGTCTTCAGGGTCGCGACGTCGGCGGACGAAAACGGTGTCGGCGAGACCAGGATCCGCGCGTTCCAGGCCGAGCGATAGACCATGACGTGGGCGGCGGGGTCGCTGACGCCGCGCGCGGTCAGGGCCTCACGCGCCGTGGCCAGGACACGCAGGGCATAGACCGGAAAGTCGCGGATCGAGACCGAGACGGAGATAACGCCGCCGGGCCTCAGCGCCGCCAGATAAGCCTGCATCGCCTCGACCGTCAGGCCGGTGACATTGGCCGGGGCGGCATCGACGAAATCGGCAGAGACATCGACGATATCGTAGCGGTTCGGGCCGGCCTGCCAGGCGGCGGCGACGGGGCCGGTATCGAGCAGACGGACGCGCGGATCGGTCGGCAGGGCGGGCGACGGGCCGAGCCCCTGCCTCAGGGCGGCGCGCAGAACCGGCTCGCCCTCGACGCCGTCGATCTGGTGGGCACCGAGAGCGAGTGCCTCGGCGACGCGGAACCCGCCCGACATCCCGACCAGCAGCACCTCGGCATCGGGGCGCAGGACATAGGGGGCGGCGCTGAGTGCGCTGGGTGCATAGGCGGCGTCGCGGCCGAACAGCTTGGGCAGGGAGGCGATACGGTTGCCGTCGCGGTACAGGCCGAAGGTCGCGGGCGGGCCGGGGATGTTCATCATCCCGGCGTTGTTGGACACGTCGGCGTCGACCCGCTCGGTGAAGTCGTCCAGCAGCAGATAGTGGCCGCGGGGTGCGCGGATTTCGGCGACCACCTTTGCGCCGGGCGTGTTCATCGGCGCGTAGATCGCCTTGAACTCGCTGAAGGCCGGGGCCGGACCGGTGAACAGCAGGTACTCGCCCCCGGCCAGGGCGGCCAGCGCCAGAACGCCGCCGATCCAGCGGCTGCGGCCCGGCTGGAACCAGGGCGCGAGGGCCAGCGGGATCAGCAGGACGGGGGCCAGCAGGAAGGGATGGACCACGAACATCAGCCCCAGGGCCAACGCCGACCCCAGTCCTGCACCGATCAGATCATAGCCGTAGACCCGGCCGATCTCGCGGTGGTTCAGGACGAAGATCAGCGAGATGTAGAGACCGGCGAGGAAGAAGAAGGGCAGGAGCGCCGCGTAATACAGGCCGATGTTGCGGACCTGATCGGGCCAGGTGGTCGGGTTCTGGAGCTGGAGCGGATTGAACGGATTGGCCGTCATGACCTGAAACCCGATCGCGGCGGCCAGCACCATGGCGGCGGGCAGGATGGCCCTCAAGGGCACGCCCAGCCGGGCCGTGGTGTCGCGAAACAGGGCGACGAAGACGCCCGAGAGCGCGAACCCGGCCATGACGATGGAGATGATCCAGTATCCATACTCCGACCATTTCGCGACGGCGAAATAGCGGGTCAGGGCGTTCTCGATCCCCACGACGCCGAGCGCGATCAGGAACAGGGGGATCAGGGCCGCGCGGGCAGCAGGTGCGGCCTTCATGGGGTCGCGCCCGACGTATCGAGGCGGTCGAGGAAGTCGATCAGCAGTGTGTTGAACCGCTCCGCCTCATCGACGAACAGGGCGTGTCCCGCCGTCTCGAACACGGCGACGGAGGCGTTCGATCTGGCGGCAACGAGGTTGGCCGCCTGTTCGCGCCAGCGTGGCCGGATGACATAGAGGACCGGCCCCCGCAACGAATGGACGGCGTCGCGCCAGGTCTCGCGCGGCGCGTCATAGGCCAGGAGACGGCGCTCGTCGGCCTGATCCATGCGCAGGGCCTGGTCGGTCAGACGGGCGCGGTAGGCCGCGCCGGGATCACGCGAGAACATCGAGGCGACGAAGACGGCGCGACGGCGGCGGCGTTCGGCCTCGGGGATCGGGGCGACGTCGGCGGGACTGGCAGTGGACGCCCCTTCGCGCGCGACCGGGGCCGGCGGCTCGCCGATGGAGTTGTCGATCAGGACGAGGCCGGCAATCCGGGCATCACCCGCCTGATGCACCCAAGACAGGGCGTCGAGCACCCCGAGCGACCAGCCCACCAGCACCACCGGCTCCGATCCGCCGGCGGCGGCGATCAGGTCGCCGATGTCGGCACCGCGCCGTTCCCAGGCATAGCCGAAGCGGGTGACCTCGCTGTCACCCTGGCCGCGCGGATCCAGGGCGAGGACGTGGAAACGGTCCGACAGGGCGGCGATCTGGGGCTCGAAGATCCAGCCGGGCATGGTCCAGCCGGGCACGAAGACCACGGTCCGGGCCAGCGAAGGGCCCGCCTCCAGATAGTGAAGACGGGCCCCGTCGCTGGTGATGAAGGTGCGGCTCGAAAGCGGTATCCCCGAGGCCATGGCGACGCCCCCCGACGCCATCATGACCCCCACGGCCAGCCACGCAGCGCCGAGGGCGCGCGTGAAGACCTTGCGCCTCTGTGTGCCGTTAAGCTCCATCACCGCCCATCTGGACCCGGGATAACGCCGGTGTCGAGAGGGCGCCGCCTGACAGGGGAACGGTGTGGTTAACGGGCCTCGGTCCGATCGTGATCAGAGGAAGGAGTAGGGGTCCACATCCACCGTCAGCCGGACCGAGCCCGGCACCTTCACCCGGGCCAGCCAGGCGCGCAGGAAGCCTTGCAGGTCCACGTCGCGGTCGGCCCGGACCAGCAGGCGCTTGCGGCGTCGGCCCCGGATCAGGCCCAGGGGCGCATCGGCGGGGCCATAGACCTCCAGCCGCTCGGCATTGGGGATGGTTTCGGCCAGCATCTGGGCCACCCGTTCGACGGCGCTGGCGTCCTCGCCCGACAGGATCAGGGCGGCCAGACGGCCGTGGGGCGGAAGCGACGCCGCCTCGCGCTCGGCCATCTCTGCGGCGACGAAGGCGCCCCGGTCCCCGGCGGCCAGGGCCATCAGTACCGGATGCTCCGGCGTCCAGGTCTGAAGGATGGCGCGACCCGGCTTGTCGTGGCGGCCTGCCCGGCCCGTGGCCTGGGTCAGAAGCTGAAAGGTCCGTTCGGCGGCCCTCAGGTCCCCGCCCCTCAGGCCCAGGTCGGCGTCCACCACCCCGACCAGGGTCAGGTTCGGAAAGTTGTGCCCCTTCGCCGCGGCCTGGGTCGCCACCAGGATGTCGATCTCGCCGTCGATCATCGACTGGATCAGGGCCCGCGCCGAACGGGCGTCCGGCACGGTGTCGGAACTGAACACGGCGGTCCGCGCCTCGGGGAACAGGGCGCGCACCTCCTCCTCTACCCGCTCGACACCCGGCCCGACCGAGACCAGCGTATCCTCGGCCCCGCACGACGGGCAAAGCCGGGGCCGGACCATCGAGAAGCCGGTCAGGTGACAGACCAGCCGGCCGGTATAGCGATGCTCGACCAGCCAGCTGTCGGTGTCGGGCGCCGTCAGCCGGTGCCCGCAGGCCCGGCACAGCACCACCGGCGCATAGCCGCGCCGGTTCAGGAACAACAGGGTCTGTTCCCCCCGCGCGAAGGTCTCACCGATGGCTTCACGCAACGGCTGCGACAGCCAGGTCTGGGGGTCGGGCGGGTTCTGGCGCAGGTCCAGCAGCTCGATCGACGGCAGGACCGCTGCCCCGTGCCGCGCCGACAGCTTCAGCCAGCCATAGCGACCGTTGTGGGCGTTCCACAGGGTCTCCAGCGACGGCGTCGCCGAGGCCAGGACCACGGTCGCCCCCTCGATCCGGGCCCGCGCCACGGCCAGATCGCGGCCGTGATAGACGAGCCCGTCCTCCTGCTTGAACGACCCGTCGTGCTCCTCGTCGACCACGATCAGCTTCAGGTTTGCGAACGGCAGGAACAGGGCCGACCGGGCACCGACCACGATGTTGCAGCGGCCGGCGACCACCGCCTCCCACACCATCCGGCGGCGCGGCGGGGCGATGCCGGAGTGCCATTCGGCGGGGGCCGTACCGAACCGGTCGGTGATCCGGGCGATCAGGGCCTGGGTCAGGGCGATCTCGGGCAGCAGGATCAGGATCTGCGCATCGGGGTCAGCCTTCAGGGTTCGCGCCGCCGCCTCCAGATAGGCCTCGGTCTTGCCCGACCCGGTGACCCCATCCAGCAGGAAGGGCGCGAAACCGCCTTTTGCCGTCGCACCCGCCAGCACGCCGGCCGCCGCCGCCTGATCGGCGTTCAGACGGGCCGGGGCATGGTCGGGATCGGGCGGGTCGAAGGCGGCCAGGGCCTCGACCTCGAACAACTCCAGCACCCCCTCGTCGATCAGCCCCTTGATGACGGCCGATGACGCACCGGACAGGGCCGTCAGCGCGGGCCGCGTCATGGCCCGATCCCCGATCGCCTCCAGCACCGCCGTCCGCGCAGGCGTCGGCCGGGCCGGGGTCCGGTCACCGATCCGGCGCAGGCGTCGTTCGGGCCGGGGACGCGGGGCGCGCAGCCCCTTCAGCGCCATGGCCGCCATCTCGCCCGGCGGACTGAGGGTCCAGCGGGCGGCCCATTCGACGAAATCGACGGTGCGGGGCGGCAGGCGCGGATCGTCCAGCAGGCTGTCGACCGCCTTGAGCCTGCGGTTCGATCCCGTCGTCTCGCGCACCTCGGTGACGATCCCGCGCATGAGCCGGGGCCCCAATGGCACGGCGACCTGGTCCCCGCGCGTCAGCGTCAGGGCCTCGGGCACTTCGTAGTCGAAGGCCTCCTGCACCGGCAGGGGGATGAGGACGGAGGCGACGATCACGACGCCTCTCCTCCCTGTCGCGCAGCGATGGGGAGGTGGATCGGCGCGCAGCGACGAGACGGAGGGGCTGCGTCACCACACTCTGCATCGCTTTCGCTGAACCAGCCCCTCCACCGCTTCGCGGTCCCCCTCCCCCTTCGCCAAGCGGCGAACGGGGAGGAAAGGTCTCGCACTGCGCCTCCGCCCCCGCTAAACACCTGCCCCATGAAACTCTTCCTCGACACCGCCGACGTCGCCGTCATCAAGGACATGCTGCCCACCGGGATGGTGGACGGCGTGACCACCAATCCGTCGCTGATCGCCAAGTCGGGGAGGAACATCGCCGAGGTCATCGCCGAAATCTGCGCCCTGGTCGAGGGGCCGATCTCGGCCGAAGCCGTGGCGACCGATTTCGAGACCATGGTCCGCGAGGGCGACAAGCTGGCCGCCATCGCGCCGAACGTCGTGGTCAAGCTGCCCCTGACCTGGGACGGACTGCGCGCGGCGCGGAACTTCGCCGACAAGGGCATCAAGACCAACGTCACCCTGTGCTTCAGTGCCGCCCAGGCCATGCTGGCGGCCAAGGCGGGCGCGACCTTCGTCTCGCCCTTCGTCGGGCGGCTGGAAGACCACGGCGCCGACGGGATCGGCCTCCTGGAAGAAATCCGCGTCCTCTATGACGTGCATGGTTTCGACACCCAGATCCTGGCCGCGTCCTTGCGCAACCCCAACCATGTCTCGGCCGCCGCCACGGCAGGATCGGACGCAGCCACCCTTCCGGCCGACGTTTTCAAGGCCCTGGTCAAGCACCCGTTAACCGACAAGGGTCTTGATCAATTCCTGGCCGACTGGGGCAAGACCGGCCAGTCGATCCTGTAGCCACGACCCGGCGTTTCCGGGAGGAGACGTCGTTGTGAGCGGACCCAGATGAGCGGACCTCGGGACCTTTTCGCCGAAGTCGAGACCGACCCGGCCCCGCACTGGCCGGACGTGCGGGCATGGTTGCAGGCCAATCCCCAGACCCTGCTCGACGACCGGTCCCTGCTGGAGGAGATCGGGCTGAAGCCCCACGGCCGCAATGTGGTCGAGTTCGGTGCCGCCGCCCTGACCCGGCTGGAAGCCGTCGTCACCCGCGAGTCGGATGCCCGGAAACAGATCGAGGCCGTTGCCCGCGCCAATTTCGCCGCCCAGACCCAGACCCACGTCGCCGCGCTCGACCTGCTGGAGGCGCGCAACCATTCCGACCTGGCCCGGCGGCTGGATGCCTGCGCCCAGGGTCGGTTCGGCCTGGCGGGGGCCGCTATCGCCATCGAAAAGCCCGGCGGGGTGCCGTTCGGCTGGCGGGCGCTGGAGCCGGGCGGCGTGGACGGTCTGCTGGGCGACCATGGACTGACCTGGCTTGGGCCCAACTTCGCCGGGCTGGATCTGTTCGGCGCGAACGAGGATCAGGTGCAGTCCGTCGCGCTGATCCGCATGGCACCGATCTTCGGTGGTGGCGCGGCCCAGATCGAGGTCACGGGGGTGCGCCACGCCATCTGCGCATTCGGCTCGCCCGAGCCCAAGGGCTTTACCGCCAGCATGGGCTGCGAACTGGTCGCCTTCATCGCCAGGGTGGTGGAGCGCACGGCCGAACGCTGGCCGATCCTGACGTGACCGGCGCGGCGCCGGGGCCGAAGCCATGACCGCCTCCGAGGCCCTGCTCGCCTGGCTCGAGCATCTGGCGCATGAGCGTCGGCTGTCGCCGCGAACGCTGGAGGCCTATGGCCACATCGGTCGAACCTGGCTGGCCTTTCTGGAACAGCATCGCGGCGAGGCGCAATCGCTCGCTGATCTGGGAACGGTCACGGCCGCCGAGGTCCGGGCCCATCTGGCGGCGCGACGCAGCGGCGACCATCCCTTGAACGCCCGGTCGCTGGGCCAGACCCTGGCGGCGATCCGGTCGCTGCACGGCTTTCTCGACCGGCGCTGCGACACCCCGACCCCGCAACTGGCCCTGGTGCGGGGACCTCGGATCAAGGCGACCCTGCCCCGGCCGGTCACCGCCGTTCAGGCGCGCGAGATGCTGGATGACCCGGACGCCGACCCCGACCGCGCGCCCTGGGCGGCGGCGCGGGACCGGGCGGTGCTGACCCTGCTGTATGGATGCGGCCTGCGGATTTCGGAGGCGCTAAGCCTGATCCGCGCCGACGCCCCCCTGCCCGAGACCCTGCGGATCGTCGGCAAGGGGTCCAAGACCCGGCTCGTCCCCGTCCTGCCCGCCGTGCGCGAGGCGGTGGACGCCTATCTGGCGCTCCAGCCCTTTGCCATCGGCCCCCGCGAGCCCCTGTTCCGCGCCGTGCGGGGCGGGCCGCTGACCCCGCGCCATGTCCAGGCGACGGTCCAGGCCCTGCGCGGTCGGCTGGGCCTGCCGGCGTCGACCACGCCCCATGCCCTGCGCCACAGTTTCGCGACCCATCTGCTGGGGGCGGGGGCCGACCTGAGGTCGATCCAGGACCTGCTGGGCCACGCCAGCCTGTCCACGACCCAGAAATACACCGCCGTCGATTCCGCCCGCCTGCTGGGCGCCTATGCGGCGGCGCATCCCCGGGCCTGACCGGCGTTTGGACTCACCGCCCGATTTGGGCCTAGACTTCGCACCAAAGCCGCTGGGGAGGCGGGGATGAGGGCGGGAAACGTCACGTCGGACAGAACCACCAGCCGCCGCGCCTTTGCAGGTGCGCTCGCGGCGCTGAGCGGTCTGGCAGCGACGCCGGCCCTGTCACAGGTCACAGGAACCCGCCTGCCCTCGCCTGCGGAAGACCCGACCGCTCTGCTGTCGAACCTGCTGACCCGGATGTCGGCCAAGATCAATATCAACGGCCATGCGGGGTCCCAGTTCGTGCTCGACACCGGTGCCGGCCGCACAGCCATCGCAGCCGATCTGGCCACGACCCTGGCCCTGCCCGCCGGACCGTCGATCCTGGTCCACGGGGTGACCTCGGCCGAGGTCGCGCCGACGGTGAAGATCGCGCGGCTCAGCTTCGGCGGGCGGCGCTTCAACGACGTCTATGCCGCCGTCTTCCCGCGCGAGATGCTGGCCGCCGACGGCCTGCTGGGGCTGGACGTCCTGTCGAGGTTCGAACTGCAGTTCGACATGGTCCGGCGCACCATGCTGCTGCGCCCGTCCGGCCCCGACATCATCCAGTTCGGCCGCGCCTTCGGGACGTCCAGCCGTATCCGGCGCGGCGATTGCAGCCGGATCCGCACCGGCGAGTTCGGCCAGATGATCCTGCTCAACGCCCGCGCCGACAGGGTGCCGGTCGAGTGTTTCGTCGATTCCGGGGCCCAGTACTCGATCGGCAACATGGCCCTGCACCGGGCGCTGGGCAGGCGCGAGGGCACGACGATCCAGCGCGCCCTGACCCCGGTCTACGGCGTCACCGGCCAGACCCTGATGGCCGAGCCCGGCTCGGTGGGGATGCTGGAGATCAACCGCCAGCGGCTGGGGCCGACGTCACTGCTTTTCGCCGACCTGCATGCCTTCGGCGCGCTGGACCTGATCGAGGCACCCGCCCTGCTGCTGGGGGCGGACATCCTCTACCGATTCCGGACGGTGTCGCTCGACTTCGGCCGCTCGCGGATGAGCTTCACGGGGTTGAGGCGGGCGTTGGTTGCAGCGACGCGGAGCTGAATCTCTCCCTCCCCCTCGGGGGAGGGTGGT
>NZ_JAEMRD010000245.1 GCF_016463485.1 Brevundimonas sp.
TTCGCAAACTGCCCAAGCCCTCGGTCGACACCGGCATGGGCCTGGAGCGGATGACCAGCGTGCTCCAGGGCAAGAACTCGGTCTTCGATACCGACCTGTTCCAGACCCTGATCGCCGCCTCCGAAGACGCCACCTCGACGAAGTCCGAGGGTGCCCAGGCTGCCAGCCACCGGGTCATCGCCGACCACCTGCGCTCGTCGTCCTTCCTGATCGCGGACGGCGTGACCCCCTCCAACGAGGGTCGCGGCTATGTCCTGCGTCGCATCATGCGCCGCGCCATGCGTCACGCCCACCTGCTGGGTGCCGCCGATCCCCTGATGCACCGCCTGGTCCCGACGCTCGTGGACCAGATGGGCGAGGCCTTCCCCGAACTGGCCCGCGCCCAGGCCTCGATTGAGGACACGATGAAGCAGGAAGAGATCCGCTTCCGCACCACCCTCGGTCGCGGCATGGGTCTTCTGGACGAGGCCACCAGCGGCCTGTCCGAAGGCGGCGTCATCTCGGGCCAGACGGCCTTTACCCTGTATGACACCTATGGCTTCCCGCTCGACCTGACCCAGGACGAGGCGCGCCGTCGCGGCCTGTCGGTCGACAACGACGCCTTCGACGCCGCGATGGCCCAGCAGCGCGAGCGCGGCAAGGCCAACTGGAAGGGCTCGGGCCAGACCGCCTCGGCCGGCGAATGGCTATCCCTGCGCGACCGCCTGGGGCCCACCATCTTCACCGGCTATGACGCCGTCGAGGGCTCGGGCGAGGTCCTGGCCATCGTGGCCGACGGTGCCTCTGTCGATCAGCTCGAACCCGGCCAGACCGCCGAGGTTCTGTTCGACCAGACCCCCTTCTACGGCGAAGGCGGCGGCCAGGTCGGCGACCGGGGCGAGATCGAATGGACGGATTCCTCGGGCCAGCAGGGCGCGGGCACGGTGCTCGACGTGCTGAAGCACGCCGGTGGTGACCTCTATGCCCACAAGGTCGAGATCACGTCCGGCACCCTGACCATCGGTGCCCGGGTCCAGTTGCGCAGCCTCGCCGACGCCCGCCTGACCACCCGCGCGAACCACTCGGCCGCCCACCTGCTGCACAAGGCCTTGGCCAATGTCCTCGGCCCCCACGTCGCCCAGAAGGGCCAGATGGTCGATGCCGCGCGCATGCGCTTCGACTTCAGCCACAACGCGCCGCTCACCGAGGCCGAGATCGCCGCCCTGGAGGACGAGGTCAACGCCGTCATCCGCCAGAACCTGCCCGCCGAGACCAAACTCATGGCCCCGGAACAGGCCATCGAGGCCGGCGCCGTCGCCCTGTTCGGCGAGAAATACGGCGACGAGGTCCGGGTTCTGACGCTGGGCCGGTCCCTGACCGACACGGCCAAACCCTATTCGGTCGAACTGTGCGGTGGCACCCATGTGGCCCGCACCGGCGACATCGCCCTGTTCAAGATCGTGTCGGAGACCGGCATCGCCGCCGGTATCCGCCGTATCGAAGCCCTGACCGGAGAGGCCGCCCGCCAGTATCTGGAGTCCCAGGCCGGCGTCGCCCGCCGCCTGGCCCAGGGTTTCAAGGTCCAGCCCGCAGACGTCCCCGGCCGCGTCGAGGCCCTGACCGCCGAACGTCGCGCCCTCGAGAAACAGGTCGCCGACCTGAAGAAGCAACTCGCGCTCGGCGGCGGCTCGTCCGCCTCCGCCGCGCCGGAAGAGATCAACGGCGTCAAGCTGATCGCCCGCATCCTGGACGGCGTCGACGGCAAGGGCCTTCGCGGCGTCGCCGAGGACTTCAGGAAACAGGTCGGCTCCGGCGTCGTCGCCCTGATCGGGGTGACGGACGGCAAGGCGGCGGTCACCGTAGCCGCGACCAGTGACGTGACGGATCGCGTCAACTCCGCCGACCTGGCCCGCGCCGCCGTGCTGGCCATGGGCGGTCAGGGCGCCGGCGGCAAGGCCGACTTCGCCCAAGGCGGCGCCCCCGACGGATCGAAGGCCGAGGCCGGTCTGGCGGCGGTGCGTGCAGCCCTCGCGGGCTGACCTTTCGGGCCAGAGAGGGCGGCGAGACGTCTCCTCCGCCCTGATCGCGTATCCTTCCCCCCTTGCGGGGGTCGAAGGAGAGCGCATCGCGATCGACTGAGGTGGCAGGCGGAGCCTGACGGATGGGGGGTGCCACGATGTTAAAGATCGCGTCCGTTCGCCCTCGCTTTCGATAGCGCCTTTCACCCCCCATCCGTCCGCTTCGCGGCCACCTTCCCCCGCAAGGGGGGAAGGATTTGGCTCGTCCGACACCTCCAACTTTCAAACTTCGAGCCACCAATCCCTTGCCACATAAGGGATTGCACGTTTCTCGCCCCCTCGAACGCGCCCAGGTCTCCAGCCCTGTTATACTGCCCTTCGTCCCGTCGCGGGGAAGGGCGCAAGGCCTTGCGATCTTGTTG
>NZ_JAEMRD010000124.1 GCF_016463485.1 Brevundimonas sp.
CGGCGCCGGTCGAGGTCGGGATCATCGACAGGGCGGCGGCGCGGGCGCGGTACAGGTCCTTGTGCATCGTATCCAGCGTCGGCTGGTCGCCGGTGTAGGCGTGGATGGTGGTCATATAGCCGCGCTCGATGCCGAACAGGTCGTGCAGCACCTTGGCCACCGGGGCCAGGGCGTTGGTGGTGCAGGAGCCGTTGGAGACGATGATGTCGTCGGCGGTCAGGGTCTCATGGTTGACCTTGTAGACGATGGTCTTGTCGGCGCCGTCGCAGGGGGCCGAGACCAGGACGCGCTTGGCGCCGGCGGTCAGGTGAGCCGAGGCCTTTTCCTTGGTCGTGAAGATGCCGGTGCATTCAAAGGCGATGTCCACGTTCAGTTCGGCGTGGGGCAGTTTGGCGGGATCGCGCTCGGCCGTGACCTTGATCTTGCCGGTGCCGACGTCGATCCAGTCCTCGCCCGTCGTCACCGTGCCGGGGAAGCGGCCGTGGACCGAGTCGAAGCGGAACAGATGGGCGTTGGTCTCCACCGGGCCCAGGTCGTTGATTGCCACCACTTCGATGTCCGTGCGGCCATGCTCGACGATCGAGCGCAGGACGAGACGGCCGATGCGGCCAAAGCCGTTGATGGCGACGCGGACGGTCATGGGCAGGTGCTCCTGAAGTTGGGATTTTTTCGTTGGGCGCTTCAATGGAGCGGGCGCGCGCCGGGATCAACCCCGCAAGCGTAACAAGACGTGATGGATTGTGTCGCCAGACAGCAAAACGCCCGGCTGGAGAACCAACCGGGCGTCAAGTTCGGGCGCTAGGCGAGATCCTACTTGATCTTGCCTTCCTTGAATTCGACGTGCTTGCGGATGACCGGGTCGTACTTGTTGACGACCATCTTCTCGGTCTTGGTACGGGCGTTCTTCTTGGTGACGTAGAAGAAGCCGGTGTCGGCGGTCGAGTTCAGGCGAATCTTGATTGAAGCTGGCTTGGCCATCGGTGCTACCTATGCGACGGCGAAAGCCGCTAAAAATGAGAGCGGCGGAACATACTCAGGAACGCCCGGAAGTCAACGGGCGTGGCGAAGCATTGAACCGGGCCGGTTCGTGGCCCAGTCTGGGCGGATGAAAAACGCGATCACCCTGGCCGTCGCCATCCTGGCCCTCATGGTGCCGAGCCTGGCAAGCGCCCAGACGTCGACGCGCGACGGCTTCTTCGCCAACCTTACGACCCTCTGCGGACAGAGGTTCGAGGGGCGGGTGGTGACGACCGACGCCGCCGACACCGACTTCGCCAGCCAGAGATTGACGATGCACGTACGGGACTGTTCCGCCGACGAAATCCGCATCCCTTTCGCCGTGGGTGAGGACCGCTCGCGGACGTGGGTCATCACGCGGACGGGCGACGCCCTGAGACTCAAGCATGACCATCGCGGGACCGACGGCAAGCCCGACGGTCTGCACTGGTACGGCGGGATGACGACCGCGCCGGGGACCGCCGAACGGCAGGACTTCCCGGTCGACGCGTGGTCGATCGAACTGTTCAACGCCTGGGACGCTTCGGTCTCGACGACCAATGTCTGGGCGGTTGAGGTGCGTCCGGGCCAGACGTTCGCCTATGAACTGCGCCGTGCCAACCGGCATTTCCGGGTCGAGTTCGACCTGACCAAGCCCATCAGGGACTGACCACGGCCCAGGGCGTCAGAGGCCGCACTGTGGCGCAGGCCGGGCCGCCGTCCTTCGCCCGCCCCGGCAGGGTGACGCCCAGGACTGCGCCCGATCGAGCCAGGGCCAGCAGGTCGGCAGGGATGTCGTGGACGTCGATCTTGGCCCGGCGCGAGACGCAGGTCTGGCCATCGCCTGCCTGGCCACCGATGGCGATATAGACGAACCGCCGTGTCGGTCCCTCGCGACGCACGAACGGTCCGCTCAGGCGGCCGTCGTCCGACAGCTTGACCGGCACATCGAAGGTCAGGGGCGCGCCGGTCGAGAATCGAGCGTCCGCCGGAGCGGATTTCTGATCCTGCAGGCTGTAGTGCAGCCCCGCGACCGGGTCGGCGGTGGTCAGGCGCAGGGTGATCTCGGCAGGCATCGGCCTATTCCCGGGTGATGACGTGCTGACCCTTCACCATCCGGACGAAGGGCGGGATCCGATCGGGTTTCGCGCGCCGCTCGGCCGCCTCGCCCAGGATCAGCCGGGTGATGGCGGGCAGGGGCAGGGCCAGCGCCTCGGCCAACGGCAACCAGGCAATCTCGTCCAGTTCCCCCGACCCGGCCGTCGGCTCGGGGGCCAGCAGGGCTGAGACGTCGGCCATGAAGAAGCGCGCGTCGAAACGGCGCGTTCGGCCAGGCGGCGTGATGGCCCGCCCTACATAGCTGAGGGCGGTGAGGTCGGGCAGGGCACCCACGGCCCGGAACTCTCGCCACGGTCCGGCGACGGTGGCGGGCGGTGCAGGCTCCGCCAGCATAAGGCCCGTCTCTTCGAAGGTCTCGCGCACAGCGGTCAGGGTCAGGGCTCGGGCGCGACGGGCGGGGACCTCGCGCTGAAGCCGGGTGAGGGCCTCGGCCGACGGGTCGGTGGCCGAGGCGGCGGTGAAATCCGACCGGTCGATACGACCGCCGGGGAAGACCCATTTGGAGGCCATGAAGACATGGCCCTGAGCGCGACGGCCCATCAGCACTTCGGGCGCGTCTGCGGTGCCTCGAAACAGGATCAGGGTCGCGGCATCCTTGGGGCGCAGGCGGGGTCCGGCAATGCGAGGTGCATCGCGCAGGTCCTGGGCGGCGTCGAACGGTTGGGCTGCGGTTTTCACCCGTTTCAGCTAACCCGTTTTCGCGCTCGTCCCAAGAGTGGTGTTTGGCGCGGACCGATCCCGGTCAACCGCCCGCGTCCTCCGAGGACCCTTGAGCGATTGCGGCGATCTGGTTCTGAAGCGCCTGCCGAACTTCCGGCGAACATTCGCCAGGGGAAACGGCGGGTGCATCCTGCGGCGACGAAGCGTTCGAGACGATCAGGTCCTCGACGAGGCTGGATGCGGCGGCGCGGAGCGGTGGCTCCTCGATCCCACTGACCGCCGTCCTGGCGAGGCCGGCGGCATCGACATCCTGCCATCCGCAGGTGGCGGCCACCTGTTTCAGGGTCTGGGCGGCGCGGATGCCCTGGACGACCTCGGGGTTGCTGGCCTCCAGAGCGGCCAGCGCGGCGTTGCGGCCCGCCTTCTGAACATCGACCTCGCCGCATGCAGTCATGGCGAGGAGGCCGAGCACGGGGAGGATGGTGAAAGAACGCATGATGAAGCCGCCTTGGAGGAACTATGCCGGGCTAACGCGCACGAACCGCTTTCGAAAGCGCGACCCATTGCCTCCGTTCGCAGACGTACGAGCGAACTCGGTGACGATTACCGCCGTTTGCCTTTCCTGACCCCTTTCAGCCCGCCAGACGGCCGGCCACCCGACGGCGGCTTGGGGCCGCCCGGCCGGGCCTTGCCGCGTTTGGGGAAGGACGCGCCGCCGGGGCCGCGATCGCGGGCGCGGACGCCGAGGCGGGGTGCGGCTGCGTTCGGGTCGCGGGGTTCGGGATCGCTGAGCATCTCGAACAGCAGGCCGCCGGTGATCGGCGTGGCCTCCTTCAGCTTGACCTCGACCATTCGGCCCAGGGTGAACCGCTGGCCCGATCGCTCCCCGACCAGGGCGTGGGCGCGGTCGTCGTGGGTGAAATACTCGTTGCCGAGAGAGGACACGGGCACCAGGCCGTCGGCCCCGGTCTCGTCCAGACGGATGAACAGGCCGAAGCGGGTTACGCCGGTGATACGGCCGGTAAAGGTCGCGCCGACCCGGTCCTCCAGGAAGGCGGCGACATAACGGTCCATGGCGTCGCGCTCGGCGGCCATCGAGCGGCGCTCCGTCAGGGTGACCTGTTCGGCGATCGACTGAAGCTCGGCGATCTCCTGGTCCGTGAGCCCGTCCTTGCCGAGGTTCAGCGCACGGATCAGGCCGCGGTGGACGATCAGGTCGGAGTAGCGCCGGATCGGCGAGGTGAAGTGGGCGTAGCGGTCCAGGTTCAGGCCGAAATGGCCCAGGTTGTCCGGCGAATAGTGGGCCTGCATCTGCGAGCGCAGCACCACCTCGTTGACGACCTCGGCGTGGGGGGTGTCCCGGGTCTCGTCCAGCAGCTTGTTGAACCGTTTGGTGGTCGGGGCCTCGCCCTTGTTCCAGGTCTTGCCGATGGTGGTCAGGAAGTCGGCCAGGTTGAAGACCTTCTCCTGACTAGGCGTCTCGTGGACGCGGAAAATCAGCGGCGTCTTCTTCGCTTCAAGCGTCTCGGCGGCGCAGACGTTGGCCTGGACCATCATCTCCTCGATCAGCCGGTGGGCCTCCAGCGACTTCCTCGGCACGATGGCGGCGATGCCGCCGTCCGGGGCCATCAGAATGCGGCGCTCGGCGCTCTCGATCTGTAAGGGGCTGCGCTTCAGGCGGCCCTTCAGCATCGTGTGATAGGCGTTCCACAGGGGATAGAGGATCGCCTCCATGATCGGGCCGGTGGTGTCGTCGGTCCCGCCGCCGTTCTCGACGCCGTCGATGGCCGATTGCGCCTGCTCATAGGAAAGCTTGGCGTGGCTGCGCATCAGGCCGCGATGGAATTTGTGGCCGATCTTCTTGCCTTGGGCGTCGAACACCATGCGCACGGCCAGCGTCGCGCGGTTCTCGCCCTCCTTCAGACTGCACAGTCCGTTCGACAGCCGCTCGGGCAGCATCGGCTCGACCCGGTCGGGAAAATAGGTCGAGTTGCCCTTGGCGCGGGCCTCGCGGTCAAGCGCCGTGCCGGGGCGGACATAGGCGGCGACGTCGGCGATGGCGACCCAGACGATCCAGCCGCCGGGGTTCTTCTCGTCTTCATCGCGCTGAGCGTAGACGGCGTCGTCGTGGTCGCGGGCGTCGGCCGGGTCGATGGTGACGAAGGGGATGTCGCGCAGGTCATCGCGCCCCTTGAGCGTCGGCAGGTCCTGGGTCTCCGCCTCCTTCTCGACCGTGTCGGAGAAACCCGTCGGGACGCCGTGGGCGTGGATGGCGATCAGGGAGGCGGCGCGGGGGTCGTCCTCCTTGCCGATGTGTTCCAGAATTTTCCCGCGCTTCGGGCCATACCGCTGTTCGGATTTCTCGATGGCGGCCAGCACCAGGTCACCGTCACGCAGGTCTTCGGCGAGCAGTTGCGGGATGATCAGGACATCCTTGGAGCGGCGGTCGACGGGCTCGACGCGGGTCTCGCGGTTGGATTTGCGGATCACGCCCAGGACGCGGTTGTTGTCGCCGTCCAGCTTCTTGACCATCCGGGCTTCCCAGCCCTCGGCGGCCCGCTCGAACTTGACCAGCAGCCGGTCGCCCATGCCCGGAGCCGGCCCGGCCTTGCCGGTCTTGTCGGGGACCAGCAGGGCGCGTGGCGCGTCCTTGGAAGCCTCGACCAGCCGGACGTACATCTCGCCGTCGGCGTCCCGCTCGACCACATCGACCACGCCGACGGGGGGCAGGGAACCGGTCTCGGAAAAGCCCTTCCTGCCCCGCTTGCCGAGCTTGCCCTCGGCCTCCAGCTCACGGATCATCTCGCGCAACAGTCGGCGCTCATTGCCCTTCAGCCCGAAGGCGCGGGCAAGGTCGGACTTGTCCGCCTCTCCGGCTTCTCGCAGGAAGGTCAGCAGGGTCTCTTTGTCAGGGAGGCCCGATGCGGGACGTTTAGGTGCCTTGGCCATTCAGTCTTTCATGCCGAGGTCTCGGCGGGATTGATGCAGGCGACGCCGAGGGCGTCCGCCGCTGCCGCCATTCGGCGATCGAGTGTTATCAGCCGGGCATTCATTCGCCGGGCGGTCGCCACGTGGATGGCGTCGGGCAGCCTGAGTTTCAGATCGAAGCGACGGACGAAGCGGTTGCCTTCGGTGATGTCGCCGTCGCGGATCGGAGCCACGGTCGCACTGGTTGCCACCCATTCATCGAGCGCAATCAGCAAGGCGACGGCTTCATCTTCGGTCTTGCGATTCATCATCACCAGGCCGGCAATCGCGGCGGAGCATTCGCCGACGCCGAAGCTGCTGATGATGGGTTCAGCTGACCCGAGCTGAAGATGCGCTCTGACCGCGCGGCTGGTCGGCTCGCCGAGCAAGACCGAGACCAGGGCGCTGGCGTCCAGATAGTCGCTCAAAAGCCCTCGTCACGCATCTGCCGGATCAGGTCTACGGCTGAGATGTCGATCCGTGGCTGCGACTCCGCGACGGCCCTCAGCCGATCCATGGCTGCGCCTCGCTCCTCGATGGACGACACAGGCCTTTCCCGGGCTGCTGCTTTCAACTCGGCAACTGGTTTGCCGTGGCGGGTGATCGTGATGCTTTCGCCCGCTTCAACCCGATCCAGAAGTTGGGTGAAGTTGTTCTTGGCTTCGGCAACTCCGTAGCTGGCCATGACTACTCTCCGATTATGGCTATAACTATAGCCATTTTTCCGCGTTTCACCAGTCAGGCGATGATGTCGGGCAGGATGCGGCTCTCGATCTTCACGATCTCGTCGCGGAGCAGCAGTTTCTTGCGTTTCAGCCGGGCGATCATCAGCTGGTCGGGGATCGGCATGTGGTTCAGCGCCTCGATGGAGGCGTCGAGATCGGCGTGCTCCTGGCGCAGCAGCTTGACCTCCGCGTGAAGCGCCAGCTCTTCTTCGGACAGGAAAGGTTCGTCGTCGTTCATGCGCAGGCCCTGACTCGCGCGATCATAGCCGAGGCAGCGTCAGGCCGGAAGGCGTTCGGCGAGCGCTATCAACGCCTGGCGCGGCACCACGCGGTCCCAGACGCGCGCGACCTCGGCCATGCCGTCGAGGGCGGGCCGAACGGTGCCGGCGATCGAAGGCGAGAGGGCTTCCAGATCGGCCAGCAGCCCGCGCTCCGCCGCCAGTTCCACGACCTTGACTTGCTCGCGCAGCGCCAACCGGGCCTCGGCATTCATGTCAAGGATCTGGGCCTTCAGGGTCGTGCGAACCTTGCGGAGAGGAACGATCGCGGCGTGCTCCCAGGCCCGGGCGGTGTCGCAGGCGGCTTCCAGGGCGTCTGCGTCCGGGCGTCTAGCCGACTTGGCGCACCAGGCGGCCCAGAGCAGCAGGGGCACGTTCTGGGCGTTGACGTCCTGAAGCTGAAGGCAAGCCGCTGCGACGCCCGGTGTCGCATAGGCCGCGACGGCCCATTCCCACAGGCCCTGATCGCTCATCCGGCGTCAGCCGGGCCCTTCAGCCCGCCCCAGCGACGCACGGCCGACCAGTCCAGGCCGAACAGGTCCAGGGCGCGGCCCACCGACTGATCCACCATCTCGGCGATCGACGTCGGGTTGGCATAGAAGGCGGGAACGGGCGGCGCGATGACTGCGCCCATCTCGGCCAGGGCCGTCATGGTCCGCAGATGACCCAGATGCAGAGGCGTCTCGCGCACCATCAGCACCAACGGCCGCCGCTCCTTCAGCACCACATCGGCGGAACGGGTCAGTAGGGTCGAGGTCACGCCGGTGGCGATCTCGCTCATGGTCCGTACAGAGCATGGTGCCACGATCATGCCCAGCGACCGGAAAGAACCCGAGGCAATGGTCGCGCCGACGTCGTTCAACCGGTGCGACACGGTGGCGCGGCCCATGAGATCGTCAGGGGTCAGATCGGTTTCCTGGGACAGGGTCAGCAGGGCCGCACGGGTGACGACCAGGTGGCTCTCGACGCCCAGATCGTTCAGCGCATCCAGCACCCGGACGCCGTAAGTCACGCCGGACGCACCGGAAATTCCCACGACAAGGCGGGGCGGAAGGTTCCGTACGGCTCCGTTCACATCATGGTCCATATTGGCGCTCAGCCTGTCCCGGTCCGGAGCCCGTTAACACCCTGTTGTCGTCACGGACTCGTGATTCCACAGACCGGCGTTCCGGGCGCTCACTACCTGGTCCCTTAGACATGGAGGCGCAAGCCATGACCATCGAAGCTCGTATCCGCGAACTGGGAAACCGTCACCGTCAGCTGGATGAGACCATCCAGCGGGAGGTGCACCGCCCGGCTGTGGATCCGTTGCAGGTCAGGGAGCTGAAGCGAAGGAAGCTCCGGCTCAAGGAAGAAATCACCAGTCTCGAGGCCCGGGCAGGTTAGCCGGGCCCACTCGCGTTGAATGAATGGACGGCCCCGGTGGAGACACCGGGGCCGTTGCCGTTTTCGGACTAGTTGCGCGTACCGAACACCGAAGCGGCCGTCGGTTCGGCGGTGCGGCGCTCTGCGGCTTCGGGGACGAACTCGGGCTCTGCGGGTTCGGCCTCGACCGGCTGGATCGTGTCGCCGCCCTTCTTGGCGTCGTCCTTGTTCTTCTTGGCGGCGGCCTTGGAGACCAGATCGTCGAGCGCCAGCTGGCCGACGAGGCCCAGGGTCACCGGATCGACCGGCTTGATCTGGGGGCTGTTCCAGTGGGTGCGGTTGCGCACGCTCTCGATCGTGGACTTGGTGGTGCCCAGCAGTTTGGCGATCTGGGCGTCGGTCACCTCGGGGTGATTGCGCACGAACCAGGCGATGGCGTCCGGGCGGTCCTGGCGGCGCGAGACCGGCGTGTACTTCGGCGGTGCCTTGTGGGCCTTGAGGAGTTCGGCGTGGCGGCTGACGATCGCCTTCATGCGGTAGTCGGCATTGTCCTGGGCCTTGTCGAGCTCCTCGCGGGTCAGCTGGCCGCCCGTGATCGGATCGACGCCGCGAATGTCGCGGGCCACGTCGCCGTCCGCGATGCCGCGCACCTCGAGCGGATGCAGGCCACAGAAGGCGGCGATCTGCTCGAACGTCAGAGATGTGTTGTCCACCATCCAGACCGCAGTGGCCTTGGGCATGAGGATGTCGGTCATGGGCGTTTGTCCCGGTGAATTTCGGCCCGTTCGCGGGCGCTGGATACGACGGCGCCCGACCTTTCGGCCGGGCGCGATGATCGGGATATAGGCCGTTTCGTCAGAAAAGAAAACGTTGACCGTCAGCCGCCTGAATCGGACATACAGCACAGGTTCATGTTCGGGGATGAACACTGGTCGTCCAGGCGCATTGTGCGTCTTTAGGGATTGTTCTGGAGGGAACGCGATGTTGATTCAAATGAGTGCGGCGGCTGCCGCCATGGCCCTGCTGGCACCCCAGCAGTTCGCGGCGCCTGAAGGCGGCGAACAGCGGGTTGCACCGCGCGGCAGCTATGCCCAGACCTGTTCGGGCGAGTACGTCAATCAGGGTCGCCTGTATGCCGATTGCCAGGATACGCGCGGCAATCTGCGCGGCACCTCGATCGAACTGGCCCGCTGCGCCAACAACGAAATCGGCAACATCGACGGTCTGCTGGTCTGCGGCAGCTTCCGTGGAGACTATGAGCGGGGCAGCAACAACGGCGGCGGCGGGCGCCCCGGTGGTGGCGGCAACAACGGCGGTGGCAACAACGGCGGCGGCTGGGGCGGCAACAACGGTGGTGGCAACAACGGCGGCGGCTGGGGCGGCAACAACGGTGGTGGCAACAACGGCG
>NZ_JAEMRD010000019.1 GCF_016463485.1 Brevundimonas sp.
GGCTCCGTCGAACCCGACGGTGAAGACGTGGGCGTCCGACCCCTTCAGCGCCTCGAAGAACCCGCCCGCATCCTTGTTGGCCAGCATCCCGACGATCAGGGCCAGGGGGCGCGGTGCCTTGGCCTGACGGTCGGTCAGGGCCTGGGCCAGGGCCAGACCCGCATGCGGATTATGCCCGCCGTCCAGCCACAGCTCGGCCCCCCCTTGGTCGCCTGGGGCCGCGCGCGCCGCCTCGGCGTAAGGCCCCGCCGTCAACCGCTGCATCCGCGCCGGCCACCGTACGGTCCGGAGCCCTTCCGCGATCGCGTCCTCGGGCAGGTCCAGTTCCAGCGCCACAGCGACCGCCAGTCCCGCATTGTCGATCTGGTGGGCCCCGAACAGGGCCGGAGCCGGCAGGTCGAGGAACCGCTCCAGGTCCTGGAACACCATTCCGCCCCGCTCGCCCCAGGCGTCGAAATCGGTGCCCATCACCGTCAGGGGCGAGGCGACCCGACCGGCTGCCTTCTCGATCACGGCCATGGCCGTCTCCGACTGGCGCGCTACGATGCCCCGGGCCCCGGCTTTCAGGATGCCTGCCTTCTCTCCGGCCACGGCCTCGATCGTGGTGCCCAGGAACTCGGCATGGTCCAGATCGACGGGTGCGATCACGCTGACCAGGGGCCGTTCAATGACGTTGGTGGCGTCCAGCGATCCGCCCAGGCCGACCTCGACGATGGCCAGGTCGGCGGGAACGTCCGCCATGGCCAGGAAGGCGGCGGCCGTGGTGCTTTCGAACACCGTCGCCTGCACGCCCCGCACCGCCTCGATCCGGTCCAGGATCGCCTCCAGCCGCGCGTCGTCGATCAGCCGTCCCGCCAGCCGGATCCGCTCGTTGAACCGCACCAGATGCGGCGAGGTATAGGTGTGGACCCGCAGACCCGCCGCCTCGGCCATCGCCCGGATGAAGGCGACCGTCGATCCCTTGCCATTGGTACCGGCCACATGGATCACCGGCGGCAGCCGATGCTGCGGCTCGCCCAGCACGGCCAGCAGGGTGCGCATCCGGTCCAGCGACAGGTCGATCTTCTGCGGGTGGCGCAGGCGCAGGCGTTCCGAGATCGGGTCCATGGTCCAAGCCGTATGGGCGGATGCCGGCGACTTCAAGTCTGCGGCACGCAAGCCCCCGTCAGACCGGATCGCCCGCCGCCCCGGCCGGGCTCAGCTTCCAGCGGATCTTGGTCTCGGCGTCGGTGCGGGCCGAGCCACGCACGACGATCTGAAGCGAGCGCCGGGTCAGGCCTTCGTCAATGTGGACGCTGGGCTCGATCGCCACGTCCGGCCCGTCGGTCCTGAACCACCAGCCCCGGCCGGAATGGCCGCGCAACAGGATCGAGCGGCGGTCACGGGCCAGGGAAGCCTGCACCCCCGGCTCCAGATGGAAACGCACCGCATAGGGGGCGGCGATGGCGCGGACGACGTCGCCCTCGACATGGCTGGGGGCCGGATGCAGCCGTTCCTCGGCGCGAAGCTCGTCCAGCCTCTGATCCAGATAGAGGCGGCGCTGGTGCAGCAGGCCGAAGGGCACGGCCCAGCCGTCGTGCTCCATCTCCAGCCAGACGGCACCCTCCGCCTCGCGATGTTCGGCGCCGACGTGGATCGGGCGGCCGATCAGGCGCGGTCCCAGAAGCTCGCCCTTCCACCCGCCGAGGGGATCGCCCAGCGACTGTTCCCCGAGCGTCAGGGTCGAATGGCCGGGGGTCAGGCGCAGGGCCTGTCGATCCGCGGCGCGCGGGCTCCAGCCGCAGCCGGTGACGATCCGGTCTCGGCCACAGGCGATCTCCAGCGCCAGGGGCTGGGCGCAGGCGGCCTCGCCCCAGGCCCCGTGCGCGGGCCGGGCGGTGTCGGCGACGACGGTCAGCAGCGCCCCGTGGATGCGACGCAGGCCGCCGACGCTGCCGGCGATCGGGGCCCTAGCGGCCTCGGTCTGGGACCAGTCGTCGTGCGCTCGGGCGGCGGCGACAAGGACCGCCTGGCTGGGCCCACCGCCCTGGAAGCTGGTCAGCCGGCCGTCGGGCAGGGTCTGGACGCGCAGGGCCGCCGTCAGCCGCTGGATGGCCCCGCCGATGGATTCCGGCGAGGTCTCCGACAACTGCGAGAGGGCATCCTCGAGCGTCAGCAGGTCCAGCAGCAGGGCCAGACCCGCCTCCGGATTGCGGGAGGCATGGCCACCGTCGCCCGCCACGGTGGCGCGCAGGGCCCCGGCCAGGGCGTGGATGGCACGCTTGCGCAGGGACGCCCCGGAGGGTCCGGCGATGACGCAACCCGCGACGGCGGCGGCGACCATCCGCTCGGCCTTTCCGGCCAAGCCGCCGGGCGGACGCAGCAGCTGGCGCGCCTGACGGCCCAGGATGTCGATCAGCCGCTGACGCTCGGCCTCGGTGGCGACCCCGCCCAGCTTGCGGGCGGCGCACGACAGGTTGAACACCCGCCGCGACAGGATCTCGGGGCCCCAGGCGAAGGGCGACCAGCGCGCGAAATGGTCGGCCCACAGCAGGGTCAGCCGCAGGGCCTCGCGCGCGCCCTTCTCGCCCTGCGTCATCAGGCCGGGCAGCCAGGCGAAGGCATGCAGATCGACCGCAAAGGCCTTGGTCGGACAGGGCCGGTCCCAGACGTCGCCGCCGGCCTCGACCTCGAGCGTCGAGCCGGCCAGGGTCGCGCGGCCGGACAGCAGCGCCTTGCCGACCTGGGCGTCGGCGGGACGGAAATCGCGCGGGGTCGCCGAGAAGGCCGTGGCCTTGGCCCCCTTCAGCGTCAGCGTATAGCCCGGCAGGCCATAGAGCTCGATCCACATCTGGCGGGTCAGCATCCGCCCGGCGATGGCGGGCCACAGGGTCGGGCCGGTGTGGGGACCACCGGCGCGGACAGGGGTGCGGACGGGTGCCCCACGCAGGCCGGGGATGGCCCCGGGTGCGGGAGCCTCGGCCTCTGTGGCGCGGCGCGCGAAGGGGCTCAAGGCCATCTCAGACGGCCTTCAGGGCCGCGATATTGGCGGCGTAGGCGGATGGCCCGCCCCGGAAGACGGCGGTCCCGGCCACCAGGGCATCGGCTCCGGCAGCGACGCAGGCGGCGGCGTTCGCGGCAGTCACGCCCCCGTCGACCTGGAGGTGTGCCTTGGATCCGGCGGCGTCGAGCAGGGCGCGGGCCCGTTCGATCTTGCGATAGGAGGCGTCGATAAAAGCCTGGCCGCCGAAGCCGGGATTGACCGACATGATCAGCACCAGATCGACCAGGTCGATGACGTCCTCCAGCAGGCCCAGCGGCGTGCCCGGGTTGAACACCACCCCCGCCCTGGCCCCCAGCTGACGAATCCGGCCCAGCGTCCGGTGCAGATGCGGACCGCTTTCGGGATGAACCGTCAGGATATCAGCCCCCGCCTCACGATACGCCTCAAGCCAGGGATCGACAGGCGCGACCATCAGGTGGACGTCGAACGGCAGGGTCGTATGCGACCGCAGGGCCTTCACCACGTCGGGGCCGATTGTGATGTTGGGCACGAAATGGCCGTCCATCACATCGACATGGACCCAGTCGGCCCCCGCCGCCTCGATGGCGGCGACCTCCGCCCCCAGCTTTGCAAAGTCGCTGGCCAGGATGGACGGGCAGATCAGGGGCGCGCGGGTCATGGTCAGGGGATAGGGCGCGTCGCCGGATCGGGCAAGCGGGGGCCTGTTTCAGACAGAGCAAACGCTTCAGATCAAAGACCTCCCAATCCCGAGCCTACCCCTCCGTGGAAAGGGCCCATGCGGACGTCAGCGTGCCGCGCCGTTTGGCGGTGGCGGTCCAAGAAACAGGCCGCCAAACCGCCAAACCGCCACGGCGGCTCCAAACAAATCAACGACTTGCGTTTCAGAGACCGAACCCACGGCCACACGGCGTCGCCGCGATGTCCTGCAATTTCAAAGACCGTGGCGGAGAAGTGGGGAAGATTGGGTCGAGCCGCAAGGGAAAATAGGAAAATAATCATCTCGCGGGGACAGGAGAGAGGATCGGCTTGCCGATGCCGCGCCTCGATCAAGCAAAAGCGATCGCGGTGCTACTTCAACTTCGCCTCGAACACGCCCAGCAGTTTGCTCCAGCCGTCGGCGGCGTCGGCCGCGTTGTAGCTTGCGCGATAGTCGGCGTGGAAGCCGTGCTGGGCGTCGGGATAGACGTCGATGCGGCTGTCGGTCTTGCCGGCCGCGGTGAGGGCCGCGTTCATGGCCTCGACGGCCGTCAGGGGGATGCCCTGGTCCTGACCGCCGTACAGGCCCAGCACGGGGGCCTTCAGGTCCTTGGCCAGGTCGACGGGCCAGGGCGCACCGGCCGCGACCTGTTCCGGCGTGGCGGTGGACGACGGTGCCAGCTGACCGTACCAGGCGACACCGGCGTCGATCTGGGCGAAGCGGGCGCAGGCCTGCCAGACGACCTTGCCGCCCCAGCAATAGCCGGTAATGCCGATCTTGTCGGTGGCCCAGGACTGGGCGGCGACCCAGTCCAGCGTGGCCGACACGTCGCCCATGACCTGTTCGTATTTGGCCTGGCTGACGATGGTGCGGATCTGGGCGAAGTCGGACAGGGGTGCCGGGTCGGCGACGCGCACGAAGAAGGCCGGGGCGATGGCGGCATAGCCGGCCTTGGCCAGCCGGCGGCAGATGTCCTCGATATAGGCGTGGACGCCGAAGATTTCGGACGCGACGATCACCACCGGGAAGGGTCCCGCGCCCTCGGGCCGGGCGACATAGGCCGGAAGCGCGAAGCCGTCCGGGGCCGGATAGGTGACGTCAGCGGCGACCAGTCCGGCGGTGTCGGTGACCACCGGGGTCGCGCTCTGGGCCAGGGCGGCGACGGCGTATCCGCTGAAGAACAGGCCGCCTACGGCACCGACCCCCAGGGTCCGGCGCGAGAATTTCAGGTCGTCGGCGGTCTGGCCTTCGGGACGGATCAGGACGGTCATCAGGGGGCTCCGGGTGGTCGACTGGGGTTGAGGCAAGTCTGCGCCCGGCAGGGAAAGCCGTCGAGACCCCAACCCGTTCCATGCGACGATAGGCGCGGGGTCGCGCCCGGTGCGGCGGGCCGCTAGAAGCGGGGCCATGACCCTGCGCATCGCCACCTGGAACATCAATTCGGTCCGCCTGCGCATCGACCAGGTGGCGCGGTTCGTGGCCGAGAGCGGGACCGACATCCTGTGCCTGCAGGAAATCAAATGCCTGGAGGACCAGTTTCCCAGGAACGCCTTTGCCGAGATGGGGATGCCGCACCTGAAGATCGCGGGCCAGAAGGGCTGGCACGGGGTGGCCATCGCCTCGAAGCTGCCGATCGAGGACAGCCAGACCTTCCAGGCCTGCAAGCTCGGCCATGCTCGGTGCGTGTCGGGGCTGATCGCCGGGGTCGATGTCCAGAACTTCTACATCCCGGCGGGCGGCGACCTGCCCGACCGGGAGCTGAACGCCAAGTTCGATCACAAGATGGATTTCTATGAGCAGCTGACCGAGACGGTCGAGCGTCAGGACCGGTCGCGGCGACTGCTGATGTGCGGCGACTTCAACATCGCGCCCAGTGAGTTCGACGTCTGGAACCACAAATACATGTCCAAGGTGGTCAGCCACACGCCGGGCGAGGTCCAGACGCTGAATCGGCTTCAGGCCGCGGGCGGGTTCGCCGATGTGGTCCGCGACGCCTTTCCCGAGCCGCAGAAGCTGGCGTCATGGTGGAGCTATCGCGCCCAGGATTTCAGGGTGTCGCAGAGGGGCCTGAGGCTCGACCACATCTGGACCTCGCCGGGACTGACCCCGTCGGTGGTGCCGGGATCGGCGACCATCCACGAACCGGTGCGCGCCTGGGAGCAGCCCAGCGACCACTGCCCGATCACGGTCGATCTGGACGTCTGAAGGCTATTCGGCGGCTTCGAGGGCCAGCTTGGCGGCATCCAGTTCGGCGGCCTTGGCCTCGACCAGGCTGACGATGTGGTCGACCATCTCGCCGTTGGCCAGTTTGTGGGCGATCTTGCCGTTCAGATAGACCATGCCCGACCCCGCCCCGCCGCCGGTGAAGCCGACGTCGGTATAAAGGGCCTCGCCCGGGCCGTTGACGACACAGCCGATGATCGACAGCGACATCGGCGTGGCGATGTGGGCCAGCTTTTCTTCCAGGATGCCGACCGTCTCGATGACGTTGAACCCCTGACGGGCGCAAGACGGACAGGCGATGATGTTGATGCCCCGGTGGCGCAGGCCCAGCGACTTCAGAATGTCGAAGCCGACCTTGATCTCCTCGACCGGATCGGCGGCGAGACTGACCCGGATGGTGTCGCCGATCCCGGCCCACAGCATGTTGCCCATGCCGATGGCGGACTTGATCGTGCCGGTGCGCAGCGGCCCGGCCTCGGTGACGCCGAGGTGCAGCGGGCAGTCGATGACCTCGGCCAGCTGCTGATAGGCGGCGACCGTCAGGAAGGGGTCCGACGCCTTCACAGAGATCTTGAACTCGTGGAAGTCGTGGTCCTGGAGGATGCGGGCGTGGTTGAGGGCACTCTCGACCATGGCGTCGGGGCAGGGCTCGCCGTATTTTTCCAGCAGTTCCTTTTCCAGCGAGCCGGCGTTGACGCCGATGCGCATGGAGCAGCCGTGGTCCTTGGCCGCCTGGATGACGTCGCGGACGCGGCTGGCATTGCCGATATTGCCCGGATTGATCCGCAGACAGGCGGCGCCGGCCTCTGCGGCCTCGATGCCGCGCTTGTAATGGAAGTGGATGTCGGCGACGAGCGGCACCCTGGCGGCGCGGGCGATGGTCTTGAAGGCGGCGGTCGAATCCTCGTCGGGGCAGGAGACGCGGACGATGTCGGCCCCGGCCTCTTCAAGCTCGCGGATCTGGCCGATGGTGGCGTTGGCGTCGGACGTCGGGGTGTTGGTCATCGACTGGACGCTGATCGGCGCGTCGCCGCCGACCGGCACATTGCCGACCATGATCTGGCGGCTCTTGCGACGCTCGATATGGCGCCAGGGACGGATGTGGGAGTGATCTGCGCTCATGACGGCATCAAGATAGGCGCTTTATCGTGGCGGGGCCATGACGGTCCGTCTCCTCCCCGTTCGCCGCTTGGCGAATGGGGAGCCATCGACTCCGAAGGGGTGGAGGGGCTCTGAAAGCACGCACCGTGTCTGGGGGGAAGAACCCCTCCGTCACGACGCTGAAGAAGCGCCGCGCCACCTCCCCATGCTTCGCACGGGGAGGAGACGGGGTCACTGCGCCTGAACCGCCGTATTGAACTGTTGCCGCGTCTGCACCGCAGCCCGGGCGGCGGCGATCTGGGCGGCTTCGACCTGGGCGGCGGTCTGGCGGGCGAGGGCGGCGGCGCGGGCGTTGAGCTGGCTCAGGGGGCTGACGGTGGCGGGAAGCGCGCCGCCGTGTTCGCCGTTCAGATAGACGTCGAAGGCGGCCGGGTCGGAGACGTCCACGGTCGCGGCCAGGTCGATCGGTGCGCGCCAGGCCTCGCCGGCGGCCATCTGGCGGGCGAACAGGACCTGGCCGTTGGCGGTCGAGACGACCAGCAAGCCCGCCTTTTTCGCCTGAAGCACGACCTGGGAGGCGGTGGCGGCAGCGCCGTAGATGGCCCCGCGCGGATTGAAGGCCTTCTGAACCGGTCCGGCCTGGGCGGCGGCAGCGGCCGCGACGGCGGCGGGGTCCGTCGGATCGATGCCGGTCAGCTGGGCCTCGAGGCCCGGGGTGACGTACAGGGTCGGAGTGGTCTGGTCAGCCGGAGCCGGGCGCGGCGCGCCGACGGCGACCACCGACTGGCCCGGCACCTGGCCCAGGGACCAGCTTTCGGGGATCTCGGCGATGTCCGACGGGGCCGGGGCATGCATCAGGTTGACGCGCTGGAACACGTTCCAGCCGACGACGGCCAGCCCCACGACCAGCACGGCCCCGATCAGTCGGGGCGAATAGCGGCGCACATCCTCGAAAGCGACGCCCACAGGGGCCTGAAGCGGCACCGAGCCGTCCGGGCTCTCGCGCTTGAACCGCTCGACGGCCAGCTGTTCGTCGAGGCCGAGCGCAGCGGCATAGGCGCGCACATAGCCGATGGAGAAGACCCGCGACGGCAGGGAGGAAAAGTCGCCCTCCTCCAGCGCCTTGAGGAAGCGGGTGTGGACGCGGGTGATGACGGAGTATTCGGCCAGCGACCGGCCCGAGGCCTCGCGCGTCGCGCGCAGGCCGGCCCCCAGAGTCGCGGCGTCAGCGATGGAGGGCATGGGGTCCTTCCAGTCCGGATGCGCACGAAACTCGTCGGGGACAGTCCCCGTATCCAGCGCCATTAAGTCAGACCCCACTCTCGACGTTTCCGTTTGGCCCGGAGACGCCGTACTCGACCAGGACGCAAACGAAATCACATTCGTCGCCGTCACATCCGTCGATACCATGTCCGGTGTGACATCCGGATCAGCCCCAGCCAATCCGTCGCGTCCGTCTTGTGGATAACCCATTTGCATCGACGCATCAACGATCTGTTAGCCATGTCCGCTTTTCCCCTGACGCGTGTGCCAGGGCGGGACGGTTCAGATCGCGACGTTCAATTTCCGCGCCAGGCTTTCGATCTCGTTGCGGATCGAACCCGCCGATGAGCCCAGCAGGCTGGTCATGCCGCGCCGGGCGGCGGCGACGTCGGCGGACAGGATCATCCGCTTGACCGGCCCCACCCCGCCCGCCGGCGCCGACAGCCGGGTGAAGCCCAGGGTGATCAGGGCAAAGGCCTCCAGCGGCCGGCCCGCCAGCTCGCCGCAGACGGACACCGGGGTGCCGGTCTCGGCGCAGGCCTTCTGGATGGTCTGCAATGCCCTGAGCGCAGGCGGTGACAGGGGGTCGTAGCGGTCCGAGACCAGCGGATTGGTGCGGTCGGCGGCGTACATGTACTGGAACAGGTCGTTGGTCCCGACCGAGACGAAGTCGGTCAGGGGCAGGAGCGCATCGAGGTGCCACAACAGGCTGGGGCATTCGATCATGGCCCCGACCCGCAGCAGGGCCGGCAGGGGGCGGCCGCGGCGGCGGGCCCACTGGCATTCGATGTCCATCAGTTCGCGGGCGGCGCGGAACTCCTCGACCGTGGCGATCATGGGGAACATGACACGCAGCTCGCGCCCGGCCCCGGCGGCCAGCAGGGCCCGCAACTGAAGCCGCAGCAGGGCGGGCCGGTCGAGGCCCAGGCGGATGGCGCGACGACCGAGGGCCGGGTTCTCCTCCCGCTCGGTGGTCTCCATATAGGGCAGGACCTTGTCGCCCCCGATGTCAAGCGTGCGGAAGGTCACGGGCCGGTCGCCGGCGGCGTCGAGCACCAGCCTGTACAGCGCCGTCTGGGTGTCCAGGCGCGGCAGTTCCTCGGAGACCATGAACTGGAACTCGGTGCGGAACAGGCCGATGCCCTCGGCCCCGACGAGGTCGAGATTGTCCAGGTCGACGGCCAGGCCCGCGTTGGTCAGCAGGGTGATGCGCTGGCCGTCGGCGGTGACGGCGGGCACGTCCTTCAGCTTGGCGAACTCGGCCTGGCGCTCGCTGCGCACGGCCATGCGCGACTGGACCGAATCGAGCATGTCCGGGCGGGGCCGCAGGTGGGCCTCACCCGTTTCCCCATCGACGATGACGAGGTCGCCCTCGCTCAGCCGGTCGCGCAGGCCGGGGAGGCGGCCGACACAGGGGATACCGAGCGCCCGGGCCACGATGGCGGCATGGCTGGCGGCCGACCCCTCCTCGATCAGCAGGCCCTTCAGCGTCTCGCGCGGGTACTCCAGCAGGTCGGCGGGGCCCAGGTTCCGCGCCACCAGGATGGCGTCGTCGGGCAGGACGCGACCGCCGGGACTGTCGCCCGCCAGCACCCGCAGCAGCCGGTTGGCCAGGTCCTCGAAATCGTGCAGCCGTTCCTTGATATAGGGATCGCGGGCCTTGGCGAAGCGGGCGCGGTGTTCGTTCCTGACCCGATCCACGGCGGCCTCGGCGGTCAGGCCAGAGCGCACCGCCTCCAGCAGCGACCGGTTCCAGCCCCGGTCGTCGGCGAACATCCGATAGGTTTCCAGAACCTCGAACGACTGGCCCGCCAGCTTGCCCTGCCCGCCTTCCAGCAGGGCGTCGATCCCGGCCTTGAGGTCGGCCAGGGCCAGGTTGAGCTTCATCTCCTCCAGCACCGGATCGGCGGAGAGCAGCTTTTCGGGCGCGAGCGGGGCCTCGTGCAGAATGACGTGTCCGAAGGCGAGACCGTCGGCGAATTTCTGGCCCTTCAGCCGTTCGGGGCGGTGCGGCGCGACCTCGACGTCGCGCAGCTCCTCCTGGGCCATCAGCTCGCCACTGGCCACCGTCTCGGCCAGGACCATGGCGATGGTCTGGATGTCCTCGACCTCGTCGGGGTCGTAGCGCCGCTCGGCCCGGTTCTGGACGACCAGAACCCCGATGGCCCGGCCACCACGCAGCAGGGGCGCGCCGAGAAAGGCGTGGTAGGGATCTTCGCCGGTTTCCGGGCGATAGGCGAAGGACGGGTGGGACGGGGCGTCCGACAGGCTGATCGGCTCGGCCATCCGGGCCACCTCGCCGACCAGGCCCTCGCCGGGACGCAGCCGGGTCTCGTGGACGGCGGCGGCGTTCAGGCCGTGGGTGGCGAACAGCTCCAGCTCGCCCGAGCCGCGCCGCAGATAGATGGAACAGACCTCGGCCACCATCGACTGGGCGATGGTGCGCACGACGCGGTCCAGCCGCTCCTGGGCCGGAGCCGCCCCGGCCATGGCCTCGCGGATCTGGCGCAGGAGGTTGCGCGGCCCCCTCGTCGTCAATCCGCCGCCTACCGGCATCCCGCCTCCCGTGATGAGCGACCAAGATAGGCCGCAGGTGTGACGCTCGCTATAGCCGATCCGGGGGCGGAGACCGAATGACGGGCGGTTATCGGCGGGCTGCAGCCTGGGCGGCCGCTTCTTAGGCGTCCAGACACCCGACAGCGGCCAGGAGGACGCTGAACATGCCGTAGAAATAGAGCTGGTAACCCTCCGCGAAGGCGGGGGTCAGGACCAGCTGGTCCGGTCGTGGGCCATCGGCAGTCAGACCGGCGTCCCGCAGCGTCGCCAGCACCCGCCGGACGTGGGTGCGCGACACGCCCAGCCGCCGGGCGAGGGCCGAGGTGTTGACGGTGACGACGCCCTCTGCGCGCGCCCCGCCGCCCGCGAACGCCGCCTCGGCCAGGGCATAGGCGCACATCAGCCCCATGGACCGCCGCCCGACCCCGCCCAGGGGATCGATCAGCTCCTGATCCAGGGCCGGCGCGGCCAGATGGCGGCTGGCCAGGAAGGCGACGATGCGGTCGAAGACGTCAGAGCGATCATAGGCCTCGACCATCGGCGCCACGCGCGCGTCGATCAGGGCCAGGCTTTCCAGCTCGATCCGGTAACAGGCGCGGAACGCCTGGACCATGGCGGGGGCCGGGACATAGCGGCGCTGGCGACCGAGCTGGAAGGCGTCGGCGGGCACGATCAGCCCCGCGCTCTGCATCCGGGCCAGGATGGCGCTGGCCCGGCCTGCGCTGAACAGATCCCGCGCCGCCTCCTGCAGACCCCGGTGATACAGGCGGTCGGTCGAATGCAGATAAAGCGCCAGCACCCCGAGCGCATAGGTCGGGATGTCGCCGATGCAGCGATAGAAGCCCGGATCGCGATCCAGCAGGGCCAGGGGCGCATGGGTCGAGTGACGCATGGCGGCGTCGAAACCGGGCCTCAGGTGAACCGGTCCGGTCGTGGGTGTCATCGCTGTCTCGGTCGCCGCGCTCATACCCCGTCACTCATCGACAACCGTCCCAAAAGTGTCCAGTGGCGAGCCGAAAATCTTTGTTCTATCGCCGATGACAGGGCGTTCCTGACGCCCGGCCGGACGGTCTCGTGGATCGTCTCTCACGCGGCGCTGGAATGCGCCCGACAGAGCTTCTGGGGTGTCGGGGGACCGCCTTGGAGCCCTGGAGAGACCCACACGCCGCGCGTTGCCCCACGGCGCGCGGTGTTGACCGTCCGGCGTGGGGTGGGGACGACCGTCGACCCCAGGGGGCGCTATCGCACCGTCATCGCCCGGGCAAGGATGCGACCGTCGCCGTAGTCGCCCTCCAGCCGTCCCGCCCGCGCCCAATCCAGCATGGCCTGATAATAGCCGGGCGCATAGCCGAGCGACGTACGGCGGCTGTCGGGACCGGTCTCGAACCGGACGATGCCGTGATCGGTGTCGGGATATTCCAGCAGGGTGATCGGGCGTCCCTGGGCCGCCAGGGCGATCAGTCGACGGCGCGTGGCGTCCGGCGGCGCACCGGTGTCCTTCTCGGCCTGGATCCAGAGCATCGGGGTGGTCAGGCCGACGAGCACGGGCAGGGGGTCGTAGTCCCACGATGTCCCGACATCCAGTTGAGGAGCCATGGCGGTGATCTGTGCATTGGGGGTGTTCAGCAGCATGCCGGTGAACTCGCCCTTGATGTCGGCGAACCAGCGCTCGGCGCGGTAGCGGGCGCGGACCGCCTCCAGACCGTCGAAACCGACCGCGCCCCGTGAGGCGACGAACGCGCCGGTGACGTCGGTGATCTCGCGCGCCCTGGCCAGGACGTCGGGGCCCCATCCCTTGGCCTCGAGCGTCTGGATCACCTCGTCGCTGTCTTCCGACAGGACGCCGTAAGCCAGACCGAAGCCGACGATGACGAAATCGACGGGCGTCAGGCTGGCGGCGAGCGGCGCGACCCATCCGCCCTGGCTTGCGCCGTGCAGGCCGACACGGCTCGCGCGCGCCCCGGCCAGCCTACGGGCCTCGACCACGGCCGCCGCGGCGTCTTCGGCGAGGACATGGAAGTCCTGGGTGTAGGCGCCGTCCGATCCGCCTGACCCCCGTTTGGCATAGACGAAGACGCCGACGCCCGAGGCCGGGGCGAACCGCTGGAAGGCGTTGAAATCCAGCGCATTGGAGCCTTCCGAGCCGTGGACCTCGACCATGACGGGAACAGGACCGTCACCGGGCGGCAGGATCAGTCGCCCCCTCAGACGGGTTCCCCCGTGGCCGACGAAGGTGGTCTCCTGCGCGTCGAGCGCCACACGGCGGCCCGGTCGGCCGTCGAACGCGATCCGGTCCTCGGCACAGCTCCCGAGCTGCGGCTGCGGGCCCTCGACACGGTTGGTCCAGCCCAGGGTGCTGACCCAGCGACCGTCGGCATTCTGGATCATCCTGCTGGTGGACCCGTCCAGCCTGCGCCACCGCAGACCCGTATCGACGTTGGGTGCCAGATCGACCCAGCTGCCGTCGTCCAGACGATAGACGCCGACATGGCAGACCGCAGTGGGTTCAGGGCGTGCGCCGACATCGGCACCGGGGAGCTGGGCCATGGCGGGAAGAGCAACAAGCGATGCGGCGACGGCTAGAGCCGCGGCCAGGGTTCGGGTGAGCCGGGAGTGGGGCACGGACGGTTCCGATCAAAGGGGGGTGAGGCAGGGTTCGCTGATCGCCATTGCCGGTCGGACGGCGGCTCGCTAGGCCTTGCTTCGCGAACGGCGCCGTGGGTGCGTGAACGGGACGGCATGGACGGCAAGGCGAAGAAGCCAGGGGCGGCGGCGGCGAGGCGGTGGGCAATAGACCTCGGCATGCTGGTCGCCATAGGCGTGCTTCTGGGGTTCCTCGGCCCCTTCGACAGCGACAGTGCGCCCGCCGTGCAGCGCTATCTCTACTGGACGATCTGCCTGGTCGGATGCGGACTGATCGGGGTCGCGGCGGACGATCTGCTGAGCCGGGTCGTGACCGTGACGTGGCGGCGCGTGGCGCTGGTCTCGCTGTTGATCACGCCGCCGGGCACTCTGCTGGTGCTGGCGACCCAGAAGCTGTTGATGGGGCAGGCGTTCGGCTGGACGGTGTTTCTGGACCTGCTCTGGCAGGTGTGGCCGATCGTGCTGGCGGTGATGGCGGTGAGGGCCCTGGTCTGGCGGCGGCGGCCCACGCGGATCGAGACGCGAACCGTCATCGCCCCGCCCCTGCCCGACGCCGAGGCGGTATTCAGACGCCGCCTGTCAGCCAGACGGCGTGGTGCCCGTCTGATCGCCATCGAGGCTCACGACCACTATCTCAAGGTCCATACCGACGCCGGCGAGGAACTGATCACCCTGCGTTTCGCCGATGCCCTGGAAGACCTGGCCCAAGCCCACGGATGGCGGGTCCACCGGTCATGGTGGGTGGCCGCCGAGGCGGTGGAAGCCGTGCGTTGGCGACGCGGCGCGGGCGAGGCGCAGCTCGTCGGCGGACTGAAGGTGCCGGTCAGTCGAAGCTATAGTGCGGTGCTGAAACAGGCCGGCTGGTTCTAGCCGTCGCGGATGTCGAACCTCGACGTCGCCCTAAAGCGCGTCCAGTCCGTAGGCCGCGTGCAGCGCGCGCACCGCCAGCTCCGCATAGGCGTCCTCGATCAGCACGCTGGTCTTGATCTCCGACGTCGAGATGGCCTGGAATTTGACGCCCTTGTCGGCGAGGGCGCGGAACATGGTCTGGGCGACGCCGGCGTGGCTGCGCATACCGACGCCGATGACCGAGACCTTGGCGACGTCGGCGTCGACGCGGATTTCCTCGAAATGCAGTTCGGTCTGGGCCGCGCGCATCATCTCCTCGGCGCGCACGGCGTCACGGCGGCCCGTGGTGAAGGTCAGGTTGACCGTGCCCTCGGTGCGGGACTGGGACTGGACGATCATGTCGACGTTGACGTTGGCCTCGGCCAGGCGGGTGAAGACGTCGGCCGTGGCCTCGGTGCGGTCGATCAGGCCCAGCAGGGTGATCCGGGCCTCGTCGCGGCTCAGGGTCACGCCCGACACGATGCGCTTTTCCACGATGTCTTCCTCGTCACAGATCAATGTGCCGGCACCGACCGGCAGGTTTCCGTCCTCGTCGGGTTCGACGAAGCTCGACAGCACGCGCACGGGCACGCGCTTTGACATGGCCAGTTCGACCGACCGGGTCTGAAGCACCTTGGCGCCCAGGGACGCCATCTCCAGCATCTCTTCGTAGCTGACGCGGTTCAGCCGGGTGGCCTTCTTCTCGATGCGCGGGTCGGTCGTGTAGACGCCGTCCACGTCGGTATAGATGTCGCAGGGGCACTCCAGCGCGGCGGCGACCGCGACAGCCGATGTGTCCGAGCCGCCCCGACCCAGGGTGGTGATCCGGCCGCCGGGGGTCACGCCCTGGAAGCCGGGGATGACGGCGATCTCGCCCAGATCCATGGCGGCGCCCAGCACCTCGCCCGGCACGTCCTCGATGCGGGCGCGGCCGTGGGCGTCGTCGGTGATGATCGGTATCTGCCAGCCCATCCAGCTGCGCGCGTTCAGCCCCATGTTCCTCAGGGTCAGGGACAGCAGGCCCGCCGTGACCTGTTCGCCCGAGGCGACGACGACGTCGTATTCATCATCCGACAGGGGAAGGCCGGGCGCGGCGGGGCCCGTGCCGTCGGTCCAGGCGACCAGTTCGTTGGTCTTGCCCGCCATGGCCGAGACGACCACGGCGACCTGTTTGCCCGATTTGACCTCGGCCGCGACGATACGGGCCGCTCTACGGATACGCTCGAGGTCGCCCATCGAGGTGCCGCCGAACTTCATCACCAGTCGTGTGGTCGCAGGCGTGGTCATGGAAAGGGGGCGCGTCCGTGCGTCTAGAGGGTCTTGGTTGCGGCCTTCTAACGGCGGGCGGTGCGGTTCACAACGCAGCTTTGCTGTCCGGTTCCGCGAACATTCGTGATCTTGTCGCATGTCTCCAGATGGAGTAACTGATGGATGTCATGGACGGACCAACCGAGACAATATCGAACCGGATACGGCGATTGTCAGAAGCCGGTCACTCGCGCGCAGAGATCGCGCGTCTCGTGAATCGGTCATATCAGCAGGTTCGTCAGGTGCTGGTGAACGACGCAGCGCGCGGCAGACCTTCGCCTCAAGGCGTCAGCGAGGTCGGCGTGCGCTATGACACCGAGACCCGCGGCGATCATCGATCCGACCTGCCGATCCGAATAGCCGTGGCCGGCGACGGTTCAGTCACCCTGCCGGCGGGTCTGGTTCGTCGGCTTGGCACCTCCGAGGGGAGATTTGTCATCGGCACCTGGACAGCAACAGGTCACGGCGAGGATACGCTGACGCTTATGGGGCCGGCGGTTGCGCTGGAGAAGGCACGCGAGGGCCTCCCCGTCTGGCAACCGGGTGAGCCCCTCTGGTCCGAGGAACTCATTGCCGAGCGACGGGCGGAGGCGGCCCGGGAGGCTGCGGATGACTGACCCGGTCCTGGATTCCTCAGCGGTCATCGCGATGCTGAGGGGGGAACCGGGCGGTGATCGCGTGATGGCCATCGGCGGAGCGGGTACGCTGTGTACGGTGAACCTGGCCGAGGTCGTGGCCCGATTGGCAAAGCTCGATCCGGCGTCCGCCAGAATCCGCACGGCCCTGCTGCCTTACCGGATCGTGGATTTCGATGAGCAGCTCGCGGTCGACGCCGGACTCCTTCGGGCCACCACAGACGCGCATGGCCTGTCGATAGGGGACCGCGCCTGCCTGGCCCTGGCGCGACGCGAAGGCGCACCGGTCTGGACCACGGACCAGCCATGGGCGAAGGTGGACGTGGGCGTCGACATCGTTCTGCTGCGCTGATCTTCGAGAGCCTTCCAATGACCGCCGTCCCTGTCCACACCGCCGCCGGCCCCTCGATCGATCCGGCCGATGTGGCGCGGTTCTCGGCCCAGGCAGCGGAATGGTGGGACGAGCGGGGGCCGTTCGCACCCCTGCACCGGTTCAACCCGGCCCGGCTGGCCTTCGTACGCGACCGGGTCGGCGAGCATTTCGGGCGCAACACCCGGCGCAGGGCACCGTTCGAGGGGCTGAGCCTGATCGATGTCGGATGCGGTGGCGGGCTGCTGGCCGAGCCGATGGCGCGGATGGGGTTCGCCGTCACCGCCATCGACGCCTCGGCTGAGAACATCGGCACGGCACGGGCCCATGCGGAGCCGCAGGGCCTGGACATCGCCTATCGGTCCGCGACCGTGGAGCAGATGGAGGCAGAGAACGCCGGACCATTCGACGTGGTCCTGACCATGGAGGTGGTCGAGCATGTGGCCGATCCCGAGGCCTTCTTGCGCAGTTGCTCGCGGCTGGTGAAGCCGGGCGGGATGCTGATCGTGGCGACGCTGAACCGGACTCTGAAGTCGCTGGCCCTGGGCAAGATCGCGGCGGAATATGTGCTGGGCTGGGTGCCGCCGGGGACGCACGACTGGCGACAGTTCCTGAAGCCCGACGAGATCCGGATGATGCTGTCGGCAGAGCCCGTGGCGGTGTCGGGACCGTTCGGCCTGTCGCTCGATCCCTTGACGGGGCGGTGGAGCGAGGGCGACGATGCGGCCATCAACTACATGATGATCGCGACAAGAGGCGAGGCGGCATGATCGAAATCCTGGCAGCGGTGACGGCGCTGCAGTCCGTCGAGACGATCCAGCAGGCACAGCGGCTGGCGGGCGTCGTCGGCATCTGCGCGCGCTGGGAAACCGATCCCCTGCGCGTCGTCGAGGTCATCGTGGTGCGCCCCTCGGGCAATGCGACGCTGGATGCCGCCGTGCCCCCGACCGTCAAGACGACCGCCTGGCCCAGGCCGGCCGGCGATACAGGCGGGTGGACCGGGCAGTGGGTCGCCATCGGCGGGGTGCCCATCCCGCCGGGGCCCCAGCCCGACTGCTCGGCCCTGCCCGCCCCGCGACCCGCGACCTGATCGGCCGAGGCTTACGGCGAATTCATCCAGGTTGCGGTCTTGTAACGGGACAGGTGGCTGCGGGCGGTGAGAGACAGGGGCCTTCACACGCTCCACCGGGACCATGACATGAAACGCCTCCTGATCCTCGCCGCCGCCGCTTCGGCCGCGCTTCTGACCTCCGCCTGCGTCACCGTGATCGACGCGGACAGCGACGACGACCTGGCGTGGCACGGCGAGAACGCCCAACCCTTCGATGCAGCCCGCAGCGAATGCCGCGCCTCGACCGGCAAGGGCCTGCGGTCCGACGATTTCCGGGACTGCATGGCCGCCAAGGGCTGGACGCGCAGCTGACCGACGCGGCTCAGAGCGGCCGGATCATGTAGCGGGCGTCAGACCCGTATCCGGCCAGCTTTGCCGTCATCACCTCGCTCTCGCGCACCGAAAAACCGTAGCGCGCCCAGAAGCCGGTCGCGTCGTTGACGGCGACCAGGGCCAGGGCGGGCGAGCCCTGTGCCCTTGCCTGATCCGCCAGTCGCTCGACGATCGCCGCCGTCGCGCCCTGGCCCCTCGCGTCAGGGTGCAGGCAAAGGTCGTGCAGATACATCACCGCCGCATCGTCCGGGATCGCCGCGATCAGGGTGTTCAGCGCCGGGGCCTCATCCGCCCGCCACGGATAGGCGATCAGATAGCCGAGCGGGCGGTCGGTTTCGTCGGCCAGGACGAAACAGCCTTGGGGCCAGAGGATCAGACGGTTCTCGAAACAGTCCCGCCCCTCGAAATGGTCGGGAAAGCCGATCAGGGCGATGCCGGCGACCCCGTCGAGGTCGGCCGGGGCCATCGGTCTCCAGATCAGCGCGGGCAGCGGGTGTTCAGGGGTTTCGCCTCGAAGGTCCATGCCATGCTCCGCGCCTCACCACCGATCGTGCCCTCGATCCGGGCGTTCAGGGCATCACCGGCCCGCTCATAGAGGATCCGGGTCGGGAAGTCGTTCGCGGCGTTCTCGAACACCGCCCGGTTCGCACCGCTCTCGATCAGCACGAAGGGGGTCGGCGGCGCACCGTTCGGCTGGGCCACATAGGCCAGGCCCTCGGGCGTCGGGACGATGTGCGACACCTCGAACGACGGACGCCCCCGGGCCGAGATGGTGACCGCATGGCCGACCATCAGCCCGGCGCGCAGGTCGCTCCAGGTCTCGGACACCTCGCCGCCGCCGGAGCAGTCCAGCCAGTAGCCCGCCATCCACGACAGGTCCGGCGACTGTGCCGGTGCCGGTGCCGGTGTGGCGGTCTGGATCAGGGCGGCGGTCAGCAGAGCGGTCAGCATGGCGGTCTCCATCGGTGCGGACCGACCCTAGAGCGGGGAATGGGGCGAGGGCTTGTAGGATTGCGACGCCAGGCTGCGGGCCAGCTCGACCTGGTCCCGCGCCCAGTCGGTGGCGGTGCAGCCCAGATACCGGCGGAAGTCCCGTGCCATCTGGGGCTGGTCGAAATAGCCGGCCTCCAGACCTGCCTCGAGCCAGGGCATGGGATCGGCCGAAGGGTCAGCCGCGTGGTCGAACACCCGCCGAAAACGCAGGATCGATCGCAACTCGCGGGGCGAGATGCCGACCCGGTCCCGGAAGCGACGCTGGAGGCCCCGCTGTTCGGCGGGGGAGCGAGCCGGGATCGCCGCCTCGGCAAGCGCGGCGTTCACCTCGGCGCGGACCAGGGGGTCGATCGTCCAGCCGTGTTCGCGACGGTGCGCCTCCAGAACAGCGACCATGACCGCGACCTGTCCCTGCGGATCGCGCGGGGGAGCGGTGACACCCGCCAGCCGCCCGGTCATGTCGAGACGGCGATCGACGGCCAGATGCGCCGAATGGCCCAGCCAGTCGCGGGCGCCGTCGGGCTCGAAACGGACGGCGACCAGTTCGACGGGACCGACGGGCCGCAGGGCCAGGGGCCGGGTCATCTGGCCCGCGAACAGGGCTTGCGGCTGAAGACGGAAGACGCCGTCCTCGCCCGCTTCCTCGTACGGCGAACCGATGTCCAGGATCAGTTCGGGACAGCCGTCCGGTGCGATCCGCTGCACGGCCCCCGACGGGTTCGGCGAGCCATAGGTCCAGATGGTGCGCACGAAGGGCCGAAGCGAGGCCGGCGGTTCGTGCTCGGCGTAGTGATCCTCGCCTGCGGTCACGTCAGTTGATCTTGGCCGGATCGGGCGGGGCGGCGGGCAAAGGGGCGCAGGGGACGCCGTCGGCCTTCAGCGCCTTGACCTCGGCGGGCGTGGCCTCGCCGTAGATCTCGCGCTTTTCGGACGCGCCTTCATGGATGGCGCGGGCCTCGCGGGCGAAGGTGTCGCCGACGTAGTCGAAATTCTGCTCGACGTGCGCGCGGACCTCGCGGGCGGCGTCCATCATCATGGTCTGGAGCCTGGCGGCCATCTCGGGCGAGGCGTCGGACCGCTTCGTGCCTGCGACGGCGGGGGCCATGATCTGTTTGGACACGCCGCGCGAGCCGCAGAACGGGCATTCGACCAGCCCACGCGCCGCCTGGTCGTCATAGTCCGAGGACGAGCCGAACCAGGCCTCGAACGGGTGGGCGTGATCGCAATGCAGGGCGTAGCGGATCATGATGGCCCAGTCACAAGGGAGGCGCGAAATCGCGGTCGTGGCGCAGGGCGGGCACCGAGGCGCGGGCCTGTTCCACCTGGGCGAAATCCAGCGTGGCGTGAAGCACGGCCGGTTCGTCATGGTCAAGGCGGGCGATGACCTCGCCCCAGGGCGCGATGACGATCGAATGGCCAAAGGTCGCTCGGCCGTCCTCGTGGACCCCGCCCTGCGCCGGGGCCAGGACATAGGCTCCGGTCTCGATGGCGCGGGCACGCAGCAAGGTCTCCCAGTGGGCGCGGCCGGTCGGCACGGTGAAGGCGGCGGGCACGGCGATCATCACCGCCCCCGCCTTGGCCAGCTGGCGATACAGGTGCGGGAAGCGCATGTCGTAGCAGACGCTGAGGCCCAGCCGGCCCCAGGGGGTGTCGGCGACGCAGGCCCCGTCGCCGGGCCGGATGCCCGCGCTCTCGCGGTACCGCTCCCCATTGGCCAGGTCGACGTCGAAGACGTGCAGCTTGTCGTAGCGGGCGACGATCACGCCATGGGCGTCGATCAGCAGCGACCGGTTGGCGGCGCGGGCATCGCCGGCATGGCCCGAGTTCACGATGGCCGATCCTATCAGCAACCACACGCCCAGTTCGGCGGCCAGGTGGCGCAGGCCGATGACGGCGGCATCCTGATCCTCGTCCACGATACCGACACGGCGGGTATCGGGACGCTGGTCCAGCCGGTTGCAGGCCTCGGGCGTCAGGATGAATTTCGCGCCTTCGGCCGCCGCCTGGCGGATCAGGGACTCGACATGGGCCAGGGCCGCCTCCGCCGTCGCCGGGGTGCGGGTCTGGATCAGGGCGATGTCGAGCCCGTGAGACACGGCGATCAGGCCGCCAGAAGCGGATCGAGGCCGCCGCGCCGTTCAAGCGCCTGGATGTCGTCACAGCCGCCGATGTGGTTCCCGTCGATGAAGATCTGGGGGAAGGTGGCGCGGCCGCCCGACTTCTGGATCATTTCCTGCTTCTTCTCCGGATCACTGGAGGCGACGATCTCCTGGTACTCGGCCCCCTTCTTGTTCAGCAGGGCGATGGCCGAGGCGCAGTAGGGGCAACCGGGTTTGGTGTAGATGACGATCTCGGCCAAGGCGAAGACTCCGCAAAAGGTTAGGGACAGGATTCCAACGCACGGAACCCGATTGAGGGTCACATAGGCAGTTCGCGCGCGGTTCGCACCCTCGCAATGACGGCCAGGTCCACGGCGCGGGCCCCCGCATCCATCAGGGCCCGGGCGCAGGCCTCGCCCGTCGCCCCGGTGGTCAGGACGTCGTCGATCAGCAGGATGCGCCGACCCTTGATCCGGCGGCGACCCGCCTCGGTGACGGCAAAGGCCCTGGCGACATTCAGACGACGGCCGCGCATCGACTTTCCCCCTTGCGTCGTCGTCGGCGTCGAGCGGACCAGAGCGTCGGGCAGATGGTCGAGGCCGGCATGGCGGGCCAGGGGACGGGCGATCTCGGCCGCCTGGTTGAAGCGCCGCGACAACAGCCGCATCGGGTGGAGGGGCACGGGAACGACGGCGTCGGCGTCGTCGATCAGGTCGGATGCCGCTCGGCCCAGCCAGCGGGCGAACAGGCCGGCGAACTGCTGCTGGTCGGCGTGCTTGAACTTGAGGATCAGACCGCGCGAGGCCTCGTCATAGACACAGGCGGCCCGGGCCCGGGCAAAGGCATAGGGGCTGGCCAGACAGGCGGCGCAGCGGGCGGCGGCGAAGGCCCCGCCGTCGAACTCGAAGGCCGCGCCGCAGCCGTCGCAGACGGGGGCCTCCAGGAACTGAACCCGGCTCCAGGCGTCGGCCGACAGGCCCGCCGCGGCGGTGGCCTCGCGGCTGTCATGGGCGACGGGCGGCAGGATCAGGTCGGCCAGGCACCGCCCCAACTCGGTCAGGGATGGAAGGCGAGGCAGGCGAAACGCGGCACGGCCCGCTTGGCTTTGCGGCGACGAACCCCCATCCTGAACCTCCATGAGCACCCCCTCCGGCCCCCCGGTCATCTTCGACAGTCGCCGCCGTGCCGCCCGGCTGGCCCGGTCCGCCGCCCGGTTCGGGTCGGCCGACTTCCTGCACGTGCGGGCCGCCGAAGACGCGGTGAACAGCCTGGAGGCCACCCTGCGCGATTTTCCGGCCGCGGTCGACCTGTCGGCGCATCCGGGGCCGTTCCGGGAGAGGCTGAGGGACAGCATCGCCGCCGCGCGGGTCGGAGAGCCCCGCTGGATGGGCGCGCAAGCCGCGGCACCGGGGGCGCAGGATCTGGAGATCGAGGCGGGATCGACCGACCTGATCATGTCGCTGATGACCCTGCACTGGGCCAACGACCTGCCCGGCGCGCTGAGCCAGATCCGACGCGCATTGAAGCCGGACGGGCTGTTCCTGGGCACGCTGCTGGGGGCCGGGACGCTGAAGGAGCTGCGCGCGGTCGTGACCGAGGCGGAGCTCGCCGAACGCGGCGGCACCCAGGCGCGGGTCTCGCCCTTCGCCGACGGATACGATGGCGCGGCCCTGTTGCAGCGGGCCGGGTTCGCCCTGCCGGTGTCGGACGTCGATCGGGTGACCGTACGCTATCCCGACCTGTTCGCCCTGATCCGCGACCTGAGGGCCATGGGCGAGACCAACCAGCTGGCGGGGACGATCCGCCCCCTGACGCGGGGAATCGTTGGCCGCGCCGCCGTCCTGTACGCCGAACGGTACGCCGAGCCGGATGGAAAGATCCCGGCCACCTTCGAGATCGTCAACCTCGCCGGCTGGGCCCCGCACGAAAGCCAGCAGAAGCCGCTCAAACGGGGGTCCGCGACCACGCGGCTGGCGGATGCGTTGAAGGTGAGCGAGCGGCGGAACTGATCCCACCCCATCCGCTGATCTAAGCTACATCGCGTCCCGCACCGCATACATGGCGGTGTTGAAGATGGCGGAGGCCTGGTTGCCGAAGGCGGTGACGGCCGAGACGATGACCAGGAAGATCAGCGAGATGATCAGGCCGTATTCGATGGCGGTGGCCCCGGAATCGTCGGTCAGGAAGCGGTCGAGCAGGGTGCGCATCGGTCGTCCTTTCCGGGTTTGGGCGCTGTCCTGGCGCAACCGTTGATTCAGAGCAGGTCGCGCAACCAGGCGACCAGGGGGGCGTCGGCCGGCGGCATGGGATAGTCCGAAAGCTTGCTCGGCTTCACCCAGGCGAGGGCGGCGTGTTCGTGGGCCACGACCACGCCGGACCAGCGTCGGCACAGATACAGTGGCATCAGAAGGTGAAAGCTTTCGTAAGCGTGGCTGGCAAAAACGAAGGGGGCCAGGCAGGATTCGGTGACCTCGATGCCCAGTTCCTCGCGCAGTTCGCGGATCAGGGCGGCCTCGGGCCGTTCGCCCGGCTCGACCTTGCCGCCCGGAAACTCCCACAGGCCCGCCAGTTGCTTGCCCTCGGGCCGTTTGGCGATCAGCACCCGGCCGTCCACATCGATCAGGGCGACGGCGACGACGAGGACGGTGGGGAGGGTTTCGGACATGAGCCGCCTGTAGCGCACACCTTCAAACCCGTCATCCTCGGGCTTGACCCGAGGATCGGACCGTCAGCGCATCGGAGGCGGGCGAGAGGCACACCCTCGATCCCGCTCAATCCTCCTGTCCGTCTTCGCCCCGCGTCCGGCCCTCGGGTCGAGCCCGAGGGTGACGGCGTTCAGAGGACCACCCGAAATCTTTCGTGACAGAGTGTGGCGTCGACGCGCTTGCGGATTGGGGCGGGATTCGGGCAAGGACGATCGACCGGCCGCATGGCCTAACCGCTTGAGTTCACGGACCGTCGTCCTTGCCCGACATCCTCGCCAGCCCCGAAATCCAGGCCTTCGCCAGCGGGTTCCCGGTGATGATCGGCCATGTGCTGCTGACCTTCGCCCTGCTGGGCCTCGGCGCGACCCTCTATGCCTGGCTGACGCCGTGGAAGGAGATCGCCCTGATCCGCGAGGGCAATGCGGCGGCCTCGGTGGCCTTCGGCGGGGTGCTGATCGGACTGGCCATTCCGCTGGCGGTGTCGCTGTCGGTCTCGACCTCGCTCAGGGACATCGGCGTGTGGGGCATCGCGACCCTGGTGCTACAGCTGTTCGCCTTCCGGGTCGTGGACCTGATCCTGACCGGCCTGCCGCAGCGGATCCAGGAGGGCGAGATTTCGGCGGCCGTGCTGCTGGTCTCGGCCAAGCTGGCCACCGCCCTGGTCCTGGCGGCCGCCCTGGCGGGATGAGCGGGTGAGGATCCCGGACTGGGTCATCTATGGCGCGGTGATCGCGGGGCTTCTGATCGCCTCACTGACCGGCCGCGAGAACGCTGACGCCCCGCCCGCCCCACCGCCGCCGGACGCGGCAGAAGGCGCGCTGCTGGGTCCCATCACCCCGTTCGATCCGGCCATCACCGTTGATGCCCCCGACATTCCGTTCCAGCCCGCCGCCGGGACCGCCTTTTCCATCGCCGAGACCGGCCGCTGGGCGACGGCGCGCCATGTGGTCGAGGGCTGCCGCCGCCCGGCCATCGTGATCGGCGGCGACCGGGCCGTCGCGGCCTCGGTGCGGCTGGCGCGACAGGCCGACATCGCCATCCTGATCACCGATGGAGGCCCCCCTGCCCTGCCGGTGCTGATGGAAAGCCTGCGGATCGGCGAGCGCGCCTTTCATCCGGGATTCCCGCAAGGCCGCGCCGGAGAGGCCTCCAGCCTTTTGCTGGGCCGCGAGACCCTGCGGGTGCGCGGCCGGGGCCAGCGCGACGAGCCGGTGCTGGTCTGGGCCGAGACCGGGCGCACCGAGGGTCTAGCGGGGACGCTGGCCGGGCTATCGGGGGCCCCGGCCCTGGACCGCGAAGGCCGCGTCCTGGGCGTCACCATCGCCGAGAGCCCGCGCCGGGGCCGCATCTACACCACCTCGCCCGAGACCTTCGGCCCCGCCGTTCTCGGCGTCGCCGCTCCCGGTGCCCGGCCTCTGGACGAACCGGTCACGGTCGAGAACTACGGCCGGGTGGCGGATACGCTGAGGCGCGAACTGCGGGTGGCGCAGGTGGTGTGTCTGTCTGTGTGAAGCCTTTCCTCCCCGGTCGCCCCTTGGCGAATGGGGAGGGGCACCACGAAGTGGTGGAGGGGCTCTCGCCGCGCATACCGTGTCTGGGGTGAAGAACCCCTCCGTCTGCTCGCAAGAGCTCGCATCCACCTCCCCAAGCTCCGCTTGGGGAGGAGAGTCATCTACCGCCCGAACACCTCGACCCCGATCTCGCCATCGGGGCGCAGCCAGGCGCGTTTCATGCCCTGGCTGTTGAAGGGGTCGGCGATATTCCCGGCGGCGTCCAGCGCGATCAGGCCGCCGTCGCCGCCCAGGGCGCCGATCTGGTCGATGACGCCCCGCGTCGCCTCGGCCAGGGACTGACCTGAACCGACGCGCCAGCCGACCTGGGCGCCCGCCGCGACGCGGATGAAATACTCGCCCTGACCGGTGCAGGACACCGCCGCGCCCTCGTCCGCCCAGCTTCCTGCCCCCGGAATGGGGGTGTCGCCGACCCGACCGGGCATCTTGCCGAACACACCCGCCGTCGAGGTGCCCGCGGCCAGAACGCCGTGGGTGTCCAGCACGCAGCAGCCGACGGTACCGTGACTCAGCGTCCCCGGCGGATGATTGTCCTCGCCCTGTCCCGCGTGGGTGAACCAGGCAGCCTCGTCACCGATGGCTTCCAGCCCCTGATCCATCGCGAACAGGGCCGCGCCCTCTCCGGCCAGCATGACGTGGGGGGTCCGGTCCATCACGGCCCGGGCCGCCGTGATCGGGCTCTTGAACCCTTGCAGGGCCGCGACGGCACCCGCCCGGCGGGTCGAACCCTCCATCAGGCTGGCGTCCAGCTCGTAGGCCCCGGCCAGGTTGGGAGAGGCGCCGCGTCCGGCGACGTAGAGACCCGATTCCTCCAGCATCGCCGTGGCTTCGACCACGACGTCCAGCGCCGACGCCCCGGCCTCCAGCCGCGCCTTCATGGCTTCGACCACTTCGCGCATATGGACGATCTCACGGTCGTAGTTGCGCTCACGCCGGGCCCCGGCACCACCGTGCAGGATCAGGGCGGGGCGGGTGGTTCCAGCGGGCATCGGGGGCTCCAAACGTACGGCCGCGTTCGATCGGGCCTTTTCTTATCGCGAGGGGCTGATTAGCGTCCCCACGACGCGAACGCCACGGGGGCGTTGGCCGACCCTCACCTGACAAGACCGCCTCAAGCAGCGCAACGCGCGTTAGGCGGTCCGAGCGAAGCGAGACCCCAGAAGATGCGCGCCATCCTGTCCAAGGCCGTCGGCGGTCCCGAAACCCTGGTGTTCGAAGAGGTGCTGGACCCCACGCCCAAGCCCGGCGAGGTCATCATCGAGGTCAAGGCGGTCGGCATCAACTTCCCCGACACCCTGATCATCGAGGACAAATACCAGTTCAAGCCGCAGCGCCCCTTCTCGCCGGGTGCCGAGGTGGCGGGCGTGGTCGAGGGGGTCGGCGAAGGCGTCAAGGGCGTGTTCAAGGGCGACCGGGTCATCGCCGTGCCCGGCTGGGGCGGCCTGGTCCAGCGGATCGCCGTGCCCGCAAAATCGGTCATCAAGATGCCGGACGGAATGTCGTTCGAGGAGGGCGCCGCCCTCATCATGACCTATGGCACCAGCTATTATGCACTCAAGGACCGGGCGAACCTGAAACCCGGCGAGCGGCTGCTGGTGCTGGGGGCAGCCGGTGGGGTCGGTTCGGCGGCGGTCGAGCTGGGCAAGGCCATGGGCGCCGAGGTCACGGCCGTCGCCTCCACCAACGACAAGGTCCAGTTTGCCCTCGAACTGGGGGCCGACAACGGCCTGATCTATCCGGCTGGCGCCATGGACAAGGCGGCCCAGAAGGAACTGTCGGGCGAGCTCAAGCTGGCCTGCGGCAAGGATGGGCCGGACGTGGTCTATGACGCGGTCGGCGGCGACTATGCCGAGCCCGCGCTTCGATCGATGGACTGGTACGGCCGATATCTGGTGGTCGGCTTCCCGGCGGGGATCCCGTCCTTTCCGCTGAACCTGACCTTGCTGAAGTCGGTACAGGTGATCGGGGTGTTCTGGGGCGCCGCCGTGGCGCGCGATCCGGCCGGTCACGCGGCCAATGTCGCCGACCTGCTGAAACTCTACGCCGAGGGCAAGATCAAGCCGCGTATCTCGAAGACCTTCCCGCTGGAACGGGCCGGGGATGCAATCCAGGCCCTGGGTGACCGGTCGGCCATGGGCAAGATCGTGGTGACGGTCGAATCCTGAAGGCGCGGGGCGTGAGCGACATCCGGCTATCGCCCGATCTGGACGTCGCATCGCTGGCGGCGGCCTTCGCCGGGCGGCAGCGGCTGCATATCCCCAACATCCTGGCCACGCCTTGCGCCGAGGCGGTGGCGGGGGTGCTGGAGGCCGAGACGCGGTGGAAGACCACGGTCGCGGCGGGCGGGGCCCATTTCGAGGTGCCGCTGGACGGGCGGCGGGCTGCCGATCCCGCGCGCCAGTCCTGGCTGGACGAGACGGCGGTCGACGGAACCAGCCCGGTGCCGCAGTACATCTTCGACACCCGCCGCCTGGGGCTGGAGCGGGTCGGTCTGGATGACGGGCGGGGCGATCAGGACGCGGCCGACGCCGTGCTGGACTGGCTGAACAGCCGCGAATGCCTGGATTTTCTGCGCAAACTCACCGGCGACGACCGCATCGACCTGTGCGACGCCCAGGCCAGCCGCTACCGCCCCGGTCACGTCCTGACCGCCCACAACGACACTTCGGTGGGGAAGAACCGGCTGTACGGCTATGTCCTGAACTTCAGCCGCGACTGGCGCGCCGACTGGGGCGGCAACCTGGTCTTCTATGGTCGTGACGGACATATCGAGCACGGCTGGGTCCCGGCCTTCAATGCGCTGAATCTGTTCGTCGTGCCGACGCGTCACGCCGTGACCCAAGTGTCCTCGTTTGCCGCCCGGGACCGGCTATCGATCGTCGGCTGGGTCCGGTCGCACCAGAAGGTCGGACCCCAGACCCGCGACGAGGCCGGGTCGGTGGCCTATTAGGAGAACTCCGCCTCCAGGTCCGCCAGCCGGGCGGCCTGATCCTCGGCGATCAGGGCGTTCAGCAGGGGGTCGATGTCGCCCTCGATGATCTGGGGCAGGCTGTGCAGGGTCAGACCGATGCGGTGGTCGGTCACCCGGCCCTGCGGATAGTTGTAGGTCCGGATGCGTTCGGAGCGGTCGCCCGAGCCGACCTGGGACTTGCGCGCATCCGAGCGGGCATTGTCCTTCATCTGGCGCTGCATGTCGTACAACCGCACCCGCAGGTTCTTCATCGCCTTGTCGCGGTTGACGTGCTGGCTCTTTTCCGACGAGGTCACCACGATCCCGGACGGGAAGTGGGTGATGCGCACGGCGGAATCGGTCTTGTTGACGTGCTGGCCGCCCGAGCCGGAGGCGCGGAAGGTGTCGATGCGGATGTCCTTGTCCTGGATGTCGATCTCGACGTCCTCGACCTCGGGCAGGACGGCGACCGTGGCGGCCGAGGTGTGGATGCGCCCTTGCGTTTCCGTCGCCGGGACACGCTGGACACGGTGGACGCCTGACTCGAATTTGAGCCGGCCGAAGACGCCGTCGCCGGTGACGGTGGCGATGATCTCCTTGTAGCCCCCGGCGTCGCCCTCGGTCGCCGAGTCCAGTTCGACCCGCCAGCCGCGCGTCGAGGCATAGCGCGAATACATCCGGAACAGGTCACCGGCGAAGATGGCGGCCTCGTCCCCGCCGGTTCCGGCACGGACTTCGAGCACGGCCGAGGCGTTCTCGTCGGCGTCGCGCGGTGCCAGCAGCAGGGCGACGTCGCGCTCCATGTCCGGCAGCCGGGCGTTCAGGGTCTCCAGCTCGTCGGCGACCATCGCCGCCATCTCGGGGTCTTCGGCCATCCCGGCCAGATCCTCGATCTCGGCGCGGGCTCGGGCCAGGGCCTGGACCGCGTCCGCGACCGGCTTCATCTCGGCGTGTTCCTTGGACAGGCGCACGATCTCCTGACCGTCGCTGGCCGCACCCATCCGCGCCTCCACCTGGTGGAAGCGGTCGAGCACCTGATCGAGCCGGGCCTGGGGCAGTCGCAAGGGGAAGGTCGCCTGTTCTGAAAGGAGGGGCGTCTTTACTCCGGCGGGCGGCGCCGTGTCGATGCGTCCGCGCCCGGTGTGCGGCCGATGCGCGCGATGGCGCGATTGTGACCCCCGCGTGAGCCGGTCTCACGTTGGCGTCAGAGGCGGTTACGGTCAGGGCCGCCGAGGCTTAGGTCTGGTCCCGCTGTTCAACCCGGAGGCTGCCCCGATGTTCGACCGTCCCCCTGAGACACCCACCACCGAAGCCCCGCTCCAGGACAGTATCGAACGCCTGTGCGCTCTCTACGATCGGCTGCTGGGTCAGGTCCACGGCGACGGGATGACCGAAACCGCGTCGGCCGAGCTCAAGGCCCTGGCCGGAGTCTATGACCTCGATATCGACAGAGCCGACACCGAGGTCTGGGCCGACCTGCGTGCCGTCCTGATCCGCCAGACCGCACCGGGCGACACGACGACGCCCCTCTCGACCGAGACCTACACCCTGATGCTGGTCGAGGACGATCCGGAGACGGCCGCCGACCTGACGGCCCTGCTGTCCGAGGCCGGTCACCGCATCATCGGACCCTTCCACAGTGCCGAGGCGGCCGAGGCCATGGCGGCGCTTCAGCCGATCGACCTGGCCCTGCTGGACATCAATCTGTCTGGCGAGGGCGACGGCATCGCGCTTGCCCGAACGCTCAAGACCCGGTGGGGCGTGCGAAGCCTGTTTCTCTCGGGAGACCTCCCGGCAGCCGCGCGTCACGCCGAACTGGCCGAGGCCCTGGTGCTCAAACCCTATACGGGCCGTGAGGTTCTGGACGCCGTGGCGCGAACCGGGGCCGGTTGAGCCCCACCGCTCTGACGATGCGAGGAATACTCCCCTCCACCGCTAGGATTTGTCGCTTTACCGTGGGGCGGTCGCGTCTGAAAACCCGACCACGGTTTCAACACAGGCCTCCATGCAAGACTTCTGGATCTTCCTCCTCGTCGGTTTCGGCGCCCAGATCGTCGACGGTGCCCTGGGCATGGCCTACGGGGTGATTTCGTCGACCGTACTGCTGGCCTTCGGCGTGCCGCCGGCGACGGCCTCAGCCAGCGTCCATGCCGCCGAGGTCTTCACGACGGCCGCATCGGCCGGGTCCCACGCGGTCAACAAGAACGTCAACTGGGGCCTGTTCGTGCCCTTGGCCCTGGGCGGGGCCCTGGGCGGAGGCTTGGGGGCCTTCGTCCTGACCAGCATCGACGGCGACCTGCTGAAGCCCTGGATCACCGCCTATCTGTCGATCATGGGCTTCGTCATCATCTGGCGCGCGACCAAACAGACGCGCGAACGGGTCTTTCCAACGAAACTGGCGGGGCCGCTGGGTCTGGTCGGAGGCTTCTTCGACGCCATCGGCGGCGGGGGATGGGGCCCCACGGTCACCACCACCATGGTCGGCTCGGGCCAGGATCCGCGCATCTCGATCGGCACCGCCAACACCGCCGAATTCTTTGTCACCGCCACCATCTCGGCAACCTTCCTGGCTGCCCTGCTGACCGGTCACTGGCAACAGGCGGACGGGGTCGTGAACCACGCCATGTCGGTCGTCGGCCTGATCGTCGGCGGTCTGCTGGCCGCGCCGTTCGCCGGCATCATCGCCCGGATCGCCCCCAAGCGCGTCCTGACCTATGGTGTCGGCGCGGTGGTGCTGCTCAGCGCCGGCTATCAGGCACTGCGGCTGTTCGGGGTGCTCTGAAGCCACTCTCCCCGGTTGCAGCACAGCCGCTTTCGGCTAAGTCTCGGCCGGCGTCGGAAAGACGCGAGGGATTGAAAATATGCGTCTCGAAATACCCAGGGCGATCTTGGTTCTGGCGACAGGCCTTTTCCTTGCAACCGGTCTGTCCGGCTGTGTGACGTCGAGTACGGGCGATACCATCAAGCCGCTGTCGGCCGATCGGGCGCGCGATGCCTCGATCGGAGACATCGTGCTGGTGGCCAAGCCGGACACGGTGTCGGCCGAGTTCGCCGGAATCTTCGAGACCCGGGTGCGCGAGGAACTTGCCAAATGCGCGACGGGGTCGAGTCCCTTGCGCCTCAACGTCCGCATCATCGAGATGAAGGGTGCCAACGCCGCCATGACGGTCCTGGTCGGCGATTCCAACGTCATTCGTGGCTCCGCCGCCCTGATCGATCCAGCGACGGGAGAGATCGTCGGCGACTATGAAATCAACCAGTCCACGGGTGGCGGCGGCCTGATCGCGGCCGTCAGCATGGGTCAGGCCGAGGAACAGATGAGCCGGGCCTTCGGCAAGGCCCTGTGCGATCGGGCCTTCGCAGACTGACGGATCGGCCTCCCGATCCCGGGATCGGGAGGCCGTCGTTCGATTATTTCGACAGGGCGGCGGTAAAGGCCGGGTCGTCCATCAGGGTGGCCAGGGCCGCCGACAGTGCCTGGGAAAGGCTGGTCGCGGCATTGCCGCCGTTGGCCAGCTGCACGCTCCGTTCGGCCGAGCCCTCGATGCGGCGGCTGTAGACCTCGGCCCCCGAACGGCCAGCGACGGTGATGGTCATCGCAACCGTGCCGGTCGATTTGCCCGCGAACATCCCGACCGAGAAGTCGTTGTAGAAGGTCTCGACCGAGGCGTTGATGCGCGATCCGGCCTCCCCGACCGCATAGCCGCGCTGGCGCAGTTCGTCGGCGATGGCGGCGCGAACGATCTCGGTCACCTCTGTGTCAGAGCGAATCGCGGCCATCTCCATGCCGTAGCCGTTGATCTGGGCACCGATACGGGCGCGGTTTTCGGTACGCGCGTCGGTGGAGGCGACCGTGACCTGGATCGATCCGGCGCCCGGCACCGGCGCGGCCTGACTGACTGTGTAGGGAACGGGCACGACGTCTTCGGACGTTGCGCAAGCTGATAGGGTCAGGACGGCGGCGAGGGCCGTAACGCTGGCGAGACGAATGGACATGGATTCCCCGAAAGACGCTCCGACCGACATGGCCGGCGACGTCATTCTAGCGGGGTCGCCACCGAGGACCAGTCGCTTCGCCACGATAAGTTGCGCGGCAGGAAAATGGTTCCGGGCTCACGGCTGGAGGCGATAACCGCCTGCATCGGTCAGCAGCAGACGCGCCGCGCCCGGCTCGGGCTCGATCTTCTGGCGCAGGCGATAGATGTGGGTCTCAAGCGTGTGGGTCGTGACCCCGGCGTTGTAGCCCCAGACCTCGGTCAGAAGCTCCTCGCGCGAGATCGGCTTGGCCCCGGCGCGGTACAGGTATTTGAGGATATTGGTCTCTTTTTCCGTCAGCCGGATCTTCTTGCCCTTGTCGTCGAGCAGAAGCTTGCCCGCCGGCCGGAACTCGTAGGGGCCGATGGCGAAAACGGCGTCCTCAGACTGCTCATGGCTGCGCAGGTGGGCGCGGATGCGGGCCAGCAGGACGGCGAACCGGAAGGGCTTGGTCACATAGTCGTTGGCCCCCGAATCCAGCCCCAGCACGGTGTCGGCATCCGAATCCTGGGCCGTCAGCATGATGACGGGGGTCGAGACCCCGTCCTTGCGCAACAGGCGGCAGGCCTCTCGCCCGTCCATGTCTGGCAGGTCGACGTCCAGCAGGATCAGGTCGGCCCGGATTTCCCGGCCGAGCCTCACGCCCTCGGTCGCCGTCGCGGCCTGGACCGTGCGGAACTCCTCGTGCAGGGCCAGCTGTTCAGCCAGAGCCTCGCGCAGGTCGTCGTCGTCGTCGATGATGAGCAGGGTTTTGGCTGTGGGCATGTCTTCAACAATGGCGAGGCTTGACCGATCCGCCAAGGGCAGGCCGGAAAATGAAGCGGAATCAGACCCTAGAGGGTGCCTCGGGCGACTTTCGTTCCCCGAAGATCGCCGATCCGACCCGGACATGGGTTGCGCCGAACCGAATCGCCGTCTCGAAATCGCCGCTCATCCCCATGGACAGGACCTTGAGACCGTTGCGCGCGGCAAGTTTGCCGAGCAGGGCGAAATGCAGTCCCGCCGCCTCGTCCACCGGCGGAATGGCCATCAGACCCTCGACCGAAAGGCCGTAGTCGTCGCGGACGGATCTGAGGAAGGCGTCGAGGTCGCGGGGGATGATCCCCGCCTTCTGAGGCTCCTCACCGGTATTGACCTGGACCAGCAGGCGCGGTGCTCGCCCCGCCTTCTGGATCGCCGTGGCCAGGGCCCGGGCCAGGCTGTCGCGGTCCAGGGTCTCGATGACGTCGAACAGGGCCACCGCATCGGCCGCCTTGTTGGATTGCAGGGCCCCGATCAGGCGCAGTTCGACGTCGGTGGGCCGGGCGCGTTCCTGGGTCCAGCGCGTTTGCGCCTCCTGCACCCGGTTCTCGCCGAACAACCGGGCACCGGCCGCGAGCACAGCGTCTATGGCTTCGACGCCTTGCGTCTTGGACACGACGGTCAGGGCCACCGTGGCGGGATCGCGACCGCAGGCCTCAGCGGCAGCCCGGATGCGCGCATCGACCTGGGCCATTCGCTCGGCGATGGACACGGTCGATATGGACGCGGGGGTCTCGACAGGAGATGAGGGCATGATGGACCTCTCGGGCGACGCAAGGACACTGTGGGACGCCGCCGTGGCTCTAGCCCGCGCCGCTGCGCCTGTCAGCCCGCGCCCTTTGCCGCCCCTGCTGTTCTTCACCGACCCGGTGAGGACGCCTGAGCCTTGGCGGACGGCGGAGCGCCTGCCGGAGGGGGCGGCGGTGGTTTTCCGGGGCTTTGGACGAGAAGACGCGCCAGAGACGGCCTGGCTTCTCCGAGAGGCGACCGAGGCGCGGGGCGTTCGGCTGTTGATCGGGGATGATGCGGCTCTCGCTGAAGAGGTCGCCGCCGATGGCGTTCATCTGCCCGCCCGACGCCGACAGGAGGCGACCCGGCTGAAAGCCGCGCGTCCCGACTGGATCGTCACGGCGGCGGTCCACCAAGCCCACGATGGGACCAGCCTGGAAGGACTGGACGCGTTGATCGCTTCGCCGATTTTTCCGACAGCCAGCGCGTCGGCGCGACCTCTGATTGGGCTTGAAGGTTTGTCCAGCACTGTGGCGCTCGGCCTTCCGGTCTACGCCTTGGGTGGTGTCAGTCCGGACACGGTGCGAAACCTTCTCGGCAGCGGCGCTTGTGGGTTCGCGGGCATTGAAGCGATCCAGCGGGCGTTCGGATAACGGGCCCTCCCAACCCATCACCGTCACCCTCGGGCTCGACCCGAGGGCCGGATTGTCGGCAGGGAGTGAAGGGATTGTGCGGACGCGATCGTAGAGCACACCTCTGTCCGGCTTCGCACCACGTTCGGCCCTCGGGTCAAGGCCGGGGGTGACGGCGTCCGTAGCCTAGAAGCGGAAGATCGATTCCAGACGGATGCGCGGCTGGGAGCGGCGATCGGTCTCGGCGGCGCGCGCCGGATCCTGGGCCGGACGGCCCAGGGTGGCGGCGGCTCCGACGCTGAGACGCGGGGTCACGGAATAGTAGGCGCCGGCTTCGGCATCGCCCCAGCGGGCCTCGCGCCCCACCGGCTGGTTCATGTTGAAGTTCAGGCCCCAGCGACCGTTCTCGTTCCAGCGCAGGCCACGACGTTGCGGCGCGGCCTGGGAACGCTGTGCGGCGGAGGCTTCGGACAGGGAGACGGCGGGCGCGCGCGAACGCGTCTGCGCGGAGGCTTCTCCGGCGACGGTCACAAGGGCGGCGGCCCCGATAAGTCCTGCGATGATCGCGCCGAACCGCATTTCCAACCCTTCATCGCGGCAAGGGTGCCGCGCTACACACGAACCGGTGTCTTCACCGTGATCAGCGGCGATTAGACACCCCGCGACCATTCGGTCAACGCAACGAGCCCAAATCCCCCCGGTTCCAGCGACTCTGGACCGGGCTGTGGCCCATGCGTCACGCGACAGGTGGGGGCCGGGTCGCTCGCTTGCAACGCCACGGGGGCAGCTTCGCCTTGTCATTGCCCCTTTTCAGCGTGTTATAGAGCCTCGCTACGGCGTCGACCTTGCACAGGCGGCGCTGTCGCGCCTGCGCGGCCCATCTGGCTCAAGCGGTTCGGCGTCCACAGACTTGACGGAGATTTTCTTGATGGCCCCCCACACAGCGACGGCCAGGACCCGGTCAACGACCCTGACCCGGGGCGTCGCGATCGCCGCCATCGCCTCCGGCCTGTTGCTGTCCGCCTGTGGCGGCATCCCCTTCATGGGCAAGCGCGACAATACGGCGGCCCGCACGGCCGCGGCCCAGGCCGGGATCGGCGTCAACGCCTATCTGTGGCGCGCCACCCTCGACACCCTCAGCTTCATGCCCCTTATGACCGCGGATCCCTGGGGCGGGGTCGTGAACTATGACTGGTACGTCAATCCCCAGACCCCGAACGAGCGTTTCAAGGCCACGGTCTTCATCCTCGACACCCGTCTGCGGGCCGATGCGCTGAACGTCACGGTGACGAAAGAGGTCAAGGACGCCTCGGGGGCCTGGACCGGCGCGCCCGTCGCCGCCCAGACCGAAACCGACCTCGAGAACGCCATCCTGACCAAGGCGCGTCAGCTGAACCTCGCCAACGCGGGCTGAGGCAGGCTTAACCCGCTCTCTTTTTGGGGCGCTAACGCTCGGCTCGCGGAGCCTCGCTGCTTGAGCGCGACGCGCGTCCCGATTTTCTTGGGCCGTCTTGCCATTCGGGCTATGTGAGCGCGGAGGGGATCGCCCTCTCCGCTTCCAGGATTGCCGTGGCCCGTTACGACCCCAAGACCGCCGAACCCCGCCAGCAGGCGCGCTGGGCCCAGGCCGACGCCTTCGTCGCCAAGGACACCGGCCGGCCGAAATACTATGTGCTTGAGATGTTTCCCTATCCGTCGGGCAACATCCACATGGGCCACGCCCGCAACTATGTGATGGGCGA
>NZ_JAEMRD010000125.1 GCF_016463485.1 Brevundimonas sp.
CGTCCCCGACCCATAGCCCGACACCGTCGAGGTCATACGCCCCGCTGCGTCATAGTTGTATTTGGTGATCCGATCCGGACCGAAAGCCCCAGCCGTGTCTAGGGAGCAGGCCGAACTTGGCGGATTGGCGAAAGTCGAGGGGTTCATCCGCGTCGCCACGCAGTCCTGGCGACCCGAGGCGTCATAGCTGATCTGCACGAGGCTGTGAGTGACGCCTCCGGCGATGAAACGTCGGTGGGTTGGCCTACCGGCGAGGTCGTATGCCGTGGAGACTGCCTGCAGCGGGGAGAAAGACTCACCTTCGTCCGTGCTGGTTCCACGCTCGATAAGCGTCACCTCACCTCGCGCGTTCCGCGCATAACGGGTAGCCGCATAGGCACCAGACCCCGTTGGAATGGGCGCGCCACGCGCAAGACGCAAGCGGCGCATCCGATCGTAAAGGAACAATCTCGCGTCGCCGTCGCCGTTGAGGGGACCATCGATCCGCTCGACATCCCCCCTCAAGGAATAGGCGTATGTGGTGGTAGCAGCCAGCGCGCCAGTGCCATCTCCGTCCGTGATCACAGTGGGCAGCAGATTATTGAAAGCCATGGGGCTGCTATAGCTGAAAGTCGTTCGGCTCTCGTTCACACTGTCCGCGCAGACAGCCGCGGAAGCACAACGAGAAATCGTCGTCGGCCGCACAATTGGGTTTCCTGCCGCTATTGTCTGTCCTTGTCCGTTTCGCACGAGAGCGGTGAAGGCGCCGTAGCCAAAGGAGGTTGTGGGGCGCGGCGCGCCCGCTACAGGAGCAGGCTGAACGATCTGAGTGACACCACCATGCCCGGGATCGTAGACATAGTCCGTGGTGAAGCCTCTGGAATCAGTCACAGACAGCGGCAGATTACAAGTCACGACATTGACGCAGGCCGAGGCGTAAGTGGCCGATGTGTAGATTGGACTCAAGCCAGATCCGGTTTTCGGGCTGAACAGTGATTGGATGACGTTGCCGCGTTCGTCATAGGTATACTCAACAAACTCGCCGTGCTGCCCGGCAGCCCGCTTCAAGCGGCCCTTTGAATCATAAGATAAAGTCCTGACATCGCCTGACGGACTCGTCAACGAGGTCAGCGTCCCTTCTCTCAGATTTGACACTGCGATTGTGCGATTCCCATTAGGATCTGTCACAGTGATGGTGCGATTATATGGCGCATTAGCGGCATAATCGCTATATCTGTACGTGTAAGTATCTAGTCCGTTAGACCAACTGGCGACCTCCCCATCAGTTGTGGCGGTGGAAATTACGATGCTAGGCTTTGTGTCGCCAGGCCGCGTTACACTTTTTAAGTTTCCATATTCGTACGAGAAATGGGTTACTTCATCTAATGCGTTCTCAATCGACGAAAATTGCTCGCCAATATCGCCATATTGGGCCGACGAAAATGTCGCAGACGGCCAGGCTAGAGAAAAATTACAATTATTCGCGGTTGAATCGCAAAAATCCCCCCCTCGGTTGAACGCAGTCACTTTTACAAGCCTAGACCACGGACCGCTATCCAGACCCTCCTGCCCTCCTCCCGCCCCAGCCTGCGCGTACTGATAGCTGATCTGATATCCCGCATTGGTGCGAACTGACTGAAGCCTTAACCGCTTTACGGCGCCGCTCGACCGACAAGGCGATTCGTTCCAAACACAAAAGCTGGCTGCCTCATAAGTGTAGGTCGCCTCCGTTCCATCTGGTCTTTTCAGCGTCCGCATTACACCACTGCTGGCGTCCCAAGACCCTATGTTACCGCCCAGGCTTTTATCGAAGATCGCAATCGTGCCATCAGATGCTGTGTAAGCTAACGAATCTGAACTCTCGAAGAGGGTAGCCCCCTCCCCTTGGTCCGACAGCCACGTTCCAGCCGAGGAGCCGGGACTAAAACTCTCGGATTGCGCCCCAACACTAACAACCATCTTACCGTTGATTTCGGTTGCCGTCCCGACGTTATGATCTCTCCAACCTCCAACTCGAGTAGCGATCCTGGGCATGAAAGTCATTTTGACGCCCAAACCTCCCATGGACCGGTCCCCGACGCTAACAACGTCCTCCGTGTGGAAATACGCCCCTGTGACTAGATCAACTCCACGATCATCTGTGGCGTAGTTGAATGGAGGATACACGTCCGTTTGCGCAAAAACGGGCGTAGCGATAAAAGCGCTGCTGACCAGCAGTGCGGCTTTAAGCGTCTTACTCATGATCCATCCCCCAAGATCAGTAGCAGCAGGTGCTGGTGTGCCAGACGGCCGTCCAGCCGTCGTAGATGACGAGATTGCCGTCGTTCTGCATGACCAGACGCGCGCCGGGATGGCCGCCCGTTCCGCTCTGCCAGATGAGTTCGTTCTGCGGTCCGCGGACGGTCAGATTGCCGTCCGTCTGCATGGTCAAGGTCGTGGATGACCTGCCCCAAGTGTAGGGCGCCACCCACATGGCGCCGGGAGGTCCGTAAAGTACGATGTTGCCGTCCAACTGAACATAGAGAGAAAAGCGTCCGTCCGCCGAGGGCAGGAATTGAGAGGCCATGATGAACTGACCGGGCTGAAGCTCCTGCACGGGCGATCTTGACGGCGCGCTCTCCGTCAATCGCCCCGATCTATTGGCGGCCGCATCCAAGCCGTAACGGCTGACGCTGCCCCCCCACAGCCGGCGCCTTCACCGTCGCCTGAAGACGGCCGTGAGGATCATAGAAGTAGACTTCGGTTTGCTGAGACGCCGCCCCCGTGGAAGCGAGACATAATCCCGCAACAACTGCGGCGAACAGTAATCCCCTCATCTGTATCCCACCTTGTCGACACGGACATGAGCTATTGGAAAGAAATAGGTTCGGAATTCGAGTTCGTGTCCCGCTTCACCTGCGCCGACGGTGAAGGGCACCTCAAAATACTGATAGGTCCAAGCCGCCCTCCAGGCCGATCGAGGCAGAAGAACGAAAGCCAAGCTCCGCCCGGCGTTGATGTCCCAAACGTCAAGCCGCACGACCGTTGCAGGATTGGAATCCTGCGGCGTATCGATCAAAATACGCCAGACCGCGACATGGTCTCCGACAGGAACATTGGGCGTATAGGGCCCGCCATTCAGAAATCCTTCGCGCTGGTTTGTATCACCGGCGCGCCCATCAACCTCTAGATAGCCGGTCGAGTGGGCCAGGGCCTCGGCCTCCCACTCCGCGATCATTGTCCGGCCATTCGTACGCTCGGAGCGGTTGTTGGCGCTGTCTAAACCGTAAGCCGTGACCAGAGAGCCGGAGACCTTGTCTCGATGCACGGCGCCAAGCCGTCCATGGACGTCATAGGTGTAAATCTGCGTCTCTTGCGCATAGGCCGAGCCGCCGCAGCTCAGGAGCGCACTTAATGATGCCGCCGTCCCCCAACACCGCATAGCGTCCCCCCGGACAGATCGCGAAGCCTTCGAGCTAGGCGATAAGGAACCATACGCAACTGCTGATGGAATTTTTGCGACACAACCAATACAATCGTAACAAATTGGCCGCGACGGCCGCAGGTGGAGCTTATGCCTTGGCGCCTGCCGCATTCTGAGCGACTATGGTTGCATATCGCGTGGGGGATTGCTGAGTGAAGACCGTTTTCGGACATCTCCGGGGAGGGCTAGCCGCATGTCTGGCTGTGGTCGGACCAACCGTCGCTCATGCCCAGACGGTATTGGCAGACCCCCAAGGCTCCGGCCCCATTGTCAAGGCCGTACAATGGCTGCAGGGCACGCTTCTGGGCACCATAGCCACCGTCGTCGCCGTCATCGCGGTGGCCTGCGTCGGCCTGATGATGCTCAACGGCCGCATGAACTGGCGCCACGGCGCCGTGGTCATCCTGGGTTGTTTCATCCTTTTTGGGGCTGTCAGCATCGTCGCCGGCATCCGGGCCACGGCCGGTTTCGGGGGCTAGATATTGAACGACCTTGAGCGTACCCCTCTGTTCACCGCCCTGACCCGCCCGCAGATGTTCGCAGGGGTCACGTATAGCTATTTCGTGATCAACGCGGTCATCGCGGCGGAACTGTTCCTGATCTTCCGCTCGATTTGGGTTCTACCCGTCGCCTTGATAGTCCACGGCGTCGGCGTTCTGCTCTGCCTGCGCGAAACTCGCATCGTCGATCTGTGGCTGACCCGCGTCCGACAATGTCCCTGGGTTCCGAACCATAGTATCTGGCGATGCAACTCTTACCGTCCCTGAGCAAGGGGCGGCGCACCGTCGAGCGAGAACAGTCGGCCGGCGTTCATCTGCCCTACGCACGACATCTCAACGACCATACAATCGAGACCCGAGACGGGCTCCTGTTCCAGGTCATCCAGTTGCGCGGCCTCCTGTTTGAGACTGCGGATACCGCCGAGCTCAACTACCGCAAGACCCTGCGTGACGCGATGCTCCGCGCCATAGGCACGTCGCGCTTCGCCCTCTACCACCATATCGAACGCCGCCGCGTCACGATCGATGCGGAAACGACCTATCCCGACGCCTTCTCCCAGGTGCTCGGCGAGCGCTGGGCAGATCGGCTTTCCGCCAAGACCCTGTTCGCCAACGACCTTTATCTTACACTTGTGCGACGTCCGTTGCAGGGGCGGATCGGCCTAGCGGATCAGTTGCGCAACTGGATCGCCAAGACCGGGGACACGACCGGCGCTGCAGAAGCCTATGAGCTCGCACAGCTGGACGCGGGGCGCGAAGCCCTGTTCGCCGCGCTCGGCGACTATGCCCCGCGCCTGCTCGGCATAGAAGACACAGCCAACGGCCCGTGCTCAGAACCCCTCGCCTTCCTGTCCGCCCTCTACAATGAAGAGCGCCGGCAGGTGCTGCTGCCGCACCAAGATCTGGGAGCCTATCTGCCCTATCGTCGGGTCAGCTTCGGCCAGGAGGCTGTGGAGCTATCGGCCGCCGGTCATCTACCGCGCAGCTTCCTCGCCCTGATCTCGGTCAAGGACTACCCAGCCTCCACCACTCCCGGCATGTTCGACGAACTGCTGCGCCTGCCCCATGAACTGACGGTCACCCAGTCGTTCGCCTTCGTGGAGCGACAGGCCTCGCTTGAGCGTATGAACCTGGCGCTGCGCCGGATGCGCTCCGCCGAAGACGAAGCCCTGTCGCTGCGCGGCGAGCTCGCTCAAGCCAAGGACGACGTGGCCGCCGGCCGGGCCGGCTACGGCGAACATCACATGACCGTCGCCGTCCGCGCCGAGACCCTGGCCGAAGTGGACGCCGGCGTCGCCGAGGTGACAGCCGCCTTGGCCGACATGGGCGTCGTGGCCGTGCGCGAGGACATTGCGCTGGAGCCCGCCTTCTGGGCCCAGTTCCCCGCCAACTTCAACTATATCGCGCGGCGCGGGTTGGTTTCGACCAACAATTTCGCGGGTCTCGCCAGCGCCCATAACTTCCCCCTGGGCTCGCCGACCGGCAACCATTGGGGCGAGGCCGTCACTCTGCTGGAGACGACAGCGGCCGGGCCCTATTATTTCAACTTCCACCAGGGCGATCTCGGCAACTTCACCATCATCGGCCCGTCCGGCTCCGGCAAGACGGTGGTACTCAACTTCCTGCTCGCCCAGGCGCGCAGGCTGTCGCCTCGGATCATCTTCTTCGACAAAGACCGGGGCGCGGAGCTTTTCATCCGCGCCATCGGCGGCCGTTACGATCTGTTGCGGCCGGGCGAGGCATCAGGGCTCAACCCCCTGCAGCTCGACGACACGCCCGCCCATCGCAGCTTCCTCGTCGAATGGTTAGCGACGCTGGCCGGAACGGTCGATCTGGAGGACCTGGAGCGGATCCGTGACGCCGTCGCCGGCAACTACGATCAACCGCTCGAACACCGCCGACTGCGCCATCTGGTCGAACTGTTCCGAGGGGAGCGGCGCCCCCGGGCAGACGACCTCTGGTCGAGGCTACGCCCTTGGTGGGGAGACGGCGAGCGCGCCTGGCTGTTCGACAATCCGACTGACCTGACGGAGCTGTCGGCGCAGACCGTTGCCTTCGACATGACCGTCCTGTTGGACGATCCCGTCTTACGCACGCCAGCCATGATGTACCTGTTCCACCGGGTCGAAGAACGGTTGGACGGCTCGCCTGCCATCATCGTCGTCGACGAGGGCTGGAAGGCTCTGGACGACGACGTCTTTGTGCGACGCATCAAGGATTGGGAAAAGACGATCCGCAAGCGCAACGGCATTGTCGGCTTCGCCACCCAGAGCGCTCAGGATGCACTAGAGAGCCGGATCGCCTCGGCCATCGTCGAACAGGCCGCGACGCAGATATTCATGATCAACCCCAAGGCCCGGGCTGAGGACTATGTGGGCGGTTTCGGTTTGACACCGCATGAGTTCGACCTAATCCGCAGCTTGCCGGACAGTTCGCACTGTTTCCTGATCAAGCGGGGCGGCGAGAGCGTTGTCGCTCGGCTCGACCTTTCAGGCGAGCAGGACCTTCTCACCATTCTTTCAGGCCGCGAACGCAACGTTCGGCTGCTGGACCAGATCAGAGCCGAGGTCGGAGACGATCCGGCAGACTGGATGGCGTCCCTGTTGGAACAGGCGTCCTCATGACGACCTGCCCCGCCCTCTCGAGCGGTGACGCCTTCCTGTCGTCCCTCCTGCGCCACATCGACTGCCAGGCTCAGGTGGTCGGCAGTGCCGGGTATCAATCGCTCGCCGATCCCGGATCCTTCGTTTCGCTCGCCCTGACCGGTTTGCTGACACTTTTCGTCGCCCTGTTCGGTATTCGTCTGATGATGGGCGAGACGCCGAGCGTCCGTCACGGTCTGACCGCTATCATCAAGATCGGCGTTGTACTCACCCTTGCCGGAAGTTGGCCGGCCTACAAGATCGTCGTCTACGACTTGGTGATCTACGGACCTGAACAGATCACCACCGCAGTAGCCAGCCCGGCAGGCCTGTCGGGGACGAGCGGCGATGTCGCCTTGATAGCCCGATTGCAGACGGCGGACAGCGCCATCATCCGGCTGACCAACCTCGGGACCGGGCGGGAGCCGGCGGCGACCTTGCCTTCGTCCGGCGGCGGTCAGCAACGGTTCCCCATCGCCGACGACCCGGCCTTTGGCTGGGCGCGCATCATCTTCCTGACCGGCGCCATTGCAGCTTTCGCGGTTGTCCGCCTGACCGCTGGGGTTCTGCTGGCGCTCGCGCCCCTGTTCGCGGGCCTGCTGCTGTTCGATCTGGCGCGGGGCCTTCTGATCGGGTGGGCGCGAGCCCTGGTCTTCACCCTTCTCGCCTCAGTCGCCACTGCCCTCGTCTTAAGCGTAGAGTTGGCCCTTCTCGAGCCCTGGCTGGCCCACGTCATTCGGATGCGACAAGCAGCGACGCTCGCGCCCTCCGCCCCTGTCGAACTGCTGGTCCTGTCGCTCGGGTTTGCGATCGCTCTGGCCGGCGCCTTGGCGATCCTTCTGCGCCTGTCCTTCATGACCCACCTGCCTGAGTTCAGGCTGCCTATGGCGTGGAGAGGCCCTGCCTTTACACCTGCAGTTCTCCCGTCATTTCACAATCCGGCTTCCACACCCGCGCCCCTTACGGATCGCCCCTCGGCTCCAACGCCCACCTCCCGCGCGCTGGTGGTCGCCGACGCCCTGCGCGCCAGCCAGAGACGTGAGCAGGCTCAGACCGCACTCATGGGATCTACAGCATCCTCGGCTCTCCCGGGGCGACCCGCGCCGCCCGGCGCTCCCCTTACTCTTCCCGGGGAGGGTCAGGCCGTGCGGCGGACCAAACCAAGACAATCGCTCGCCGCCGCCCTTCGAGATCGCCGCTCATGAAGAAGTCCAGTCGAGAAGCGCTTGGCGCCTACTATCGTGAGGCCGGTAGTTGGGCCGCTGATCGGATTGGCGCGCTAAGGGCCTCGCGCCGCATCGCCTGGATCGTCGCCGGAGCGGCCTGCGCCGTTGCAGTCGCAGAAGGTCTGGCGTTGGCGATGCTCGCGCCCCTGAAAACCGTCGTGCCCTATACGCTGATGGTGGATCGCACGACGGGATATGTTCAGGCGCTGAAGCCGCTGGATCCGGGTCAAACCACGCCGGACAAGGCGCTAATCCAATCCATGCTGGCGCAGTACGTCATCGCCCGAGAGGGCTTCGACATGGCCACCTTACAGGCAAACTATCAGAAGGTGGGGCTATGGTCCGCAGAGCAGGCCCGCACCGACTATGTGGCCCTGATGCAGGCCTCCAATCTCGACAGCCCTTTGACGCGATACCCGCGGTCGACGGTCATTGAGACCCGGGTCAAGAGTGTTTCACCCTTAGGCGAAGACTCAGCCCTGGTGCGCTTCGACACCATTCGTCGCGACGACGGCGGCGCGGCGCATTCGGCCCTGCCTTGGGTCGCCGTGATCGAATATCGGTTCTCGGGCGAGCCGATGTCGGCTGCAGATCGGTTCGTTAATCCGCTTGGTTTCCAAGTGCTGCGTTATCGGCGCGATCCCGAGGCGCTAAGCTCTTTGGACCAAGCCGAGCCGCTGCAAGCCATCGAGCAGAATACAGCCGCCTTGGCGCCGGTCGAGGCGGATGAGGTCCAGGTCCCATGAAACGCCTGGTCCTCGCTTTCGCTCTACTGGCGACGCCGGCGGCCGCCCAGTCCGCCCCGCCGCCGACGCTCGACCCCCGCATCCAGACGGTCGTCTATGACGCGGGCCGGATCGTTCCGCTGAAAGTCGCAACCAATTTTCAGACCACCGTCATCTTCGGGCCCGGCGAGCAGGTCGAGAACGTCGCCATCGGCGACGCCGAAGGCTGGCAGGCTACGCTGAACGGCCGAGGCTCAGCGCTTTTTCTCAAGCCTCTGCGCTCCAGCGGCACGACCAATATGACCGTCATAACCGACGTAAGAGTCTATAGTTTTGAGCTCACGGCGACCTATGCGGCGGCGGCCGACACCCCCTTCACTCTTCGCTTCTCCTATCCCGACGCCGTCGATGAGGACCGACCTTCGGCGCGACCGGGGATCGGCCGCTACCGCCTCTCCGGAGCGCGCGCGCTTCGTCCAGCGGCGATCGAGGACGACGGCGTCCGGACATCGATCCGCTGGCGGCCCTCCCAGACTCTTCCCGCAGTCTTCGCCATCGATGATCAGGGTGATTCGGTCTTGGTGACCGGCCATATGCGCGACGATCTGTTCGTGATCGACGCCGTTCATCGCGCCCTGCTGTTCCGCCTGGACGGCGAGACCGCGCGCGCCCAACGTCTTCGCGAAAGGACGCCGCGTTGAAGGCGCCGTCAGATCCTCGGCCGCCGCTGCGCGACGAGGCCGACATCCGCCCCGTCGTGGCGGGGAGGGGCGGTCAGGCCTCGACGTGGCTGGGTCTGGGCGGCGTCCTGATCGGCGGTCTTCTACTGTTCTTCGTACTTGATGGACAAAGGCGCGCAGCCACCGCCCCGACGATCAAGCCGCGACCGGCGGACGCCATTGCGACACTCCAGCCGCCCCCGCCGCTCTACGTCTTGCCCGAAC
>NZ_JAEMRD010000126.1 GCF_016463485.1 Brevundimonas sp.
GCCAGCAGCAGGTCGGTCTGGCGGCAGAGGAAGGCCGGGATCTGCAGCACATCCACCGCTTGGGCCGCGATCCGGCAGTGTTCCTCGGTATGGACGTCGGTCAGGACGGGCAGACCGGTGACTTCGCGGATTTCGGCGAAGATCGGCAGCGATCCCTCCAGCCCGAAACCCCGCGCGGCACCGGCCGAGGTGCGGTTCGCCTTGTCGAAACTGGTCTTGTAGATGATGCCGACGTTCAGCCGCTCACCGATCTCCTTCAGGGCATGAGCCATCTCCAGCGCGTGCTGACGGCTTTCGAGCTGGCAGGGGCCGGCGATGAAGGCGATGCGGGCTCCGCCGCCGATGACGACCGGCCGGGCGATCCCGTTTCCGGACAGGGTGATGACGGTCTGGGGAGCACTCACGGGCGAAACCTTCGGACTGGATACGGGCTTATGGCGTGCGGCCCTTGCCACGGCTATGGGGCGCTGAGGTGGCGTCTTCGCCAGCTTGATTCAAGATATCACGGAGTTCGCCCGCGTGACCACCGACGACGCCGCCCCGGTCATCCTGTGGTTTCGGCGCGACCTGCGCCTGGCCGACAATCCGGCGCTGAACCATGCGACCGAGACGGGGCGGCCGGTGATCCCGGTCTACATTCTGGATGATGCCGGCGATGGGCGGTCCAGGGGCGCGGCATCCCTGTGGTGGCTGGACAAGTCGCTGAGTGCTCTGGCCGAGAGCCTGACAGAGCGTGGGACAACCCTGGTCCTGCGACGCGGCGACTCCGAGGCCGAACTGCGTCGGCTGATCGATCAGACCGGTGCCGACACCGTCTTCATGAACCGGCTGTTCGAACCCGACGCCTGGGCCCGCGACGCCGACATCGCCCATGGGCTCAAGGCCGACGGCATCGACTGCAAGGGCTACAACGGGGCCCTGATGGCGCGACCCGGTTCGGTGCTGACCGGTTCGGGTGGGCCGTACAAGGTATTCACCCCGTTCAAGAACGCCCTGCTGGCCGCGACCGAGGCTCCGCCACACACCATGGGGCCGCGCGATCTGTCGGGCGGGCCGACGCTGGACAGCGATGCGGTCGATGACTGGAACCTGCATCCCACACGGCCCGACTGGTCGCGTGGCTTCGACTGGACACCGGGCGAGGCGGGGGCGACGGCGGCCCTGGGTCGGTTTGTCCGGCACGGGCTCGACCACTACGGCAAGGGCCGCGACATCCCGTCCCTGCCCGCCACCAGCCGCCTGTCCCCCCACCTGCATTGGGGCGAGATCAGCCCGTGGCGCGCCATCGCGGCGGCCCGGGACGCGGCGGCGGACGGCAAGGTCCCGGCGGCCGAAGCCGACAAATTCATCGCCGAGATCGCCTGGCGCGAGTTCTCGGCCCACCTGCTGCATCACTTCCCCCAGATGACGGCCAGGGCGTTCCGGCCCGAATACGACGCCTTTCCCTGGCTGGCCGACGACGCGGGCTTCAAGGCCTGGACGCGGGGCCAGACCGGCTACCCCATCGTCGATGCGGGGATGCGCCAGCTGTGGAAGACCGGCTGGATGCACAACCGGGTCCGCATGATCGTCGCGTCCTTCCTCATCAAGGACCTGCTGATCGACTGGCGGCGCGGCGAGGCCTGGTTCTGGGACACCCTGGTCGATGCCGACCTGGGGTCGAATGTGCAGAACTGGCAGTGGGTGGCCGGTTCCGGCGCTGACGCCTCGCCCTATTTCCGCATCTTCAACCCCATCACCCAGGGCGAGAAATTCGATCCGGACGGCAAGTATGTGCGCCAATGGGTGCCCGAGATCGCCCGTCTGCCCGACAAATACCTGCACGCCCCCTGGACCGCGCCGGTCGAGGTCACGCGGGGCGTCGGCCTGCGGTTAGGCCACGACTACCCCCGACCGCTCGTCGATCACGCCCAGGCCCGTGATCGCGCACTGGCGGCGCTCAAGCGGGTCAGTGGCAAGACCGAATACCCTCACGACTAAGGCACGGCCCCCAGCATGGCCCGGGCCGCTTCCGCGTCTGCCAGCAAGGCCGCCCGCCGCTCCTCCCCGAAGCCGTCCAGCGTGCGGTACGGCATGGCCAGTCGATGGTTGTCGCGCAGTCGCGGCCGGTTGCGCTCCAGAAAGCCCCAATAGAGACGGTTGAACGGGCAGGCCCCCTCCCCGGTCTTCGCCTTCACGTCATAGCGACAGCCGCCGCAGTAATCGCTCATCCGGTCGATGTAGGCACCCGACGCCGCGTAGGGTTTGGTGCCCATGATCCCGCCGTCGGCGAAGGTCGCCATGCCCCGTGTATTGGGCATCTCGACCCATTCATAGGCGTCGGCATAGACGGTCATGTACCAGTCATCGACGGCGTCGGGATTCACCCCCAGCAGCATCATCAGATTGCCCGTGACCATCAGCCGCTGGATGTGATGAGCATAGGCATTGTCGCGGCTGGTCGTCACTGCGTCGGCCACGCAGGCCATGTCGGTCTTGCCCGACCAGAAGAACCAGGGCAGCACCCGGTCTGCGTCGAGGAAGTTACGAGCCCCATACTCCGGCATTTTCAGCCAGTAGATGCCGCGCACGAACTCGCGCCAGCCAAGGATCTGGCGGATGAAGCCTTCCACGGCGTTCAATGGGGCCCGCCCGGCGCGATACTCGACCTCGGCGCGCCGACAGACGTCCCGCGGATCGAGCAGGCCCAGGTTGATCGAGGTCGAGATCAGCCCATGCCACATCCACGGCTGGCCGTGCGCCATCGCATCCTGCCAGTCGCCGAAGCCCGGCAGGATGTGGGTCAGGAAGTCCTCCAGGACGCGTTCCGCCTGTTCCGCCGTCGTGGGCCAGCCGAAGTTGGCCAGATCGCCGAAATGATCGGGAAACAGCCGTGCCACATCGGCGATGGCCTCGATCGCGACGGGGTCCGGCGCAGTCCGGAATCGCTTGGGCGGACGAACACCCTTGGACAGTTTCCGTCGGTTCTCGGCGTCGTAGTTCCACTGGCCCCCGACCGGCTTGCCGTCGTCGAGCAGGATGCCGGTCTCGCGCCGCATCTCGCGATAGAAGAACTCCATCGTCAGTTGCTTGTTGCCGGACGCCCAGCGCCGGAACCGGTCGTGTGAACAGAGGAAGCGGCGATCCTCGCGGATATCGACCGAAAGGCCCCGACCATCCGTCACGCCGCCGAAGCCCGCCAGCGCCTCGGCCAGCCGCCATTCGCCGCACTCCGTCATCACGACCGCCGCGAATGGCTGATCGGCGAGCGCGCGGTGCAGTTCGCCGACGATCGAATGACTGTTCGCCGGGTCGTCGATGCGGACATATCGGACGGTGACCCCCCGCGCCTCAAGCCGCAGGGCAAAGCTGCGCATGGCCGCGAACGTCAGGGCGATCTTCTGCTTGTGATGGCGGACGTAGGTGGCCTCATCGCGCACCTCGGCGATCAGGACGACGTCGCGGTCCGGAGCAAGGTCGGCGAGCGCGCTGAGATTGTCCGACAGTTGGTCGCCCAGCACGAGCCTGAGCGTTCCGCGCCCCCGGCCGGCCGTGTTACTGTTCGCCATGGCTGACACATCCCCCCTGATCTCGACCGCCGATCTCGCCGCCCGGATCGGCGATCCACGCCTGAAGATCGTCGATGCCAGCTGGCATCTGGACGCCCGTGACGGTCGAACGGAGTTCGAGGCCGAACGTATCCCCGGCGCGGTCTTCTTCGACCTCGACGCCGTGTCTGACCACACGACCGACCTGCCGCATATGCTGCCAACCGCCGCAGCCTTCGCCGGGGCCACGGGCGCGCTAGGGATTGCGGAGAAGGACACCGTTGTCGTCTACGACAGCGTCGGCCTGTTCTCGGCCGCGCGGGTCTGGTGGACCTTTCGGCTGATGGGGGCGACCGATGTGCGGGTGCTGGATGGGGGCCTGCCCCAATGGCGCGCCGAGGGACGTGCGGTCGAGACCGGGACGCCGTCTGTGCCGACGCCCGCGACCTTCACCCCGTCGATGCGGGCCGGGGCGATCGCCGACCTTCCTTCGATGCTGTCGGCCCTGACCGGCGACGCCCAGATCCTGGACGCCCGCCCGCCCACGCGGTTCAGAGGCGAGGCTGCCGAGCCGCGCCCAGGCCTGCGCTCAGGCCATATGCCCGGCGCGCTGAACGTGCCGTTCAAGTCGGTCCTGACCGAGAGAGGCGGCCTGCGCCGTGGCGAGGACCTGGCCGCCGTGTTCCGTCAGGCGGGTGTGGACATGACCCGGCCCCTGATCACCAGTTGCGGCTCGGGCGTCACGGCCGCCGTCCTGACCCTGGCCCTGGCCGAACTGGGCCAGTACAGCCGCCTCTACGACGGGTCATGGGCGGAATGGGGCGGGCGGGCGGAAACGCCGGTCGTGGTCGGCGCTTAAGCCTTCGCCGCCCAGGGCTCCGGCTCGTCGGCCGGGACGATGTCGTCGGTCTCGCCGCGCGAGACCACGGTGGCCAGCACCAGATCGCCCGTGACGTTCAGCGTCGTCCGGCACATGTCCAGGAACCGGTCGACGCCCAGGATCAGGCCGATGCCCTCGGCCGGCACCCCGACCATGACCAGGATCATCGCCACCACGGGCAGCGAGCCCGCCGGCACCCCGGCCGTCCCGACGCCGCCCAGGATACAGACCAGCATCACGATGATCTGCTGGGTCAGCGACAGCTCGATCTGGAAGAACTGGGCCAGGAACAGCACCGTCACCCCCTCGAACAGTGCCGTGCCGTTCTGGTTGGCGGTGGCCCCGACGGTCAGGACGAAGCGGGCGATCTTGCGCGGCAGATGCAGTTGCTCCTCGGCTGCCTTGAGCGACACCGGCAGGGCCGCGTTGGACGAGGCCGTCGAGAAGGCGACCACCATCGGCTGGCGCACCCCTCTGAAGAAGGTCAGCGGGTTCATCCCGCCGCCGATCCAGACGACCAGCGGATAGACCACGAACATGTGGATCAGCATGGCCCCCACAGCCACGCCCACATAGGCCGCCAGCCGCACCAGCAGATCCCAGCCGAACAGGGCCGCCAGGTTGAACATCAGGCACGCGATCGCATAGGGGGCCAGTTTGATGACCATGTTGATGAGCTTCATCGTGACCTCGAGGATGCCCTCGATCACGGTCTGAAGCTTGTCGGTCGCCGGCGACTTGGCCATCACCAGCCCAATCCCGAAAAACAGGGCGAAGATCATCACCGGCAGGATCTGGTTCTCCGACGCCGCCGTGAAGACGTTCGACGGGATGAGGTCGAGGAAGAACTGGCCGAACTGGATGCTCTCGGGGGCCTTTTCGACGATGGCCGCAGCCCCCGCCGAACCTTGAGCCAGCAGGGCGCGGGCCAGTTCGGGATCGACGCCGTCACCGGGCCGGAACAGATTGACCATGCCCAGGCCGATGACGACCGCAATGCCCGACACCACGATGGTCAGCAGCAGGGTCTTGATCCCCGCCCGCCCCAGCGACTTCAGATCGCCCATCTCCGCCACCCCGACCACCAGGGCCGAGAACAGCAGGGGGATCACCAGCATGAACAGGAGCCGCAGGAATATCTGGCCGGCCGGGCCGGTGATGTTGGAGGTCAGCCAGACGACCCAGGGGGCATCGGCACCCACCAGCATGTTGACGGCCAGACCGCCGCCCAGGCCGACCACGAACCCGATCAGCATCAGCCAGTGAAGCGGCAGGCCGCCCTTTTTCGTCTCGGTCATTCAGCCCCCACGAACGCCGCAGCGTCCTCGAAAATCCGTCAGCGTACCGGCAGGGCGTAGATCAGCCCGCCCGGTCGCGCATTCCATTGTGCATTCAAGCCACGCGCCAGGTCGAGCGCCGATTGCGACCCGACGTTCCGCTCGAAGATTTCACCATAGTTGCCGACTTCGGCCACCGCGTCGACGGCCCAGGTCCGGGGCAGACCCAGCCGGGTGCCGAAGTCGCCATCGAGCCCGACGAGGCGACGCACACGGGGGTCGCGAGCATCCCTGGCCATGGCCTTCGCATTGGCCTGGGTCACGCCCAGTTCCTCGGCCAGAATCACGGCGTCCAGGGTCCAGCGAACCAGAGCCGTCCACGATTCGTCACCGCGCCGCACGACGGGGCCCAGTGGCTCCTTGGAGATGACGTCAGCCAGGATCACATGCTGCTGCGGATCTCCCAGGGTCGTTCGCGCCGCTGCCAGGGCCGAGATGTCGGCGGTGAAGGCGTCGCAATCCTCGCGACCATAGGCCTGACGCGCCGCCTCTTCGGTCGAAGCGACGACGGGGGTGTAGGCGATGCTGCGCGAGCGGAAATAGTCGGCGGCATTCAGCGCGCTGGTGGAGCCGGCCGCGACGCAGATCCGCGCGCCGTTCAACTCGGTGGCGCTGTTCAGGTCCAGGGCACGGCGCACCATGAAGCCCTGGCCATCATAGTAGTTGATCCCGGCGAAGGTGAACTGGCCGCCCGTATCCCGGTCCATGGTCCAGGAGGTATTGCGCCACAGGACATCGATACGACCCGACGCCAGGACCTGAAACCGGTTGTCGGCGGTCAGGGGCACGAACCGGACCCTGTCTGCGTCGCCAAAGATCGCCGCCGCAACCACCCGACAGAAATCGACGTCGAACCCCCGCCAGTCCCCGCGGTTGTCGGTGTAGGCGAAACCGACCAGACCCTGGTGAACGCCGCAGTTCAGATAGCCGCGCGCCTTGGCCGCCGCGAGGGTCGGGCTGGCCGCGCTGGGCTCAGCGTTCGGCGTCAGGGGCGTTGTCTCGCTGGGGGCGGCCGCCGGGGCGGACTGGCGATCACAGCCCGCCAGCGTCAGGAGAACAGAGCCCAGCAGCGCCAGACATCGCCATCCGTTCGCCGCTCGCGTCATCGCATCGCCTCGTCGTGCTTGCGCCCCGGGGGCTTTAGAGGCCTTTAGGCGCTGTTTCGCAACCGCCCGAGCCGCATCGCCGATGACGACCCCGACCGACCGCACACGCCTGATCTCCGGCGCAACCCGCCGGGGACAGGGTCGCCGCCCCGTCAATCCGCCGATCGAGCGCGCCTCGACCATGCTGTCCGATCGGGTCGGGGATATGCGAGACGACACCCTGGGGCCGACCTATGGGCTGGACGGCACCTCGGCGGCGAGGGAACTGCGCGCGGCCCTGGCCGATCTGGAGGGCGCGGAGGAGGTCTTTCTGGTCCCTTCAGGGCTGGCGGCGGTGACGGTGCCGGTCATGGCCCTGGTGCGGACGGGCGACGAAATCCTGACCACAGACGCCTGCTATGGCCCGACGCGCCGGTTCCTGTCGCGATGGATGGCGGCGCGCGGAGTGACGGTGCGCTATCACGCGCCAGACGCCGATGCCGAGACGGTCGCCGCCATGATCTCCGACCGGACACGTGTCGTGCTTATCGAATCGCCGGGCTCGCTGACGTTCGAGATGCTCGACGTCGGCCGTCTGGCCCGGGCGGCGACGGCGCGCGGTGCTCTGACCGTGATGGACAACACCTGGGGTGCCGGTCTGGCCTACAAGCCGCTCGAACACGGTGTCGACGTCAGCGTCCAGGCCCTGACCAAATACGTCTCGGGCCACTCCGACGTCCTGATGGGCGGGATCGCCGTCCGAGACGCCAGGATCGGACGAGCCGTCGCCGAGACCATGGAGGACCATGGCTGGCACGTCTCGCCCGACGACGCCTGGCTGGCGTTGCGGGGCCTGCGGACCATGCCGCTGCGGATGAAGGAGCAGGCGCGCTCGGCGCTGACGATCGCCGCCTGGCTGCAAGCCCGGCCGGAAGTATCGCGTATCCTTTACCCAGCCCTGCCGGGCGACCCTGCGCATGAAGTCTGGAAACGCGACTACGCCGGTGCCGCGTCGCTGTTCGGCGTCGTCATGAAAGGTGCTGGCAAGGCCCGGGCCGAGGCCTTCCTCGATACGCTCAGCCTGTTCGGCCTCGGCTATTCCTGGGGCGGGTTCGAGAGCCTGGTCACCCACGAAACCCACCAGATGGACTATCGCGAACGACCGACGACGCTGGAAGGCGAGTTGATTCGAATCAGCGTGGGGCTCGAGGACCCCGACGACCTGATCGCCGACCTCAAGATTGGGCTGGCCGCCTGGAACGCCGCAGCCGGTTAGTTCTGACGCAACTCAGGCATCAGGCCGAACACGACCTCACGCATGTTGGACCGCGCCGGCAGCATGGCACGCAGGAAGTTGACCGTGTTTCCGGCCGATTTGTCGAACATGAAGTGCGAAGCAGTGAAGCTGGTGTTGATGAACTGAGGAGGCGTGCCGCCGTCGTAGATCATCCGCGCATTCTCGAAGACGCAGTCCTCGTAAATGCCGCCATCAATGTGCTGGTCGCCGGTCAGGGTCTGATTTTTGATATGGGCCACGAGGCCTCCGGTGTCTTGAATGGCGCGCCCAGCAGGACTCGAACCTGCAACCGTCCGCTTAGAAGGCGGGTGCTCTATCCGGTTGAGCTATGGGCGCCGAGCGGGTCACCTAGCGCACCGAGCCCCTCAATCACAACCCGTGGCTCCAAGGCGAACGCACAAGTCGCGGACAATGGCCGGCTCGGCGGTTCGTCGGCTCAAGCAGGAGCGACCATGTCGTGACCGCTGGCCGCCACAGGAGCGTCAGTGCGTCCAGGACTGTTTGCGACTGGTGGCAAAGTTGTCGGCGTAGGCCTTGAGGATCAGAGGCGCTTCCTGGGGCTCGCTAAGTCGAAAGGCGATCCCGTGCCGCTCGGCATATGCGACCGCCTCTTCACTGGTCTCGAACGACAGTCGGACCTGGCCGTTCATGTCGGACGATGACGTCCAGCCCATCAGGGGATCGACGGTTCGGGCCGAGGCCGGTTCGAACTCAAGCCGCCAGTCCCTGGACTTGGCCTTGCCCGACTGCATCGCGGTCTTGGCGGGGCGGTAGATGCGAGCCAGCATGGGTTCCTCGGGCGACAGGTCGGACAGCCGGTCTTATAGCGTTGATCATCCTGCCGTCGAGATGTCGAATTCAGGGAACCAGGTGCGGTTCCCAACCGTCAGACGCCGTCGCCTCGTACACCTTGCCGTCGTCCATATAGACCTGGCGTACGCCGGGCTCGACGTAGCGCCCGATGTGGCCGGACCGAATGTCGGCGGCGATGCGCTTGACGGACGGCGGTCCAAGAACACGACCCACAAGGTTGTCGATCCAGGCACCCAGCCGCGCGGCGGTGGGACGGGTGTGATCGTTGTGGAAATGGAGCGGAGCGTAACTCATGATGGCCTCCAGAAGTCCTCGGGTCGTTGTCATTGAAAACGCAGCACGACCGAAGACGTTCACTATGCGCCCGCTCCTCCTGCAAATTTCCTAACGATGTGGAGAGTCAGGCGGTTCGTGCCGGCTGAGGGGCCAGTCAGCGGTCCGCGTGGGACCTGAGGCAGAACGCTTCCAAGGGGGATGGTCGGAGTGAGAGGATTCGAACCTCCGACCCTCTGGTCCCAAACCAGATGCG
>NZ_JAEMRD010000127.1 GCF_016463485.1 Brevundimonas sp.
GTCTTCGTCCTGGCGAAGGAGGCGCGACTGCCGCGTCTGCTGAAGGGCGGAACATTCCGGGACCGGGCGCAACGCGACGTGCCGATGCGGATGCAGTCGCTCTTCCAGAAATATTTCACCGCCTACGACGGCGACGGCCCGCGACAGATCACCAACCAGTCCCGACCGCGTGCGTCGTCGGGTTTCACGATGGGCCCTTCGACATGGTGACGAGATGACCCTGGACGCGGCCCTCGCAGCCCTCGCCGCCGCCATCGCCCATCGTCTGGTCACGGCCGGCTATATCGCCACGACCGAGGCTCTGGCCGTCGACGACGCCGACGCCGTCGCGCCGACCGGGGAAGAAACGGATTTCGTCACCTGGGCCGCCCTGACGCGTGGTGAAACCCGCACCGTCCGGACCCTGCTGGGTCGCCCGGGGTCGCGGTTCGTGGTCGAGCATCGGGCCACCCTGCAGCTCGCCTGGGCCGGGCCCGATCGGCCCGCCGGCCGCCTTCTTCACAGCCAGACGCTTCAGGCGATCGCGACCCTTCCGGTGGAGTTTCCGACCCTGTCCGGCGCGGTCGAACGGTTCTTCCTCGAGGAAGGGTCCGACGAGCCTCTCCCACCAAACGGCTGGGGCACGACCCTGGTCTGCGCCATCCGCATCCGGTCCAGCGACCCGCTGGGCCTCACCGCCTGATCTGGAGCCCGACATGTCCGACACCGTTCCGTCCTCGCCCGCGATCGCGCCCGCCGCTGATACCGTCGCCGCCCCGAAGAAGCCTGCTCCGAAGCGCCGGACCAAGCCGACGAAGCCGGTGTGGGTCGTCCGCAAGGGCAGCGGCCTCGAGCAGCTCGCCGCCGACAAGGCGAAGAAGGCGATCGAGAGCGGGAAGGTCCGCGCCGCCACGGAGCGCGACCTCGAGATCGCCGGCGTCCCGACCGAGCAACGCTGAGGTTCCTTTTCCAGCGCTACCGGCGCCGACGCGGTCGTCGCCTGCTTTAGCGCAAGGTTCGCCGTCGTCCGTCGGGAGTTCCGGAGGGCGGTGTTTCCCGCCGGCGCGTCAGTCCCCCTTCCTTCCGCGCGCCGGCGGGCTCCATTTTTCTGAGCGCTAACGCTCACCGCGCGGCGGCTCGCTGCTTGAGCGCGGTCCAACCCTCGCAGAGGACCGAACATCATGCCCACGGATATCTGGTACGGCGCCGACTGCGAGACCCGCATCGGCCGCCGCGCGAACGCGACCACGGCCCCGACGGCCTGGCAGGCCATCGACTTCATGCAGGTGACGGTGACCCCGTCGCAGGAATGGCGTCAGCGCGCCAAGCTGGGTGATCCGGCGGCGCGTTCCAACGCGCTGGATCCGATCAAGCCGCGCCCGGGCTTCGAGCGCGTCGCGGCCGAGCTGGTGCTGGACGCCGACAGCCGGAACCTGCCCCTGTGGCTGCGCTACTCGATGGGCGCTCCGGCGACGACCGGCGCCTCGGCGCCCTACGCCCACGCCTGGGCTTCGGGCGGCAAGGCCGAGCAGTATTTCGACCTGGCCGTGAAGGTCGGGGCGAGCGACGTGCGCGTCTATGAGGCCCTGACCCTGGCCCAGATCTCCGGCAATGTGACGGGCGAGAACACCCAGGACTTCGACCTGAACCTGTCGCTGCGCGGCCTGCGTCGCGCCACCCCCCTGTCCGCCTTCCCGGCCGGCGACGTGGAGGACATTCCGGACGAGGCGCCCATGCTGCGCTGCGTGTTCGAGATCGACGATGTGGCCGCCGACGCCTTCCTGTCGGGTTCCTTCAGCTATGATCGCCAGCTGCAGGAGGGCGTCTTCCTGTCCGCGACGCCGACCGTGTCGAAGAACACGCCCAACGGAGGGGCTCATTCCGGCTCGGCCACCTATCGCGCGATCGGCGCGGCCTTCGACACCATGGAGGTCGGGCAGACGGTGTTCGAACCGGCCTTCGCCTATGCCGGCGTGGTCTCGGGCCACAAGATCCGGGTCGAGCATACCCATGCCCTGCTCGCGCCCAGCCCGATGCCTATCCAGGGCCCGGGGATGATCGAACGCACCCTGAACTGGTCGCCGTTCCAGACCGCCGATGCGCCGGCATTGCGCATCGTCGTGACCAACGACGTCGCCAGCTACGCGACGGCCTGAGCCCGCCATGTCTGACAGGCAGATCGTCGTCTCCCTCATCCGGGAGCCGGTCACCGTACCGCTCACCGGCGCTTACGCCGGCGTCACCGTCACCCTGCGGCGGCTGACGACCCCCGACTACGCCGAGGCCCAGCAGGCCGCCCAGGCGATCATCCAGGACGAGTCGAAACTGCTGCCCCTGCTGATCGAGCACGGCCTTCTCCCCGAAGGCAAGCTGAAGGCCTGGAAGCGGAAAAAGGAAACCGACCCCATCTCTTACGCCCGGTTTCTCACGGGGGTCGCGATGTGGGTGGGCGCCGTCGAATGCGGGGTCAAGGGAATCGACAGCTGGACGGGAATCCTAGGTGAAGATCGAAAGCCAGCGCCGGTCCATCGCGATGTGATTGAAGTCCTGATGCTGGACGAGCACTTCAGCAGCCAGGTGACCGCGGAACTCGACAAGGCTGCGCGGATCCTCGCTATCGAGGGAAAGCCCTCAGGGGTCTCGCCGACTGGCTCTTCGGGGGTCGGGACGACGGCGTGACCCCCGAGTTCTGCGGCAACTGCCGCAAGCTGAACCAGCCCTGCGCATCGGGCCGGCCCGACGCCAAGGGCCGGCTCTGTCCTCAAATCGAGCATGCCTGCCGAACGACCGAGGGCGCGGCCGTCTGGTCTGCTGTCAGCCGGGCTGGCGGCTGGACCGGGGGCGGTATGACGCCCCGCCGCGTCGATCGTGCGGCCGTGCGGGCGCGCCTCGAGGGGATCGACGGCTGGATCGTCGAAACGCTGATCGACACCTTCGAGCCCGCGGCCCTCGCCGCCGCCGTCAGGTCAGAGGCGCGGAAAAAGCTTAAGCCTAAGACCTAGAACCAGGGGGTGGCAGAGGTTGAGAATCGGAACTAGCTTTACGCCATAGGGAGCGACCGATGCACCAGAAGCTGAAGCCCGCCCAAGTGCTGATGTTCGCGGTCATCGCGGGTGTCGGCTTCACGGTCGGAGCTGGCTTGGTCCATGGCGCATGGGAGTTTGCCGTTGGGTTGTTCGCGCTTGATCAGATAGGCCGCTAGCCTTGATCTGAAAGCCTGAGAAGCCCGAGCTTTTCCAACGCTTCAGCTGTTAGACGCCGCACCGCTTCCGGCCGTGACGCGTTTCCCGCCAGCTCTTCCGCGATAAACTTATCGACGGCTTCCAATAGCGCTGGCTGCAGGCGGACCATGACCGGCGTGCCTTGGCCAGTTGGTACGGGCCCCCGCCGTTTCTTTGGTATCAAAGTTTCTTGCGTCATCTTAACAACCCTGATATCAGAGTTGCAGGCCGGCGGGAAGCAGCAACGTCCCAGCCGGCCCTAACCGCAACGGATCGATCGGAGATCACGTCATGGCTACGGCTGCTGATACCACAATTATCCCGTTTCCAACGAAGCGGCGTGCGCCGTTTCCCAGTCCTGGGGCCATTCCAGGTCAGCCCCTGCCGGAGAATGTTGTGAGATTTGAGCGGCCTTGGGTATGGGCCCTCATTCCCGCCGACCTGCACGATTTATTGAAGGCCCAGCGCACCTCGTGAATTACGAGGCCTATCTCGGATCGCGTCGATGGCGTGAACTACGAGAGCAGACGCTCACGCGAGACAGCTATCGCTGCCGTCTGTGCGCTAGCGGCGAGGGTCTCAACGTCCATCATCGTCGCTACCCAGACGTTCTGGGCGAAGAGACGGTCGATGATCTGACCACGCTGTGTCGGCGCTGCCATATGGCGTTCCATTCGGTCGAACGCCGCCCGGCCCGGTACGAACTTCAACCGACGGCGGCGAAGCGCACCGCGCCCGCCGCTCTGATCGAGACAACCCATGTGGAAACCCCTGACACTGACGCTCACCGGCGTTGCACCCCTGTTGATGCACAACGGCCAGTTGGCCGATCCGCTGAGCCCGTTCTCAAAAGCTATGAAGGAAGTGGCTGGACGCCGCCTCAAATCCGACGCCGACCATGAAGAACTGGCCCGATTGGAGTTCCTGGGCGGCTTGTGGGTCAACGACGAAAAGCAGCCGTGCATCCCGTCGGAGGCCATGGAGGCATGTCTGGTCGGCGGGGCCCGGAAGAGCAAGGAGGGCAAGGCGGCCGTGGCGGCGTTGCTGATCGAGGAACATCTGGCTCTCGGTTTCGAGGGCCCTGAAACGCCGGAAGAGCTGTGGGCTGACGAGCAGTTCCGTCTGCGAGTTCCCGCCCGTGTCGGACAGGCCCGGGTGATGCGGACACGTCCTATCTTTCGACACTGGTCGGCGATCGCCGTCGTTCAGTTCAACAGCGATCTGATCAACGCCAGCCAAGTCCAGAAATGGGTGCGGGTAAGCGGAGATCAGGTGGGCCTCGGCGATTGGCGTCCCAAGTTTGGACGATTTTCGGTCGAGGTAACTCAGTCCTAGGCACGGCTGGGCCCGGAAGGGCGTGGTTCGGCGCGGCAGGTCATTGGTAGTGGCATGTCATGGCTGGGCAGGGAGGAGGGGCGTTCCGTGAGGAGCGCCCCTTCGCAGATTTTGGAGGCCAGCAATGAGCGACACGACGGCGGGGCGCGGCGGCGTCGGCATCCGGATCTTCATCGAGGGCGGCCAGGTCGTCCGGCGCGGCTTCGATCAAATCGCCGACAGCGGCAAGAAGATGTGGGCGGAGATCGCCCTAGGGCAGCGTGCGGCAAATCCGGCAATCCGTGCCCTGTCACTTGGTGTTGGAGAGGCCAAACAAGGAATCGAAGGTCTCGCAGGTCGAACGGGGAGCGCAGGCGTAGCCCTGTCTGCATTTGGTTTCGCCGGGGTCGCGGCTGCTGCGGCGATGGGTGGACTCGTCATCGGGCTTGGGAAGGCCCGCGAGGCGATGGCGTTCGCTGATGAGATCGACGACGCCGCACAGAAGCTCGCGATCGGCACGACGGCCCTTCAGCAATACAGATACGCCATGACCGCTGTCGGCGGTTCGGCCGAAGATGCTGACGCCGCGATTGAATCGTTCACCCAAAAGCTGGGCGAGGCACAAGCAGGCGGGCGTGCGCTGCAATGGTTTCAACGCCTGGGATTCACGAAGGAACAACTCGCCGGCTACAGCACCGCCGAAGAGGCGCTGGACGACGTCATTGATAGCGTCGCTGGGCTGAACAAGGAAACCGAGCGGACCGCAGTGGCTTCCAAGATCGGGCTCGGTGCCATGCTTCCTCTCGCCCGTGAGGGCGTGGCGGCCATGGAGGAGCTTCGCCAGCGGGCCTTAGATATCGGCTACACGATGAGCGAAGAGCTGGTGAAGAAGGGGGCGGATGCCAATCAGCAGTTCGAGACGATGAGCCATATCGTGGACGTTCAGCTAAAGTCGGCGTTTGTCGGGTTGTCGGACGAGGTACTCACCTTGGTCCAAGGTCTGGTGGATGCCCTCGACGCCCTCAACGACTTCATTGAACGCTACAATGTTGCGAAGCGAAAGAATGATGAGGAACGGCAGAGCACGAGTTTCATCAACAATGTAGGGCGCGCGATCGGCGGTGACTTCACCGACAACCTGCCTTGGGTGCGAAATCGCGACCGTATCCCTTCAGGCCTGTCCGTGGATGCGGTCACGGCCTCGATGGAGGAGCTAGCCTACCCAGACGGCCGCCCCCGGCGACGCCCCGGTAGCGACCTAGACGATCCCCCTACTGATAGGCGTTCCCCAAGTTCCCGCGCCGCCTCCGAAGCCGAGCGCCGTCAGCGCGAGCGGGACAGTTTGCTGGATCAGGTGACCCGCGAGGAGTTGGCCGCCAGGCGGGCGACGGCACGACTGCGCTGGGGTGGGGATACTGCAGAAGATCGTGCCCAGATGGCGATCAGCATGCTGGCGCTGGACATCCAGGAACGCGATGCGAAGCGAAAGGCTCTGTACGCCCAGCTGACGCAAGCCGGGGCGATGGACGACGCGACGAAGCTGATCCTGGAAGAGGTCGAACTGCTCGACAAGGAGTCGGATCGCCTGCAGCGCCGGGCGGCAGACGAGATCTTGAGCGAGGCGATGGCCGCGCGCCAGCTTCAACGCGAGACGGTCGCGGCTGAAGACGCAATCGACCTCCTCGCGATCCAAGAGCAGATGGTCGGCACGGCGCGAGAACGCTACGAAGCCGGCCGCCTAGTCCTGTTGGCGGAACAGGCCCTTGAACTCAAACTCAAGGAAGCCGCTGCCCGCGCCGATGGTCTTATCGACGAAGACGAACAGCAGGAGTTGGCCTCCCTCCGCCGGCGTCAGGACGGACAGGTCGCCCTGTTCGACCATGACGAACAGGAGCGCCTTCGCGACCAGTTCAACTCCTATGGCCGCGAGGTCGTGCAGGCGATCGAGGACGGCCGGATCGGGGAATACATCGGCGACCGGATCAAGGAACGGCTGCTGGACGGGGCGCTCAACGCCCTCTTCAGCATGATGGGCAACGGCGGAGGGGGCGGGAAATCCGGCGGCGGCTTCTTGTCGGGCCTGCTGGGTTTCGGCGCCAGCCTGCTGAGCGGGGGTAACCCCGTCGGTGTCGGCGCCGCCGGGGCCTTCGGCAAGACCGGCCGGGCTCCCGGCGGGGATGTCCGGGCCGGGTTCGCCTATCGGATGGCCGAGCACGGGCCGGAGCTGCTGATGCTCGGCGGTCAAGGACAGGTCACCAGCGCGGCCGAGACGGCGAAGATGGTCCAGGATCTGGCGGGCCCGGCCGGCGGCGCCGGGGTCGGCGGCGTGACCGTCACCGCGACCTATGCCCCGAACATCCGCGTCGACGGGTCCGGTCCGGAGATCGACGCCCTGCGCCGTCAGCTGGCGACCGAACAGGCCAACTTCCGGTCGAACGTGGTCCAGGCCGTTTCCGACGCCCAGGCCCGCCGCCAGCTCTGACGGCCTCGCCCTGCCCTTAGCTCACTGAGCGGGAGACCCCATGGCCCTGACCTTCCCGCGTGCAATGCCGTCCGGCGGCGTGGACAGCCAGGCCTTCCGCATCGATCGCGTCGATCGGACCTCGCCGACGGTCCAGGGCCGGTCGGGCGGCGTCACCCTGGGCCTGCCGCGCTGGCGCATGTCGTTGACACTGGCCAATACGACGGCGGACGAGACCGAAGAGTGGATCGCCTTCATCGACTCCCTGCGCGGGTCACAGCGGACCTTCCTCGCTTATGACTTGTCGCGACCCTATCCCAAGGCCTTCCCGTCGGGGTTCGCCGGCCTGAGCCGCGCCGGGGGCGGGGCGTTCGATGGATCCGCCACCAGCTGGTCGGTCAACACAGCCGGCGACGTGCTGGCCCTGTCGGGCCTGCCGGCGGGCCTTCCGCTGACCCTGAGGGACTATGTCGGGTTTCGCTGGACGACCGGCGGCGGCGCACGCCGTGCGCTGGTCCGGGTCGTCGAACCGGCCACGGCCAGCGGCGCGGGCGCGATCACCGGGCTGTCCGTCGAGCCGCCCTTGCCCGGTCTGGTCCCGGAAGGCGCCGTCGCCTTCCTCGACCGACCCGACTGCGTGATGCGCCTGACGCCCGAGGAAACTTCACTCGGCGAGCTCGACACCCTGCACAGCGGCGGCGGGTCGGTCGTCGCGGTCCAGGAGTTGCTGGCATGAAAACCTTCAGCAGCGAGGCTCTGGCCGCTCTGGCGGATGGAACCGCGATCGTCTCCGGCGCGGTGCGGTTCGGCCTGCCCGACCCCGCCCGCTTCTGGGGCGGGCACGGGTTTCAGGTCATCGACGAGCAAGCTTTTCTGGGGCTGGGCGATCGCGGACTGATCTCGGTCTCCTCAGGAACCCTCGGCGGTCAGGCGCAGGGCGCCGAGCTGATCCTGTCGGGTGTGGATCCCGATGTCGCCGCCGCCCTGGACGTGCGCCAGCTGCGCGGCGTGCCCGTGGTGATCTGGCGCCTGATCTTCGACGGCTCGGGTCGCACCCTGCTGCAGGCCTCGGTCTATCTGCGCGGTCGGGTGGATTCCGCGCCGACCGAGGATCGTCCCGGTGGCCCCGCCGTCCTGAGGTTGGGCATCGAGGGCCCTGCGCGCGGCCTCGGCCGGCGATCCGAACGGATGCGCAGCGACGCGGACCAGCGCCTGATCTCGCCGACGGACGGCGCGCTGAAGCGCGTGGCCTATGCGGCCCAGAAGCCCATCTACTGGGGCGGCCGTCCGCCGGAACGGGCGTCGTCGGCCTTCGCCTCGGGCAGCTCGGCGGGCGGCGTCGGCGGACTTGGGGAGGCGACCAATGTTGCGTAATCCCAACGCCCTGCCGGCCTATCTCGAGGCCCGCGAGGCCTGGGCCTTCGGCTATGGCCCCGAGCCCCGGACACAGGACTGCGCCCGGTTCTTCGCCGGCGGCGTCGAAGCCGTCACGGGCATCAACCCGCTGGGCCGGTTCACGAGCGAGTGGACGACCCGGCGCGGCGCCCGGCGGGTCCTGGCGCGGCACGGCGGCATGGCGAATGCGGTCAGCGAGGTGATGACCGAGATCCCGGTCACCCTGGCCCAGCGCGGCGACGGCGGCCTGACCGACGACAGCACCCTTGTCCTTGTGGAAGGCGACACCGTCGTCGGCCTGCATCCGGAGCGCGGCCAGGTCCGGCTGCCGCGCAGCGCCATGATCCGGGCCTGGACGATCTGACGTGACAGTTCAACGGTTCCTTCTCGCCAGCGCCCTCGCGCTGGCTTTCGTGTTTGGCGCCCCGATGGCGGCGCAGGCCGATCCGATCACGGCCGCGATCGTGGGGACGGTCTTCACCGCCGGCACGACAGCGGCCGCCGTCGCGACCTTCGTCGTCAACAGCGTGCTCTATTCGGTGGCCAGTCTGGCGCTGGGCAAGATCAGCGGCGCCCTGAGCGGGAAGAACAAGGCCGCCCTGCAGGAACGCCAGGCCAGCGTCACCCAGATGTCCCTGGGCGAGGTCCCGCGCGAGTTCGTGTTCGGCGTCTGCGTCACCGGCGGGTCGCTGGACGACGCCTTCAACTGGGGCGGCCAATACGGCACCGACTATGTCACCCGGTGTATCACCATCGCGGACCACGCGATCGACCAGCTGTTTGCGGTGATCGTCGACGAACAGGGCTATGAGTTCGCCGGGAACGGGGTGCAGGCCGGGTTCGGCGGCGCCCTGACCCTCGACTTCTTCAATGCCTCGGCCGAGGGATCGGCCCCGCCCGCCTATGTCATCGAAAACTCAGGCGGGGCCTGGACGGCCGATGACCTGCATGTCGGTCAGGCCCACGTCTGGGTGACCTACCGCTTCGATGAGAAGGTCTGGCCCCAGGGACATCCTACCTTCAAGTTCGAGCTCCGGGGCATGCGGGTCTATGATCCGCGGCGCGATCCGGCGCTAGGCTATGTTGGCGACACG
>NZ_JAEMRD010000128.1 GCF_016463485.1 Brevundimonas sp.
AGTTGCAGTTCCAGGCGCGAGGCGGTGCCGACGGCATCAACCTCATATCCGCGCACCAGACCGGAGCCGGCACCCGACAGGTTGCGCCGGGGCGCGACGCCGGACAGGGTCAGGACGACGCGGCCGTCAGACCCGGTCTCGACCACCGCGCCGCGCGCCGTGCCGCCCAGGTCGACGACCACCCGGGTCCGCTCGGCATCGCCGCCAAATCTCACGCGCAGGACATCGGCCGCCGCACCGGCGAAACCGCGGCCGCCGACGAACAGGCCGGCGCACAGCACGACCAGGGCCATGGCGGTCATGGCCCACTCGCGAGCCCCCCACCGTGCGATTTCGGAACGCCACCGACCGTACATTCTGACGGACACCCACCTTCTTTGTTGGGGCCACGATGACAGAGGGCGGTGTGGAATGCGTTAAGCGACGGGCGCAGGGCGACAGATTGGCGACGTTCGCCTTTCCTTATCCCCTGACAGTGCCTATGCTTTGTCTGCTCGCGGAAAAGTCCGCGTCGGCCGATCTGATCGGGCCCCGACGCGTCCACCTCCGCCGGCTTCGACTTTCACCTATCCTAGACCCGGCCGGCGTTCGCGCCGACGGATCGAAGACCGGGCCTCGCGACGCTGCCTCTATCACGGCGCGTCCGGGTCCAGGACCGACTGAATCCATGGGCCTTTTCGCCTGCGCTCCCATCCGGCCGGAAACGGCCATCGTCGAGAGACTCGACGGGAAGACGCTCGCCCTGGCCTGCAATCCCATTCGGCGAGCCGCCCTTGTCCTTCAACGGACCGGCAGAGCGCGCCAGAGAGACTCCTTCAATGTCAAAGACAATGCTGATCGATGCAGCGCACGCGGAAGAAACCCGCGTCGCGATCGTGGACGGACGCCAGGTCGAAGAATTCGACTTTGAATCCAAGACGAAGCGCCAGCTTCGCGGCAACATCTATCTCGCCAAGGTCACGCGCGTAGAGCCCAGCCTGCAGGCCGCCTTCGTCGAGTACGGCGGCAATCGCCACGGCTTCCTGGCCTTCAACGAGATCCACCCCGACTACTACCAGATCCCGGCCGCCGACCGCGAAGCCATCATGGCCGAGGCCGCGTCGGCTGACGACGACCAGGACGACGAGCACGCCCGCGACTCCGACGACGGCGATTCCGAAGGCGGGATGGCCGAGGAGGAACGCCTGAAGCGTCGCCTGATGCGGCGCTACAAGATCCAGGACGTCATTCGGCGCCGCCAGATCCTGCTGGTCCAGGTCGTCAAGGACGAGCGGGGCGGCAAGGGCGCGGCCCTGACCACCTGGCTGTCGCTGGCCGGTCGCTACTGCGTGCTGATGCCCAACACCGGCAAGGGCGGCGGCATTTCGCGCAAGATCACCCAGGCGTCGGACCGCAAGCGGCTGAAGGCGGCGGCGGCGGCGCTGGACGTGCCGCGCGGCATGGGATTGATCATCCGCACGGCGGGCGCCAAACGCACCAAGGCCGAGATCAAACGCGACTACGAATATCTGCTGCGCCTGTGGGAGACGATCCGCGAGACGACCCTGGCGTCCAACGCCCCGTCCCTGATCTATGAGGAAGAGAACCTCGTCCGCCGCGCCGTGCGTGACATGTTCGACAAGGATTTCGACGGCATCCAGGTCGAAGGCGTCGAGGGGTTCAAGGAGGCGCGAGACTTCATGCGGGTGCTGATGCCCTCGCAGGCGAAGAAGGTTCACCTGTACCAGGGTTCGCGGCCCCTGTTCGCGGCCAACGGCATCGAGGAGGTCCTGACCGGCATCCATCAGCCGGTGGTGACCCTGAAGTCCGGCGGCTATCTGGTGATCAACCAGACCGAGGCCCTGGTCGCCATCGACGTCAACTCGGGCAAGGCGACCAAGGAACGCAACGTCGAACAGACCGCGTTCAAGACCAACTGCGAGGCCGCCGTCGAGGCTGCCCGCCAGCTGCGCCTGCGCGACCTGGCCGGGCTGGTGGTCATCGACTTCATCGACATGGACGAGTCCAAGAACAACCGGACCGTCGAACGCATCCTGAAGGACGCCCTGTCGGAAGACCGCGCCCGCATCCAGATGGGTCGTATCTCGCCGTTCGGCCTGATGGAGATCAGCCGTCAGCGTCGCCGTCTGGGCGTGCTGGAAGGCGCCACCGAAATCTGTCCGCATTGCCAGGGCGCGGGTCGCGTCCGTTCGGCCGAGAGTGCCGCGCTGATGGTGCTGCGTGCCGTGGACATCGAGGCAGGCCGGGGCGGGGCGGGGTCGATCAACCTGCGCGTCTCGACCGCCGTGGCGCTGTATATCCTGAACCACAAGCGCGACTATCTGCAGCGCCTGCTGGAGCGGCGGGGTCTGGCCGTCATCATCCAGATCGACGATAGCCTGGGCCAGGGCGACAGCGCCATCGAGCGCACGGAGACCAACGAGGACTTCGTCGTCGTCAACCCGGCCGAGGGCATCGACCTGAACGACGACTTCGACGACAGCGCCTATGACGACGAGGACGAAGACGAGGACGATGACGACATCGTCGACGACGAGGACGAGGTCCAGCTGGACCGCGAAGATGGGGACGACGATGCGCCGCGCGAGCGGGCCGAACGGGTCGAGGGCGGTCGTGACCGCGATCGTGGCCGGGGTCGCAAGCGCCGTCGCGGCGGACGTCGTGACGAGGAGGTCGCCGTGGTCGGCGACGCCGAGGCTGTCGAGGCGCCGACCCTGGTCACCGGCGACGACGATGATGACTCCGAAGCCGGTCGTCGCCGTCGTCGCGGGCGTCGTGGCGGGCGTCGCGTCCGTGAGGACGGCGATGGCGCGGGCTCCTTCTTCTGGGTGCGCGGCCGCACGCCCGACCTGAACGACCCCTATGTCTGGTTCGACCCGATCAACCCCGAGCCGCGCGCCGAGCGGGCTCCGGCCATGGCCTCCGACGGTCCTGCCGCCGATGTCGAGGAACTGATCGGTGAGCGGCCCGAGGGCGAGATCGCCGGCGATCGTGACGGCGGACGTTCGCGTCGGCGTCGTCGCGGACGTGGTCGCGGCGAGCGCACGGCCCAGCCGCATGACCTGAAGGTCGAGGCGCGCGCCACCAACGAGGGGATGCCGGCCGACGGCTCGCCCGACTCGCCGATGGCCGTGATGGTGTCGCCCGATGCCGATCCGGACGCTCCGGCGGTTCCGGCCGAGCCGCAGCGCCGGCGTGTGCGGCGCAAGCCCGCCAGTGCCTCGGCGGCGACGCTGGATGTCGATCTGGACACCGGCGTCGAGCCCAACGAGGCCGAGCCGGTCGGCGAACCCGTCGAGCTGGACGTCTCCCCGGCCGAGGCCGAGGCCGAACGGGTCGAAGAGGTCGTCGAGGCTCAGGCCGAAGCGGCGGTTGAGGTCGAAGCGGAGCCGGTGGGCGAGCCTGAGCCGGTCCACGTCGAACCCGAACTGACGGTCCACGCCCCGGCCCCGAAGCCCGAGGCGGACCTGTCGGCGATCATCGCCAATGATCCGGCCCAGATCGCCGCACCCCCCGAGAAGCCCAAGCGCGGATGGTGGCGTCGCTGAATAGCTGCGCCTAGATAGAACGAGACGGAGCGCGTCGCCGCAAAAGGGTCACTGATCCGGGCCAGCGTCGCGCTCCGATCCCGTCGCCGGAACCCGCCGGCGCGAAATAGGGAGTTCTGCTTGAACCGACTGGCGCGCCTCGCATCGTCCCTGACCGTCGTGCATCGGCGAACGGCGAAGCTCGGCGTCGGTCTGGCCGCGATCGCGATCGCCCTGACGGTTCCGACGCAAGCCTCGGCCCAGAGCGCGATCCGCGACACCGAGATCGAGGGCATCATCCGCGAATGGTCGGACCCGGTCTTCGTGGCCATGGGGCTGAACCCCGAAGAGGTCGAGGTCCTTCTGATCAATGACCCCAGCCTGAACGCGTTCGCGCTGCGGGGCCGGATCATGGGTCTGAACACCGGGCTGATCCTGGAGACGGACACGGCCAACGAACTGCTGGGCGTCGTCGCGCACGAGGCCGGGCATATCAAGAACCGCCACCTGCTGAGGGACGGCGCGTCGAACGCCGGGATGCAGCCGTTCCTGATGACCATGGCCCTGGGCGCGCTGGCCGCTGCCGTCGGGCAGCCGGGGGCAGGGGCCATGCTGATGGCCAACAGCCAGTATTTCGGCACCCTGGGCGCGCTGCGCTACATGCAGAGCCAGGAAGGCGAGGCCGACATCTCCGGTGCGCGGGCGCTGGAAGCCGCGGGCGAAAGCGGCAAGGGGCTGGTCGATTTCTTCGAGAATTTCCGGTCGCAGGAAGTGTTTTCGGACGCCCGGCGCTATCCCTATTTCCGCAGCCACCCCCTGTCGGGACAGCGGATCGAGGCCCTGCGTCGGCCGGTCGAGGCGATGAGCCACTATAACCACGCAGACAGCCCGGAGCGGATGGCGCAGCACGCCCTGATCCTGGCCAAGATCCATGCCTTCATGGACCCGCCGAACGCGACCCTGCGCGACTATCCGGCGTCTGCGACGGACTACCCCAGCCGCTATGCGCGGGCCATCGGATACTACCGCGACGGCCAGACCGACCGGGCCATCGCCGGGGTGGATGCCCTGCTGGCCGAGAAGCCGGACGATCCGTATCTGTGGGAACTGCGCGGCCAGATCCTGTTCGAGGACGGCAAGCCCGCCGACGCTATCGGGGCCCATGAGAAGGCCGTGTCTCTGAAGCCCGATGCGCCCCTGTTGCGAGTCAACCTGGCCCACGCCCTGATCGAGACCAACGACCCGGCCAATCTGGACCGGGCTATCGACGAGCTGAAGCGGGCGGTGGCGCGCGAGGACGATAACACCCTGGCCTGGCGTCTTCTGAGCCAGGCCTATGCCAGCCAGGGCAAGGAGGGCGAGGCGCGGCTGGCCTCGGCCGAATACTGGTTCGCGGTCGGCGACGACCAGCAGGCGACGCAGTTCGCCTTGAGGGCCCGGCCGTTGCTGGACAATCGCTCGATCGAATGGCGGCGGGCGATGGATATCGTGCTGGCTTCCGGGGCGACGATGCAGGACGTCAACGACCTGGACGCCCGCGACGCGCGGCGTCGGCCGTCGACGATCGAGCCGGCCAACCCGACACTGAGCCTGCCGCCGCCGCGCCCCTCCGCCAGCCCGGCCACCTGATCCCGACGGACCCTGAATGACCGACGACCTTCCCCCCGCCGAGCCGGGCACCACGTCCACGCGGCCCGCCCTGATGCGCTGGCTGTCGGGGCGCAGCGTGCTGGCGCTGGTGGTGTCGGTGATCGCGCTCGGCTTCGCGGCGGTGCCCTATGTGTCGCCCGACCTGTTCGGATCGAGGGTCCGGGCCTATCTGCTGGCCCACCCCGAGGTGCTGGACGAGGCGGTGACGGCGCGTCAGGCCAATGAGGACCTGGCCCGCGTGTCCCAGACCAACGCCGCCATCGCCGCCAACCCCGCCTTCCTGCGCCCCGACCCCGCCGACCCCAGCGTGGGCCCGGAGAATGCGAAGGTCACGGTGATCGAGTTCTTCGACTTCCGCTGTCCGGGCTGCAAGGCGGTGGCCCCCGACTATCTGAGGCTGGTGCGGTCGCGATCGGACGTGCGGTTCGTGTTCAAGGACTGGCCGATCCTGGACCGGGGCGACGGTCCGCCGGTGTCGCAGTATGCCGCGCGCGCTGCCATCGCGGCGAACAAGCAGGGCAAATATCTGGAAGTCTATGAGGGGCTGATGGCGGAACGGGCCCTGACGATCGAGAGTGTGGACGCGGTGCTGCTCGCCGCCGGTGTCGATCTTGCGCGGGCCAAGGCGGACATCTCCGCGCCCGAGACCAACCGCCACATCGCCGACATCCATACGACTGCGCTGCTGTTCAAGCTGACGGGCACGCCGACCTTCATCATCAACGGCAAGATGACGGCGGGGATTTCACCGGAGGACGTCGCGCGGGCGATCGACGCGGCTAAGTAGTCAGTAGATGGGTTCGAGGTTCCAGCCGGTCAGGCCGAGCATGAAGAGGCCGGCTTCCCTTCGCTGGCCCTGCGGGCTCCATTCGGCCTCGTAGTGATAAATTCTCGGTGCCGTCGCCTCGAAAATCCAGTTCGATCCGTCAGGGCCGACAAGTAGGCCTTCGTCAGGACCGCTAAAGGCTTGGGTGGATGTCATCACTTCGGCGAGAGCTATCCTCTCCGAGGGGCTCAACATTCGGACGACCCGCCTCCCATCCCCCTTGTTTCGATCGCCCCATCCGGTTCCCTCGGCGCGGACGGTTGTCAATCGAACAGCGCCCCCTACGAGCCAATCGATCCGAACGACGATGGGACGATGAAAGCTCGGAACCCAGGTGAAGCGAATGGCTTTGACCAAGTCGGTGGGGGGGGGGTTCGACCATTGATAGAGCGAGGGTTCTCTCATGCCCCGCCAAACACCGGCGTAGGAATCTTCCTCGAACGCATCGATCAGCGGCCGACCGGACCCGACCCGCGCCTTGCTGCGGTCGGCATCATCTTCAAGCATTGTTGGTGGAAAAAAGGGGTTCGTAAGTTTGTCGAGCTGACGCACGATGACTGTTGTGCCCAGCACCGTCAGGGCAAGAGTCGCGGCGACGAACCCGTACGCTTGAAGCCCCAAACCAGCCTTGAGGTCTGCGGAGTTGCGCATCCCCCGCATCGTCATCGTTACGCCAGCCCCAGCGTCATCTCTCCGCCGATCCACTCCACGCGCGATTGGCGCATGGCCTCCGCAGCCGCGGCGGTGTCCCCGAGCGCCGTCTCGGCCTGGGCGAGGACGAAATAGCTGTAGGGGTCGGCGGGCCAGTCTTTCAGGAGTTCCTCGATCTTGGCCTTGGCACCGGCGGCGTCACCGGACGCGAGCATGGCGGCGGCGAGGCTACGGCGGGTGGGGTACCAGATGATGGGCGGGTCGCCGCCTTCGCTATCCTGGGCCTGGATGGCGGCGGCGCGGGCGTAGGCGGCGATGGCGGCCGGGTGCTCCCCCGCGATCATGGCGGCGCGACCCTCCAGCACTTTCTGGAACAGTTCGATGAAGTCCTTGATGTCCTTGGCCTGGGGGGCGGTGTCGGGGATGGCGGCGCGCAGGGTGGCCATGGCCTCGGCTTCCTCGCGGACGGCCGTGGCGTCGCCGCGGCGGGCGGCGGCCTCGCCCCGGGCATAGCGCCAGGCGGTGCGCAGCAGGGTGTTGGCGGCGGGCGGTTCCTTCAGCGCTGCAACCCTGTCCTGATCGGCGAACCGGCCGTAGATGGCGTAGGCGTCATTGGCCATCAGCTGGCGCCACGCGTTGTCGGGCGCAATGTCCGGGTATGTCGACAGGAAGCTGTCGGCCAGGGTCAGGCCGTCGGTCGCCCCGCCCGCCATCAGGGCCCCGCCCATGCCGAAATGGATGTTGTGGGCGTGAAGGGGCTTGCCGTGGATGCCGTTCGGCGAGTTCGCCAGCTCGACATATTTGCGGTCGAGGGCCACGGCCTCGACGTTGGAGCGCATGGCGTCGCGATAGCGGCCGACCCGGTAGTAGGTGTGTGACGGCATGTGGACCAGGTGGCTGGCCCCCGGCGTCAGCCGCGCCAGTCGCTCACCATAGGGAATGGCCTTGTGCGGGTCGTCCGACCATTCGGTCAGGTGGATATAGAGGTGGATCGCACCGGGATCGTCGGGCGCGCGGTCCAGGGTCTGTTCCAGGATGGTCATGGCGCGGGTAATGCCCGGATCGGCGGCCTTGCCTTGGTCATCCCACCATGCGTCGGCGTTCAGCATCCAGGCGTCGGCGGTGGTCGAGGCGACCAGCAGATCGGTCGGGTTGCGCAGGGCCAGCCGGTCCATGGCGCGGGCGAACCGCCGGCTGCGGCTCGACTTGAAGCCCGAGTACCGTTGGATCAGGGCGTCGATCATCTGTTTCTGGAGCGGGGTGGCGTCGCGGGCCAGACGGCGGGCGTCACGGGCGGCCGTCAGGGCGGCACGGACTGAGGCGTCGTCATTGCCCCCACCGTTGAGGTTCGGCCCCAGGGCCCAGGCCTCGCCCCAGGCGCACATGCCACAGGTCGGATCGAGGGCGCGGGCCTTGCGGAAGGCGCGGACGGACTCGGTGTGCTCGAACGCCCAGCGCAGGCGGACGCCGTGGTCGAACCAGGCCTGGGCCTCGGGCGTCGCATCGACGGCATAGGTGGCCGGGCCGAAGCCGGGGACCATGACCATGGCGGTCACGGGGTCGGTGGTCATCGCCGATCCGGCGCGACCGCAGACCTGGGGGTTTTCGATCAGGGCCAGGGCGGCGGCGTCAGCGGTCGCATCGGCGACGGCGGCTGGCCCGGCAAGGCAGACAGCGGCGGCTGTGAAGGCCAGAAGTTTCAATCGCATCGCCCGCTCCCGATCTGCGCGGTGCATCTTGGCCCCACACGTAGCGATTGCCAAGGCGGCCGGACCGTCAGTGGAGGGTGGTGCCGGTGCGATGTTCGGTCTTGCGGCCGATGAAGTTGGCGAAACGGACGCCCGCGCCGGTGGGGGCGGCCAGCTTGCCGGCGCTGTCGTCCAGCCTGCGCGCCTCGAAGGCGAAGGCGGCGGCGAGGCCGGCAGAGGAGACGGCGGCGGCGACCTGGCCCAGCCGGGACGCAGGACGCAGGCCCAGCCAGACGGCGTTCACCGTCTGCGCAGCGAACCACAGACCCATGGCCAGGGAGCGGTTCCGGCTGGTGGGGGCGTTCCAGACGCGGACGGCCGATAGAGTCGTCGCCGAAAAGACGGCCGGCAGGACCAGACTGAAGGCCCCGCGCGGCCGTTCCAGCACCGGGGCCGAACGATGGCGCAGCTGTCTGTCGGTGCGGGGCTGGGTCGGGGTGCGCGACGCGAGGGCCGTGGCCAGAAGGGCGAAACCGACCGTGACGATGATCCCGCCGACGACGTGGCCCGTGCTGCGACCCTCGGCGTTGAGCAGGTCGGTCGCCCGGTCGCTCAGATCCTCGAAGACGTCGTCGATATCGGTCATGGTCGCACTCCCAGCCTGTCCCACCTCGCTAATGAACCGGGACCGGACGGGTTCCGCTCAGTTGCCGGTGGCGGACTTGTCGGGGCTGATTTCCGTCATCGCCGACTGCAGATAGTTCTGCTCGCCGAGTTGGGCGATCAGGATGTTCTGGGTCTCGAGGAAGTCGATGTGCTCCTCGGTGTCGGCCAGGATGGCGGTCAGGATCTGGCGACTGATGTAGTCACCGGCAGCCTCGCACTGGGCGATGCCGGGGATCAGGGTCTCACGTCCGCCGATCTCGAGACGCAGGTCGGCGTTCAGGCATTCGATGGCGTTCTCGCCGATCGCCAGCTTGTGCAGGTCCTGCATGTTGGGCAGGCCGTCGAGGAACAGCACGCGCTTGATCAGCATGTCGGCGTGCTTC
>NZ_JAEMRD010000129.1 GCF_016463485.1 Brevundimonas sp.
AGCACACGGTCATGTCGCGCCAGGATATCAGCGCGCAACAGGCCGAAGCCCTCAATGACCAGATCAAGGACATCATCGTCGCAGGCGGCGGCTCGGTGGCCAAGATCGAATACTGGGGCCTGCGCAACCTGACCTACCGGGTCAAGAAGAACCGCAAGGCGCACTATTCCCTGCTCGCCATCGACACCCCCCCGGCCGCCATGGCCGAGGTCGAGCGTCAGCTGGGCATCAACGAAGACGTGCTGCGCTGGCTGACCGTCAAGGTCGAGGAACTCGATCTGGAACTGTCGCCCCTGCTGGCCCGTCGTGAGCGCGAGCGTGAACGCGACCGCGAACGTCCCGTGCGTGAAGACGCCGTGGTCGAAGCGTAAGGATCAGAACCATGACCGATACCACTACTCCCCGTAACGTCCCGGGCACGCCCGCCGGCTCCGGCGGTTCCGGCCGTCGTCCGTTCAATCGTCGCCGCAAGACCTGCCCGTTCACGGGTGAAGGCGCGCCGAAGATCGACTACAAGGACGTCAAGCTGCTCCAGCGTTACATTTCCGAACGCGGCAAGATCGTGCCCTCGCGCATCACCGCCGTGTCCCAGATCAAGCAGCGCGAACTGGCCAAGGCCATCAAGCGCGCCCGCTATCTGGCCCTCCTGCCGTATGTGGTGAAGTAAGATGAAGGTCGTTCTGCTCGAACGCGTCGAGAACCTCGGCGCCATCGGCGACGTCGTCACCGTCAAGGATGGCTTCGCTCGCAACTTCCTGCTGCCGCGGGAAAAGGCCCTTCGCGCCACCTCCAAGAACCTGGAGAAGTTTGAACTCGACCGCGCCGCCATCGAGGCCCGCAACGAGCGCAACAAGGGCGAGTCGCAAAAGGTCGCCGACAAGATCGACGGTCAGTCCTACGTCATGATCCGCCAGGCCGGCGAAACCGGCCAGCTCTACGGATCGGTCGCCGGTCGCGACGTCGCCGAGGCCATCCAGGCCGAAGGCGGCAAGGTCGAACGCTCGCAGGTGGTCCTGAACACCGCGATCAAGACCCTGGGCGTCCACGAAGTGGTGATCCGTCTCCACGCCGAGGTCACCGCCACGGTCAAGATCAACATCGCCCGCTCGGCCGACGAAGCCGAACGTCAGGCCAAGGGCGAGGACGTGATCAAGTCGGCTTACGACGAAGATCGCGAACTGGCCGCCGAACAGGCCAACGACATGCGCGAAGGTGGCGCTGGCCAACAAGACGGTCTCGGCTCCGAAGCCTAAAAAGACCGGACCCAAGGTCCATACGATCAAGGGCGCGTCCTGACCGGACGCGCCCTTTTTCGTGTCCGCCGCGCGTCGACTCTATGTCAAATTTACAACGAACGACCGCCAAGCGCGAAAGCCGTCCTTGACCGGCCCCGTCCGTGGACCCAGCTTGCAGGCAAGGGCGGCATGGGGGCCAGTCCGGGCAAGGTTTTGCCTCTCGCCCCCGAAGATCGGCCACGGGGACGAAACCGGCGATCGACGCCGACAATTCAGGAAGCCCGCAATCGGCCCCGTCGCCATTCGGCGCCGGCTCAACATCTGGTCTGTCAGGCGCCCATGCACATCCGTTCCACCCGCACCCTTCTTCTGGCGTTCGCCTCGGCCGGCGCCCTTCTGGCCATCCCCATGGTCGCCTCCGCCCAGTCCGCGCCCGAGCCGGATCAGGCCGACGCCCTGGAAGAGATCGTCGTCACCGGCACCCGCACCGTGGGCCGTTCGCGCCTCGACACCATCGCGCCCGTCGACGTGATCCAGGCCGAGACCCTGACCCGCAACGGCACCGGTACCGAACTTGCCGCCGCCCTCGCCAACACCGCACCGTCGCTCAGCTTCCCCCGCCCGGCCATCTCGGACGGTTCCGACCACGTCCGCCCCGCGACCCTGCGAGGCCTCGCGCCCGACCAGACGCTCGTCCTGATCAACGGCCAGCGCGGCCACATCGGTGCCCTGGTCAACGTCAACGGCGCGCTCGGCCGAGGCTCGACCGCGTTTGACCTGAACACCATCCCCTCGGTGACCCTGGGCACGGTGGAAGTCCTGCGTGACGGCGCCTCGGCCCAGTACGGTGCCGACGCCATCGCCGGCGTCATCAACCTGCGCCTGCGCCAGGCTGACAGCGGCGGTGGCCTGACCCTGAACTACGGGATGTTCGACACCGAATACACCACGGGCCGCGGCAAGCATTCGGAGTCGGACGGCGAGCAGACCTCCCTGGCCGGCTGGATCGGTCTGCCCCTCTTCGGCGACGGCTTCCTGACCCTGTCGGGCGAGGCCCAGCGTCGTGAGCCCACCAACCGCTCCGACTATGCCGCCCCGGCTGCCGTCAACGGCGGCAATGCGACCACCGTCCTGGGCCGCTTCGGCGATCCCTACACCGAGGCCTACACCGGCTATTTCAACGCCGGCAAGCCGCTGTCGGCCGGCTGGGAAGCCTATGCCTTCGGCGGTTATCAGGATCGCTATTCGGAATCCGCCGCCACCGCCCGCGCGTTCAACAACGCCAACAACGTCCAGGCCATCTATCCGAACGGCTTCCTGCCGATCATCGCCGCCAGCATCGCCGACTACAACATCTACGGCGGCCTCAAGGGTCCGGCGCTCGGCTTCGACTGGGACATTTCGGCCGGCTATGGCCGCAACGAGATCGACTACGAGGTCCTGAACAGCCTCAACGCCTCCTACGGCGCGGCCTCCCAGCGTGAGTTCAAGGCCGGTGGCCTCGGCTACGGCCAGCTGACCATCGACATCGACGCGGTCAAACAGGTCGAGGTCAACCTGTACGAGCCGCTGAACGTGGCGGTCGGCGTTTCCTATCGGCGCGAGGATTTCTCGGTCAACGCAGGCGAGCCCACCTCCTACAACAAGGGCCCCGTCGCCGCCGGCGGTTCGGGCTCGCAGGGCTTCCCCGGCTTTGCACCGGCCAACGAGGTCGACGTCGATCGCTACAACGTCGGCGCCTACATCGACCTGGAAGGCAAGTTCTCCGAACAGTTCAGCTTCGGCCTGGCCGGCCGTTACGAGGACTATTCCGACTTCGGCGACCAGTTCACCGGCAAGATGTCGGCCCGTTATGACTTCTCGCCGTCGTTCGCCCTGCGCGGTGCGATCTCGACCGGCTTCAAGTCGCCGGCCCTGCAACAACAGTTCTTCAGCTATGTCGCGACCAACCTGATCACCACGGTGGTCGGCGGCGTGCCGGTGACGACCCTGTCCCAGAACGGCAGCTATCGGGTCAACGACCCCATCGCCATCGCCTTGGGTTCCAAGCCGCTCGAGCCCGAAACCTCGACCAACTACTCCGGCGGTGCGGTCTTCCGGCATGAGGGCTTCGAGCTGACCGTCGACGCCTACCGCATCGATGTGAAGGACCGGATCATCTATTCCGAGACCCTGGGCGTCGCCCGTCCCAGCCAGCTGGCGGCGACCACCAGCGCGACCCTGGCCCTGCTGGCACCCTTCGGCGTCACCGGTGCCCGCTTCTTCCTGAACGGGGTGAACAACACCACGACGGGTATCGACATCGTGTCCCGCTACCGGACCATCCAGGACTTCGGCCGCTTCGACTTCACCCTGGCCGGCAACTTCAACAATACCGAGGTGACGCGGGTCCCGCCGCTGCCGTCGAACCTGGCCATCCCGGTCTCGCCCAACTACCTGTTCGACCGCTCCAACATCCTGTCGTTCGAGGAAGGCACCCCCGAGCAGAAGATCGTTGCCAGCGTGGACTGGAGCCTGGGCGGTTGGGGCGCTACCGCGCGCGTCACCAGCTACGACTCGATCCTGGTGGCCAACAACAACATCACGCTGGACTATGAGACCGGCCGGGCCAGCCTGCTGGATCTGGAAGGCCGCTACGCCTTCCCGATGGGCGTGTCCCTGGCTGTGGGCGTGAACAATGCCACCGACGCCTATCCGAACGCGACCCCGACCACGATCAACGGTGCCACGGGCTCGGTCGGCTATCCCAGCTTCTCGCCGTTCGGCTTCAACGGCCGCTTCTTCTACGGACGACTCAGCTACAGCTTCTGATCCCTGAGGATCGAAGCAGACAGGAACGGCGCGGGGAGCGATCCCCGCGCCGTTTTTCTTGTCGTGTCAGCGCTGCAGCCTGATCGGCTCATCGGCGGGATCGCGATGCGACCCCGCCGACGCCGATTCCGCCCTCAGTATTTCACGCTGATCTTGGCGAACCAGAAGCCGCCGTTCATGCCGAATGGTCCGCCCGATCGCGGATAGATCTGGCCGTCGGCGGTGCTTCCGGTCAGGGCATAGATCGGGTTGGACGTGGTCGGCGCGATCTTGTCCGGATATTCGTCGAACAGGTTGGCGGCCCCGACCGTGAACGTATAGGCGTCGTGCAGCGTGTAGCTGACGTCCAGATCCGCCGTGACCTTGTCCCCGAACTCCTGGCCCGGATAGTCCTGCTCGCTCAGATAGCTGCTGTAGTAGTTGGCTCGGCCGTTGATCGAGAAGCTGCCCACCTGCCAGTTGGCAGCGATATTGGCGCGGTGGTGCGGCGTCAGGTTCTCGATGTCGATGATCCTGGCCGCGTCGATGGTGCCCACGACGGCCCGCGTCACCTCGCTTTTGTTGTAGCTGTAGGCCAGCGTCAGGTTCAGCGGGCTTTCCAGCAGTTCGGTGCGATAGCTGGCGACGGCATCGATGCCCTTGGTCGTGGTGTCGAAGCCGTTGGTGAAATACTGCACGGCCCCGTCGACACCCACGGCCGCCAGCGCGGGCTGGGCGGCGATGGCGGCGGCGGTCACCGTATAGGACTGGCTGATCCCGATCCGCTCATCGACATCGATCTGGTAAGCATCGACCGTCAGGGTCAGGACGGGGCTCGGCTTGAAGATGAAGCCGGCGCCGAAGTTGGTCGATTCCTCGGGGCTCAGCGACTTGGCGCCGTAGTATTGGGCGATCGCGCTGGTCACCGGATAGGTACCGATCTGGACCTGGTTCCCGGCGACGAAGGTGGTCGTCAGGATCTCGGTGTTGTTCTGGCCCGGCGAAGGAGCATGAAAGCCGCTGCCGACCGTCCCGCGGATCGAGAAGGTGTCGGTGACCCGGTACAGGGCGTTGATCTTGCCCACATAGGTGCCGCCGAAGGTATCGTAGTCCTCGTAACGTCCGGCCAGACCGACCGTGAAGGCCTCGGTAACGTCGGTTTCGGCACCGACATACAGGCCATAGTTCATCTGGGACGTGGTCTTGGCCGAGGCCGGGCTGGTGCCGCCGTAACCGCTGGCCCCCGGCGACTGTGACGCCGAACCGTCGCGGACATAGACGCCCGGCGAGACGAGCCGATACAGGGCCTGGGAGGCATAGGGCCCGACGCCGTACGACTGTTCGTCGCCCGCGCCCTGTCGGTACTCTTCACGCCGGTATTCGGAGCCGGCCGACAGGGTGATCGGGCTCGCGAACCCGACCTCGAGCGGATAGGTCAGGTCGAAATTCAGGTTGACCTCGCGCTGGGTCAGCTTGCCGAACTTGAACGCCGTCTGGCTTTGCGGGCCGTAGGAGGCGTTCAGCGACTGGGTCATGGCCAGGTCGAGCGAGTTCTCGGCCAGGGTCGCCGACAGGTCGTAGGTCAGGCCACTGTCGGCCACACCCCGGGTGCCGAGGGTGCCATAGAGCTGATCGACCACGCCCTGGAATCGCGGCGTGAAGCCCGCCGGATAGAGGGAGGCGAAGCTGTAGGTGTTGGTGTCGCGAACAAATCCACCGGCCGGGCAGGTCGCATTGCCGGTCGGGCACCGGGTCAGGAAGATCGGATTGAAGGCGCCGTTGCGCCCGGGCGACCCGGTCGCCGGCGTCCCCGTGCCGTTGTCGACGGCCAGGGGCGTCGTCGCCGAGATCGGCGAACGATAGTTGAAACTCTGATCGGCCTCGCGGTGGCCGACGTTGAGCGTCGCATACAGGGTCGCGTTGTCGCTGAGGTCATAGCCGGCGTTCACCATCGCCTTGTACCCGTCGGTCGGTGACGACCCCCAGATCTGGACCGGGTCGGGATAGTTCGGCAACCGCGTCGCCAGCGACGGATTGGCCGCCGCGAAGACCGCCGCGATGGGCCGGGTTGCGCCCCGGCTGGTCTGGCCGTCGTCGAAATACTCGCCCGAGACGTTGACGAAGCCGTTGCCCCACAGGCTGAAACCGGCGTTGGCGGCGATCTGATAGCTCTCGCCGTCACCCGCATAGGTCTGGCCATACCGGGCCTGCAGTTCCAGACCGCTGTCGTCCGTCCGGATGCCGTAGTTGATGACGCCGGCAATGGCGTCGGAACCGTACTGGGCCGTCGCGCCATCCCGAAGGATCTGCAGGTTGCGGATCGCGATGGCCGGGATCATCGAGATGTCGGGACCCTGCGAGCCCAGCGACAGGGCGGTATCGCCACCGCCGACGACCTGCACCAGGGCCGATCGGTTGTACCGTTTGCCGTTGATCATCACCAGGATCTGGTCACCGGCCAGGCCGCGCAAGGCCGGTGCGCGCACGAAGGTCGAGGCGTCTGAAATGGTGTTCTGGGGGACGTAGAACGAGGGGACGATGTTCTTGATCACGTCCAGCATGTCGGCCGCCGGCTGGCTGACCAGTTCTTCGGCGGTGATGATGTCGATCGGAGACGCCGAGTCCGTCGCCGACCTGTCGGTTCGGCGCGTGCCGAGGACGACGATTTCCTCGAATTCCGTTTCTTCCACCCCCGGCTCGGACTGCGCCCAGGCCGGCTGGGTCATAAGCAGGGCACCGAACGCGGCCCCGCTGCTCAAGAGCAGCCTGAGCGGCGTCGATTTGTCGTTTGTGCGCATGAAGAAATCCTATCGTGTTGAATCGATTGAATTTCCCGGCGCGCTCCCTCCCCAGAGACCTCCGTTATCCTTTACGAAGCCACGAAGAATGAAAGCCCATCTTCTGTGAATTCACGACGCTGTTGCGAAAGCGTCACTTTACCCTCAAGCAGCCATATCACGGAAGATTTTTTCCATTCGGATCAGTGGGATCGCGACACCCTCGGAAGATTTTGCCTCGATCTGCTCGACCTCGACATAGCCGCACGAACGGTAAAGCGGCACACCGGCCAGGGTGGCCATCATCTCGACCCGACCGAATCCCGCATCCCGCGCGGCGCCCTCGCACAGCGTCAGGATCCTCGAACCGATGCCTCGCCGGGCGAAATCCGGGTCGACGTACATGGCCCTGATCTTGGCCGCGTCGGTCGCGGGATCGAGCGGCGCGGGCTCGCGCGCGACGATGCTGTCGTCACCCCCGAACAGGGTGGCACGCCAGCTCCAGCCCCCGCACCCCACGATGCGGTCCCCGTCCTCGATCAGGAAATAGGTCTGGTCCTTCACCAGCTGGCTATCCAGCCCCATGACCTGACGGCTGGCCCGCACCTGTTCCGGCGACAGGAACGCGTCCTGCAAACGGTCGATCGCCCGCCCCATCAGCGCGTGCATTGCCTCCAGATCCTCGAACTGGGCCAGGCGGTGTGACAGGGTCATTGGGCGTTTTCCGGGATAGCGGTCGCGACGACTTCTATCAGCGAATACCGTCTGGCCGACAACTGTGCCGCTTGTAACGCTCGTGCCCTAGTTCTGCCGCGGATGACCCGCCAATCTGGCGCCTCAACCGGAGGGGTCCGACATGAACCGTATCGCACTGGCCGGCCTGGCCATCGCCGCAACCCTGGTCGCCACGAGCGCCAGTGCCATGACGGTGCAGGAGTTTCTGACCACCGCCGCCGGCATTCCCCAGAACCCGACCGCCCTGCTGCGCTCCGACACCCGCCGCCTGATGCGCGAGTTCGAGGGGGCGGTGCGTACCACCCGGGCCGAACAGACCGCCGCCCGCACCGCCGGCCGTCGTCCGGCCACCTGCATGCCGGAAAAGGTGTCGTTCTCGCCCAACGCGATCCTGGCCCGCTTCAACGCGGTGCCGGCCGCCCGCCGCAGCCAGATCACCGTGACCCAGGCGATGCGCGAATGGATGGCCGAACGCTATCCCTGCCCCCCTGCCTGACGAACCCCGTCGCCTGACAAATTTTGCCGAATCGTTGACGATTCCAGGTCCGTCCACAGACCGCGACCATCCATCCACGACCACGTCTGCGTCGGCCCCTGTCGCGGGGGCCCGACATCGTTAAGGCGTGGTCCCGATGAACGCCTTCACCTCCTTCTCAGCCGATTCCGTCGCCATCCCGTCCCTGCCTCACAATCTCGAGGCCGAGCAGGCGCTGCTGGGCGCCCTGATGTTCGACAACGCCATCTTCGAGCGGCTGAGCGATCGCCTGCGCGGATCCCACTTCTACGAGCCCTTCCACCAGAGGCTCTACGACGCCATCGAGGATCACATCCGTCAGGGCATGCTGGCCGAGCCGACCATTCTGATGGAGCGGTTCAAACAGGACCCGGCCTTCGCCGAGTTCGGCGGCCTGCGCTACCTCGCCGACCTGATGGACCGCGCCCCGCCCGGCGCCAACGCCCCCGACTATGCCCGCGTCGTCTACGACCTTGCCCTTCGTCGCGACCTGATCCGCATCGGCGGCGAGATCATCAAGGACGCACCCGACCCCGAGACGCCCGCGATCGACCAGATCGAACAGGCCGAGCTGACCCTGTATTCCCTGGCCGAATCCGGCGCGCCGTCGTCGGGCTTCGTCAGCTTTTCGACCGCCCTCGCCGGTGCCGTCCAGATGGCGGGCGAGGCCTATCAGCGCGACGGCAAGCTGGCAGGCCTGGCCACCCACCTCGACGATCTGGACTCCAAGCTCGGTGGCATGCACCCGTCCGATCTGCTGATCCTCGCCGGCCGTCCCTCGATGGGGAAGACGGCGCTCGCCACCAACATCGCCTTCAATGTCGCCCGCAACTACCGCTGGGAGCCGACGCCGGACGGCCGCAAGACCGTCTCCGGCGGCGTCGTCGCCTTCTTCTCCCTGGAAATGAGCGCAGAACAGCTGGCCATGCGGATCCTGGCCGATGCGTCGGGCGTCTCGTCCGACCGCCTCCGCAAGGGCGAGATCGACGCCAGTGATTTCGGCAAGGTCCGTGACGCCGCCATCGAGATCGGCGAAAGCCCCCTCTACATCGACGCCACCGGCGGCCTGGCCATCTCCAAGCTCGCCGCCCGCGCCCGCCGCCTGAAACGGATGGAGCAGGGCCTCGACCTGATCATCGTCGACTACCTCCAGCTCATCACCGTCGGCGAGGGCAACGCCCAGAAGAACCGCGTGCAGGAGGTCTCCGAGATCACCGGCGGCCTCAAGGCCCTGGCCAAGGAGCTGAACGTCCCGATCATCGCCCTGTCCCAGCTGTCGCGTCAGGTCGAGAACCGCGAGGACAAGCGGCCGCAACTGTCCGACC
>NZ_JAEMRD010000130.1 GCF_016463485.1 Brevundimonas sp.
TGGCCTCGGCTTCCTTGACCATCTTGTCGATGTCGGCGTCCGAAAGGCCGCCGTTCGCCTGGATGCGGATCGACTGTTCCTTGTTCGTGGCCTTGTCCTTGGCCGTCACGTGCACGATGCCGTTGGCGTCGATGTCGAAGGCGACCTCGATCTGCGGCAGGCCGCGCGGTGCGGGCGGAATACCCATCAGGTCGAACTGACCCAGAACCTTGTTGTCCGCCGCCATCGGCCGCTCGCCCTGGAAGACCCGGATGGTCACGGCCGACTGGTTGTCGTCGGCGGTGGAGAACACCTGGCTCTTCTTGGTCGGGATGGTCGTATTGCGCTCGATCAGCGGGGTGAACACGCCGCCCAGGGTCTCGATGCCGAGCGTCAGGGGGGTGACGTCCAGCAGCAGCACGTCCTTGACGTCGCCTTGCAGAACGCCCGCCTGAACGGCGGCACCCAGGGCCACGACCTCGTCAGGGTTCACACCCTTGTGCGGCTCCTTGCCGAAGAATTTCTTCACGGCTTCCTGGACCAGGGGCATGCGCGTCATGCCGCCGACCAGCACCACCTCGTCGATGTCCGAGGCCTTCAGCCCCGCGTCCTTCAGCGCCTTGGCGCAGGGCTCGATGGTGCGCTGGACCAGGTCGTCGACCAAAGCTTCCAGCTTGGCGCGGCTCAGCTTGATGTTCAGGTGCAGCGGGCCCGAGGCGTTCATGGTGATGAACGGCAGGTTGACCTCATACTGGGTCACCGAGCTCAGTTCCTTCTTGGCCTTTTCGGCCTCCTCGCGCAGGCGCTGCAGGGCCAGCTTGTCCTGGCGCAGGTCGACGCCCTGTTCCTTCTTGAACTCGTCGGCCAGATAGTCGGCCAGACGCACGTCGAAGTCCTCGCCGCCCAGGAAGGTGTCGCCGTTGGTCGACTTCACCTCGAACACGCCGTCGCCGATCTCCAGGATCGAGACGTCGAAGGTGCCGCCGCCGAGGTCATAGACGGCGATCTTCTGGCCGTCGTTCTTGTCCAGGCCATAGGCGAGCGCGGCGGCGGTCGGCTCGTTGATGATGCGCAGGACTTCGAGGCCCGCGATCTTGCCGGCGTCCTTGGTGGCCTGACGCTGGCTGTCGTTGAAATAGGCGGGCACGGTGATGACGGCCTGGGTGACCGTTTCGCCCAGATAGGCCTCGGCGGCTTCCTTCATCTTCATCAGGGTGAAGGCGGAAACCTGCTGGGGGGAATAGTCCTTGCCGTGGGCCTTGACCCAGGCGTCGCCGTTCGGACCCTTGACGATCTCATAGGGGACCATGGCCTTGTCCTTGGCCACGACGGGGTCCGAGAACTGGCGGCCGATCAGGCGCTTGATCGCAAAGAAGGTGTTGGACGGGTTGGTGACCGACTGGCGCTTGGCCGGCTGGCCCACCAGGGTCTCGCCGCCGTCCTGGATGGCGACCACGGAGGGCGTCGTGCGGTTGCCCTCGGCGTTCTCGATGACCTTGGGGTTCTTGCCGTCCATGACGGCCACGCACGAGTTGGTGGTGCCCAGGTCGATGCCGATGATCTTGGCCATAGTCTGTATCGTCTCTTTCGTGTGGCGGGCGGTGCGGCGGCCTTTTGAAGCGAAGCGCCGCGCTTGACCGTCCCCGTGTGGATTGCGCCGTGCCCGTCTGGGTCCGGCAGGGTGGCTGTCTAATGGAAAGCCCTGAAAGATACAGGGCCAATCCGGTGGCTGCGGATATGGGAAAGCCCTCATGGCCCGCAAGGGCTTGATGCGTCTCGCAACAAAATCAGCCGGAGAACAAATCACCTCCGCCGTCAGGCCGCGTCAGATGCCATACGTCCGCCCGTAAGGCAGGATAGGCCATCGACGGGCGCTGCGGGGGCGGCGCCGCCATCGGAAGCTGACCCACCATGTCGAAACTCACCCTTCCGTTGATCGCAGGCCTGATGGCGGCCGCGGTCGCCATTCCCGTCCCGAGTCTCGCCGCACCCCCCGCGCCCGGAGCCGCGCCCGCCGCCCCGGGCCAGTCCCGCGACGGCCAGAACCGACGGGTCCGCATCCACAACCAGACCGGCTGGACCATGGTCCGGCTCCAGGCCGCCGATGCCCGCTCCCGCGCCTGGCAGGGCGACGTCGTCGGCGATCAGGTCCTGACCACGGGGGCCAGCCGGGTCGCCACCATCGACGACGGTTCCGGGGCCTGCACCTATGTGTTCCGGGCCGAATTCTCGAACGGACAGGCGCTGGAGCGCGGCCCGATCAATGTCTGCGAGATCGCCGACTACTACCTGACGCGCTGACGCTTCCGGCGCGCGGCCGGTCGCGCTAGACCCGCGCCATGACCCACACCGCTTCGTTTCAGGGCGTCCAGGACGCCGCCCGCCAGATCGCCGGCGTCGCCGTCCGCACCCCCCTGATCGAGAGCCCCGCCCTGAACGAACGCCTCGGCGGGCGGGTGCTGATGAAGGCCGAGACCCTGCAATACGCCGGGGCCTTCAAGTTCCGGGGGGCCTACAACCGCATCAGCCGGCTGACCGACAACGAGAAGGCGCGCGGCGTCGTCGCCTATTCGTCGGGCAACCACGCCCAGGCGGTCGCGGCCGCCGCCCGGATGGTCGGGACCTCCGCCGTCATCGTCATGCCCGCCGACAGCCCCCGGGTGAAGGTCGAGGGGGTCATCGCCTTCGGTGGCGAGGTGCGCATGTACGATCGCTACACCGAAAGCCGCGAGGCCATCGGCGAGGAGATCGCGGCCACGCGCGGCTCCGTCCTCGTCCGCCCCTTCGACGACCCCTTCATCATCGAGGGCCAGGGCACCACGGGCCTCGAGATCGTCGAACAGGCGCGCGAGGCGGGCGTCGAACGGATCGACCGGCTGCTGTGCGGCACCTCGGGCGGGGGGCTGATGGCGGGCATCAACCTGGCCCTGGCCGCCCTGTCGCCCGACACCGTCGTTCACGGAGTCGAGCCCGCCGATTACAACGACACCGAACTGTCCCTCAGGGCCGGGGAGCGGCTGACCCATGCCCCGGCGTCCGGCACCATCTGCGACGCCCTGATGACCGACAGGCCGGGCGAGCTGACCTTTCCGATCAACCGGCGCCTGGCCGGCATCCTGACCGTCACGGACGCCGAGGTCGCCGAGGCTGTCCGCTTCGCCTTCCGCCACCTGAAGCTGGTGGTCGAGCCGGGCGGAGCGGTGTCGCTGGCCGCCCTTCTGGCCGGAAAGCTCGACGTCGCGGGCCAGACCACCGCCATCGTCCTGTCCGGCGGCAACGTCGATCCGGCCCTGTTCTCGGCCATCATCGAGGACCGGTTCGAGAGCTGATCGATCAGGGTTGCGTCGGCCCGGACGGTCAGGAAGGAATTTATTCCTGATATGGGCTTGTGCCCCCTGGGTCGCCCGACCATCTATCGATGTCACCGCGTCGCCGGCGTCCGCTCGCCTGCCGAACGGTTAAAGCGGTTGAAACGGTTGAAACGGTTGAAACGGTCGATGTCTCTGGCCTGCCCCGACGGCAGGGGATTAGGGTCGTCGAAAATCAGGGAGACGACGATGACCAAGCCCAGCGACCTGCCCGGAATGATCGGTGACGAGACCGTCTCGAAATGGTTCGAGATCACCCAGGCCCGCATCGACGCCTTCGCCGACGCCACCGAGGACTGGCAGTTCATCCACATCGATCCCGAAGCCGCCAAGGCCTCGCCCTTCGGCGGCACGATCGCGCATGGGTTCCTGACGCTCAGCCTGATGTCGGCCATGACCTATGACGCCAATCCGGGGCTGGAGGGGGTGGTCATGGGGGTCAACTACGGCTTCGACAAACTGCGCTTCCTGGCCCCGGTCCCCGCCGGATCGAAGGTGCGCGGCCGTTTCAAGCTGATGAGCGCCGAGGACAAGGGCGGCGGCCGCTGGCTGATCAAGCACGAGGTCACCGTCGAGATCGAAGGCTCCGAAAAACCCGCCCTGATCGCCGAATGGCTGGGGATGCAGTTCGTGGGGTGAGGATTGAATTGGACCATTGATTGGTCCACTCTCGGAACATGATCGAAGTCGCCGTTTCCGCAGCCAAATCCCGGCTCACCGCCCTCGTCCGTCAGGCTGAGGGCGGGGACGATGTCTTCCTGACCCGGAACGGTCGTCGCGTCGCCCGGATCACGGCGGCCCCCGCGCGAAGCAAGCATCTGCTCTCGGTCGAGGAGAAGATGAAGATCATCCGGGAAATCCAGGAGTCCGCCCGAGGCAAGTTCGAGCCGGGATTCGATGCGGCCCGCAGCGCGGATTTCCTGTACGGCGATGACGGTATGCCGGGGTGATCGCACTCGACAGTTCGGCGCTGATCGAAGTAGTCGCCCGGCAATCCCGGGCCGATGCCTGTTCCGCCGTCCTGTTGCGGAGCGAACTGATCATTTCGGCGGCGACCCTCGCGGAGGCGCTGATCGTGTCTCGGCGCAAGAAGGTCGCGAGCGAGCTGGACGGCCTGCTGGAGTTGCTCAACCTCGAGGTCGAAACCGTGGACGAGGCTTTCGCCGAACGCGCCGCCTATGCCTACACCCGTTGGGGCAAGGGGTTTCACAAGGCTGACCTGAACTACGGCGACAGCTTCAGCTACGCCCTGGCCGAGATGTACCGGTGCCCCCTGCTCTACGTCGGCAACGACTTCGCTCAGACCGACATCGTCAGCGCTCTGGGCTGAAACCGTGCAGCGCCGCCTCGATCGCGGACAGGGATCCATCCCGCGCGGCGTCTGATCCAGACACCGGCGACGCCACCACGGCAACCGGCCGCTCATATTTCGACGCCGCGCGGCGGTAGGCCGGGTCGTAGTGGGTCTCCAGAAGTTCTGCGATCAGGGCCGACAGGTCGCCGTCACGCGCCAACCCCTTCCACCGCTCGATCACGGCACGCCCCAGCCGCAGCGGCAGACGCGACAGTACGGCATCCAGCGCCTCCGGGTCGGCGGCGATGTCCGCATAGGCGGCGCGGCTGAAGGCGGTGCGATCCTCCAGCGATCCGGTCAGGGCGATGCGGGGCGCGGCCTTCATCGCGGCCCACAGCCGGGGTGGCAGGGTCAGGGCGCCGACGCGGCTGGCCTCGGCCTCGACCAGGACGGGGCGCGTCGGATCGAGGGCCTCCAGCGCGACCGCCAGCCGGCTGTCGAACAGTTTCTGGGGCGGCTGGGCCTCCGCCGTCGCTCCGAATAGCGACCCACGATGCGCCGCCAGACCCTCCAGATCCAGCACGGCCGCGCCGCGTTCGGCCATCAGCGCCAGGACCGCCGTCTTTCCGACCCCGGTCGGACCGTCCAGCAGCACCAGAGGCGGCAGGGGCGCGGCCTCGCTTCCGACGTCGTAAAGACGGGCGAGCACCCTCCGTCGCCAGGTCTGATACCCGCCGGTCAGCTGCGCCACCGGCCAGCCGACCTGATCCATGATGGTGGCCATGGCGTGCGACCTCTGACCGCCGCGCCAGCAATAGACCAGCGGCCTGAACCCGCCGCCCTGCCCGGCCAGCGGCCCTTCCAGATGCGCCGCGATATTGCGCGCGACCAGGGCCGCCCCGCGTCGCCGTGCCAGGAATTTGGAGCCCTGGACGTACTCTGTCCCCACCTCCGCACGCTGCGCATCGTCGAGGACCGGCAGGTTGATCGCGCCGGGAATGTGATCCTCGGCAAACTCGCTCGGACTGCGCACGTCGATCAGGGCGTCGTATCCCGCCCGCGCATCCGGTTCGAGGTCGGTCGTCAGCCGGATCACGAGATGCGCACGACCGCCGGCCCCGCCACGATCCGCCCGATCTCGGCGGCAAGCCCGAAGCCTTCGCCCCGGACCAGGTCCAGCACCGCCTCGGCCTCATGCTCCGACACGGCGATCAGCAGGCCGCCGCTGGTCTGGGGGTCGGTCAGCAGCGTGCGCCGCCAGCCGTCGACCCCGTCGGGCAGCACCACGCCCTCGGCATAGCTCGACCAGTTGCGGCCGGAGGCCCCTGTCGCCACCCCATCCCTCGCCAGCGCCTCGACCCCGGCCAGCAGCGGAACCGCCGCCTCCTCGATCTCGACCGTGACCCCTGCCCCGCGCGCCATCTCCAGCGCATGACCCAGAAGGCCGAAACCGGTGACGTCGGTGACGGCATGAACGCCCAGCGCGTCCGGCAACAGGGCACCGACCGCGTTCAGCTGGGTCGTGGAGGCGACCAGGGCCGCATAGCCCTCGTCCGACAGCCGATCCTGCTTGAAGGCTGCGCTCAGCACCCCGACGCCGATCCCCTTGGTCAGGATCAGCCGGTCACCGACCCGCGCCCCCTTGTTGGTCAACACCTTCACCGGATCGACCAGGCCGATCGCCGCCAGTCCATAGATGGGCTCGACCGAATCGATCGAATGGCCGCCGGCGACCGGGATGCCCGCCCGCGCACAGACCTCGGCCCCGCCCGCCAGCACCGCCCGGATGGTGGCGTCGGACAGGACGTTGATCGGCATCCCCAGGATGGCCAGGGCCAGGATCGGCCGCCCGCCCATCGCATAGACGTCGGACAGGGCGTTGGTCGCCGCGATCTGGCCGAACACGAACGGGTCGTCGACCATGGGCATGAAGAAGTCGGTGGTCGCCACAACCGCCTGCTGCTCGCTGATCTTCCACACCGCCGCATCGTCCGAGGTCTCGGTCCCGACCAGCAGAGACGAGAAGGCGGCCGCCGACGGCATTTCCGCCAGGATGTTCCTCAACCGCTCCGGCGCCATCTTGCACCCGCACCCACCCCCGTGGGCGAGCGAGGTCAGGCGGGGTTCGGGTTGAGCGGAGTGAGCCATCCCGCCTTCCTAGACCAGGAACGGCATGACGGCATCAACGGACCGCTACCCTGATCAGTCCAGGTCTATCCGACGGTCGCTGTCTGATCGCCGCGGCTGATGACGACCAGCTTGCGGTTCACGAACTCCTTGATGCCGACTTCGCTGAGCTCGCGGCCATAACCCGACCGCTTGACGCCGCCGAAGGGCAACTCGGGCATTGATGTCGTCGTGGTGTTGATGAAGACCATGCCGGTCTCGATCCGCGAGGCCAGTTTCCGGGCGCGATCGGTGTCGCCCGAAAAGATCGATCCACCGAGGCCGAAGTGGGAGTCGTTGGCCTGGGCCACCACGGCATCGTCGTCCTCAACCACGAAGATCTGGGCCACGGGGCCGAAGAACTCCTGATAGTAGGCAGGGTTTTCCCGGGCGATGTCGGTCAGGACGGTGGGCTCGTAGAAGAAGCCGGTGCGGTCGGCGGCCTTGCCGCCAGTCAGCACCCGGGCACCCCTGGCGACCGCATCCTCGACCTGTTTGGTCAATGTGGTCAGGGCGTCCTCGGACGACATGGGCCCCAGCACGGTTGCCTCATCCATGGGGTCGCCCATGACCGCGCCCTTCATCCCTTCGACGAAGGCGTTGATAAAGGCGTCTGCGACGGCTCTCTGCACGAGGAACCGCTTGGATCCGGTGCAGACCTGTCCGGCGTTCGACAACCGGCCTTCGACCGCGGCGGCGACCGCCTTTTCGAGATCGGCGTCGTCGAGCACCACGAAGACATCCGACCCACCCAGTTCCAGCGTGGACTTCTTCAGCATTTCCGACGCCCTGGACGCGACCTTGGAGCCCGCGCCTTCGGACCCCGTCAGGGCAACCCCCTGGATGCGGTCGTCGGCGATGAGTTCAGCGACCTTGTCCGCCGAGATGCGCAGGTTGGTGACGCAGCCGTCGGGAGCTCCTGCCTTTCGGCAGAGATCCTCGAACAAGGCGGCGCATCCGGGCACGATGCCGGCATGCTTGAACATCACCGGGTTGCCCACCGCCATAGCGGGCGCGACCACGCGGATGAGCTGGTAGATGGGGAAGTTCCACGGCTCGACGGCCAGGAGCACGCCGATCGGATGAAACTCGGTCCAGGCCTCGCCCAGTTCGCTGTCGATCTCCTGGGGCTTCAGGAACCCGGCGGCGTGGGCGGCATAGTAGGCCGCGATCCCCGCGCACAGATCGATCTCAAGCCGGCCCTGGGCGAGCGGCTTGCCCATCTCCACCGCGATCGTGCGGGCCAGCGCCTCCTTTTCTTCGGTCAGAACACCCGCCAGCCTGTCCAGAACCGCGAGCCGGGTCTGGATGTCGCCGCGCGACCAGTCTGATCGAAACAGGCCGTCAGCGCGCGCCAGCGCCGCCTCCACCTCCGCGTCCGAGTGTTCGGGATAGTCCTTCACCATCTGCTCGGTGAACGGATTGAGGGTGCGGTAGGCCATGAGGTAATCTCGAGACTGCGAGGGCCTCGGAAACGCCCGCGAGCCGGCCCGGTTGCCGTTCGATGGACGTCAGGGTGTCACACCTCGCCGAGACACCTCAGCGCGACTTCCAGGTTCCGCAGGCCGTCCTCGCCCGTCACCGCAGGCGTCTCGCCGGTGCGGATGGCGTGGGCGAAGGCTTCCAGTTCCTTCTTGAGCGGCTCGTTGGGCCAGCTCATCAGGCCGCGCGTGGAGTATGAGCCGTCGGGCTGCTGGCCGAAATATTCGGTGACCTGGCGGGTCATCAGGTCGGCGACGACGAATTTGTTGTGGGTCGCGACCTGCAATGTGCGGGTCTTGTAGGGCGTCACCCAGTTGGTGGTGATGTGGGCGATGGCACCGTTCTCGAGCCGGAACTGAAGCAACGCCGTGTCCTCGCGGTCGGCGCGGGTGCGGGCCAGCTGCGGCTGGACCTCGGCGATCTCGGAGCCCGTCAGGTGACGGATGATGTCGATGTCGTGGACGGCCAGGTCGATGACCACCCCGACCTCGCCCATCCGGGGCGGGAAGGGGCCGACGCGGGTGATCTGGATCGAGATCACGTCCTCGCCTTCGATGGCGCGCTTGACCGCCTCGACCGCGGGGTTGAACCGCTCGACCTGACCGACCATCAGGACGCGGTCGTTGGCCTTGGCCGCGTCGATCATCCGCTGGGCGTCGGCGACGGTGGCGGCGATCGGCTTTTCGACCAGGACGTGGACGCCGGCCTCCAGCAGGGCGACGCTGAGGTCCGCATGGTGGCGGTTGGGGGTGGAGACGATCGCGGCCTCAAGTCCGCCTGCGACGAAATCCGCCGCCGTCGTGACCGGGCTGGCACCGTAGGCCTCGGCCACCCCTTGTGCGGTGACCGCATCCGGATCGAACACCAGGGCCAGGTCGAACTCGCGCATCTCGGACAGGACGCGGGCATGGTTCCTGCCCATGACGCCGACACCGGCGACACCGGCGCGGAGGGGAGCGTGCAGCTGGGTGGGGTTCATGCGGTTCAGCCCTTGTACGAGGCGACGGCGGCGACGATCCGGTCCTGGGTCGCCTCGTCCAGATCGGAGTGCATCG
>NZ_JAEMRD010000020.1 GCF_016463485.1 Brevundimonas sp.
ATCGTCGTACCCTGTAAGGGGTACCGAGGGTTCGAATCCCTCCGTCTCCGCCAGAACCTTTCCCGTTGCCTCTGTGAACGACCTGCCCTAAGGGCAGCCCCGCGACAGGTTCCTCAGCGATGAGGATGAAAAGGGAACTCGGGTGTAAATCCCGGACTGCCCACGCAACTGTAAGCGGCGAGCCCGCGCACCATCAGCCACTGGACCCCCGGGTCTGGGAAGGCGGTGCGCACCGGCATTGACCCGTGAGCCAGGAGACCTGCCCGTCGTGGTCGTCCTTCGCGCGGACGTGGTGTGCCGAGCGGAACGGGATCTACCCGAATGACGACGTCTGTTGGGCCGCGTGCGAGCGCGGTCGCGACCGGGCGCGTCTTGTGTCCGATCGTGACCGATCTCCGCCGGCTCGTTGTCGAGCATGGGATTGGACCCGAAATGAAGACTGCACTCCGCCTCAGCGCCGCCACGGCCGCGCTTCTCCTCACCGCCACGACGGCCTCCGCGCAGGCCGCGCTGACGACCGATCAGGCGTCAGCCCTGCTGGGCGACGTCGTGGTCACGGCCAACCGTTCGGCCCAGGCCGCCGATCGCGTCGGCCAGTCGGTCACCGTCCTGACCACCGACCGGATCGAGGCCAGCCAGGCCGTGGCGGTCGTCGATCTGTTGGCCCGGACGCCCGGCGTCAGCGTCACCAGCAACGGTGGGCCCGGCCAGCCGACGGCCCTGCGCATTCGTGGTGCCGAGGGCGACCAGACCCTGGTCGTCGTGGACGGCGTCAAGCTGAACGACCCATCGGCACCCGGCGCGGGCTACAATTTCGGCAACCTGCTGACCGGCGACGTCGCCCGGATCGAGGTCCTGCGCGGGGCCCAGTCGACCCTGTGGGGGTCTCAGGCGATCGGTGGCGTGGTCAGCCTGGTCACCGCCCGGCCGACCGAACCGTTCCAGGCCTCGCTGGACGCCGAGGCCGGTTCGCGCGGCACCCATTCTCTGCGCGGCGGACTGGGCGGCGCGACCGACCGGATCGACTGGCGCGTGGCGGCTTCCCACTATCAGACGGACGGCTTCTCGGCTTTCGCTGGTGGGACCGAGGACGACGCCTATGAGAACACGGGCCTCAGCGGGCGCGTCAACGTCGCGGTGACCGACGATGTGTCCCTCGATCTGCGCGCGGTCTATTCCAGCGGCACGGTCGATTTCGACGGCTTCCCGGCCCCGGCCTTCGCGTTCGCCGATACCAATGAATACGGGATGACCAAGGATCTGGTCGCCTATGCGGGCGTCAACTTCGACCTGTTCGAGGATCGGCTGAAGAACCGCGTCGCCTACGGTTTCACCCGGACGGATCGCCAGAGCTTCAACCCGGCCCAGGCGAACACGACCCTGACCTTCGACTCACGCGGCGAGAACCGGCGCTACGAGTACCAGAGCGTGCTCGATATCCGCGATGGCTGGGTGGCTACCTTCGGGGCCGAACACGAGGACTCGGAGTTCCGCAGCGCCTCGCCTTCATCCTTCACCCCGAATCCCGTCCCGGCGACGGCCTCGGTCGGTCTGGACGGGTTTTATGCCCAGGTTCAGGCCGAGGTGATCGACGGACTGACCCTGACCGGCGGTGTGCGCCGCGACGAGCATGATGCGTTCGGCGGCAAGACCCTGGGTCAGGCAGCGGCGGCCTGGGCGCTGAACGATGGCGCGACGGTGCTGCGTGCCAGCTTCGGCCAGGGCTTCAAGGCCCCCAGCCTGTTCCAGCTCTACAGCAACTTCGGCAACGCCGGTTTGATGCCGGAAGAGGCGGACGGCTGGGACACCGGCGTCGAGCAGCATCTGTTCGGCGGCGCCGTGATCGTCTCGGCGACATACTTTGATCGGGATACGACCAACCAGATCGACTTCGCCTCCTGCACCGGGACCGAGACTCTCGCCTCGAACCCTTTGTGCTTCCGCAACGGGGTCCGTCGCTTCGGCTATTACGCCAACATCGCGCGGGCCACGGCGAACGGGGTCGAGCTGGCGGCGCAGGGGACGTTCGGCGCGCTGCAACTGGATGCCAACTACACCCTCACCGATACGACGAACGAGTCGCCCGGTGCCAACCGTGGCAGGGAACTGGCGCGCCGGCCTCAGGATATGGCGAACCTGTCGGCGACCTATGTCTGGCCCATCGGCCTTTCGACGACGGTGGCGGCGCGATATGCGGGCGAAAGCTTCGACAATGCGTCCAACTCGGCGCGGCTCGACGCCTACACCCTGGTCGATCTGAGGGCGTCCTACCCGGTCAATGATACGGTCGAGATCTATGGCCGGATCGAGAACGTCGGGGACGAAGTCTATGAGACAACGCGGACCTATGGCGTCGCCGGTCGCGGGACCTTCGTGGGTGTCCGGGCGCGCTTCTAGCACGGGCGGTGGCGCGGACGGTTCGATCCGTCCGCGCCGAGCCGTGCTTGCATCCCAGTCTGGAGCGGCCAGTGTGGGCCCGGCAGCAGGGGAGGGACGGTTGACGAAGACACTGGACCGCCGCACGGCTGTCTCGGGCGGGCTGACGCTGGCGCTCGGCGCATCGGCATGCGGGGCGGCCGATCCGGTGACACCCGTCGGGTCGGCTTCCGGTCCGCCGCGACGCATCGTGTCGGTTAATCCGTGCCTGGATGTCATCCTGCTGGAGATTGCCGACCGGTCCCAGATCGCGGCGCTCAGCCATTATTCCTCCGATCGCTACAGCTCGACCATCGCCGGCGAAGCCCGCCAGTTGCCGTCCACGCGCGGAACGATCGAGGAGATCATCAGCCTGTCGCCGGACCTGGTGCTGTCCGGCCCGGGCCAGGCGAGGGTCGATCTGCTCGAACGGCTCGGCGTGCGGGCGGGAGTATTTCCTGTGCCGGAGACGGTCGCCGACAGTCTGAAACAGGTGCGAGAGGTGGCGACCCTGATCGGCTATCCCGATCGCGGCGAGGCGGTCGTCGCGCGGATCGAGGCCGCCTTGCAGGCCACAGCCCCCGCACCCGGCGCAAAGCCTTTGTCGGCCCTGGTTTTCATGCCGGGCGGGTTCGCATCGGCCCCCGGCACCCTGATGGACGAGATGCTGACCCGAACGGGCTTCCGTAACGCCGCGACCGACTATGGTCTGCGACAGTCGATGAGCGTGCCGCTGGAACGGATCATCGCTGACCCGCCGGATGTCCTGCTGTCAGGCGAAGCCACCGCCGGTGCCCCTAGCCGGGCCGAACGGCTGGTCAGGCATCCCGCACTGGCCTCCGTCGCCGAGCGGATCAGGCGGGCGACCTTTCCCGAACGCCTGCTGTTCTGTGGCGGGCCGGTGCTGATCCAGACAGCGGCGGCTCTGGCGCGGGCCCGCGACGCAGCACAGACGAGGTCCGCATGAAGCCGGTCAGCCGTCCCCTTCTCTATGCGGGCCTGATTGGCCTGTTGGTGATCCTGTCGATGGTCAGCCTGCTGGCCGGCCGGGTCTGGGCACCGTGGAGCGCGTGGACGTCGTTCGGTGCCGACCCCCGGTGGTCGATCGTCTTCGAGCTTCGCCTGCCGCGGACGATCCTGGGGATCGGGGTCGGTGCGGCGCTGGGTCTGTCGGGCGCGGCCTTGCAGGGATACACACGCAACCCCCTGGCCGATCCGGGGGTGCTGGGGGTTTCGGGCATGGCGGCGCTGGGGGCCGTGCTCACCCTCTACTACGGCGTCACGGCGGTCGCGCCCTGGGCCTTGCCGGTTGCGGCCATCAGTGGGGCCCTGATCGGGGTCGGGCTTCTGATGCTGCTGTCGGGCGCGGCGTCCAGCATGGTGACCTTCATTCTGGCGGGGGCGATCCTGAACGTCCTGTCCAGCGCCGGCCTGTCGCTGGCCCTGTCGCTGGCGCCAAACCCATGGGCCGTCAGCGAGATCGTCGACTGGCTGATGGGATCGCTTGCGGATCGCAGTTTCGATGAGGTGACGATGGCTCTGCCGTTCATCGCCGTCGGATGTGGCCTGCTGCTGGCGACAGGCCGGGCCCTTGATGCCCTCACCCTGGGCGAGATGGGCGCACGGTCGCTCGGCGTCTCGATGTCACGGACGCGGTGGTTTCTGGCGCTCGGCGTCGGTCTGGCGGCGGGGGCGAGCGTGGCGGTGACGGGCGTCATCGGCTTCGTCGGACTGGTCACGCCGCACCTGTTGAGGCCGCTGGTCGGAGCCCGGCCTGGCGCCCTGCTGGGCCCGAGCCTTCTGGGCGGTGCCGTCATCGTGCTGACCGGCGACATCCTGGTCCGGATCATTCCGGCGGCGGCCGAGGTCAAGCTGGGCGTCGCCATGGCGGTCCTGGGTGCGCCGTTCTTCCTCGTGCTTCTTCTCCGCTTGCGCAGGACGATCGCATGAGCGTCCTGGCCTGCGAAAATCTGAACGTGACGATCGGCTCGCGATCGATCCTCGCCGGCATCGACCTGACCCTGTCGGCCGGAGGGGTCACGGCCATCGTCGGTCCCAACGGCGCGGGCAAGTCGACCTTGCTGACCTGTCTGGCGGGCCTTCGCCGGCCGGACGCCGGTCGGGTCACTCTGGACGCCGCTGACCTGGCCGGGATGAAGCCCCGTCATCGCGCACGTCGTCTGTCCTACCTGCCCCAGACACCTGAGATCGCCTGGCCCATCGCGTGCCGCACCCTGGTCGAACTGGGCCGCACCCCCTTCGTCGGCGCGCGGGGCCAGACGGATGTGGATCGCACTGCCGTCGACAAGGCCATGGCTGCCGCCGACGTGGTGGCGTTCGAGCACCGGCTGGTCGACAGCCTTTCGGGCGGCGAGCGGGCACGGGTGTTGATGGCACGCGCGCTTGCCGGAGAACCGGAATGGCTGCTGGCCGACGAACCCCTGACGGGTCTCGACCCTGCTCATCAGCTCGATGCCGCCGCTCTGTTCCGCAGGCTCGCAACGCAAGGCGTCGGCGTTGTCGTCACCCTGCACGATCTGTCGATGGCTTTCCGGATTTCGGACCGGGTCGTTGTCCTGTCGCAGGGCCAGGTCCTGGCTGACGGGCCTCCTGACGTTGCGTTGAGGCCCGAGGTTCTGCGCCGCGCCTACGGTATCGAAGCGGCGCGGATAGAAAGCCCCGGTGGCCCGCTGATCGACGTGCTGAGCCGGACGTCGTCGCGTGCAAGTGTCGAATAGCGGCCAATAGCGCACCGCACGGTCTGCTCATTGGCGCGCGTGACGACGAATTTCGCGGAGATCACAAAGCTCTGCGCAGCCTCGACGCTCCAGGTCGTGCGGCCCGTTCACGTGGAGTGTTCGACGATCCGTTTCAGGTCCTCGATCAGTCGGCCGTGGTTCTCGCCGACAAGCAGCGCAAGCTCTCTCTGGTGCGCCTGTTCGGCGGCCTTGGCGTCGACCATCATGGCACGTCCTGCGTCCGTGAGACTGAGGGCGTAGGAGCGCTTGTCGGTCTTCGGCACGGTCCTGACGATCAGACCGCGCTTCTCCAGGGCGTCGACCATGGACACCAGATTGGCCCTCTTGATCGACAGGGCCTCGCCCACGGCCTGCTGTTTCAGGCCCGGGTTCGCTTCGATGATCAGCAGGATGGAGAAGTCGCTGACGCGCAGATCGAACGGCTTAAGCGCGGACATCAGGCTCCGGAAGGCGGCGACCTGGGCCAGGCGAAGCATAAAGCCCACGCTGTTCGGCAGCCCGGCCATCTCGATAGGCTTGTCCCGACTGGACGCACGGGCGGACGTGGCGCGAGACGTCACAGTTGGGCGCTCCTGAACATCAAATCGGATCAACGACTTCTATCGAGACTGCGTCATCGGCCGTGAATACGATGATCCCTACCAGACGTCGTCTTGATGCGCCAAGGCCCCGCTTCCGGGATCAGGCCGGGTCGCTGTCGCCGCGCGGCTTGATGAAGCTGAGGGCGAAGGCGGTGAGACCGGCGAGAGCGGCGATCGGGATCATGACCCTCAGGACGTCCGCGACCGGCGCACCGGCACCCAGCATGGCCCCGGCCAGGATGGGGCCGGCGATGGATCCCAGCCTGCCCACGCTGATGGCCGCGCCTGCGCCGGCGCCACGCCCCTGGGCCGGGTAGTAGCCGGCCGTCACGCCGTACAGGGCATACTGTGATCCCAGCAGGCAGAAGCCCGCCACGGCGCTGAGGATCAGGATCGGGGTCGCCGTGGTCACGGTCGCCATACCGACGATGGCGGCGATGAACAGGGCGAAGGCCAGGGTCAGGGGCCAGCGCCATCCGAAACGATCCGCGCAGGCCGCGAGGACGATCGACCCGACCACGCTGCCGAGATTGAAATACAGGGCGGTCTGGGACGCCAGGGACGCCGACAGCCCCTTGGCTACGGCCAGGGTCGGCAGCCAGTTCAGGAGCAGGTACAGGATCATCAGGGTCGGGAAGAAGGCCAGCCAGATGAGCAGGGTCGGCGCGGCGCGGCCCCCGCCGAAAAGGACCGTCGCCAGGGACGGCGGCCTGGCCCTGGTCGCATCGACGACGGCGCGGGTTTCCTTCAGCAGGATCACGAAGGCCGGGATCAGGATCAGCGGTGCCGCCCCCCCCAGCAGGAACAGGGCTCGCCAGTCCACGTCCCCGGGCAGGTTGGCTGCGACGAGGGCTGAGGTCGCGCCCCCGACAGGCATGCCGCAAAAGATCAGGGACGTTATAAGGGTGCGTCGTCCCGGCGGGCTGATCTCGGACGCGATCGCCACCATATTGGGCAGGGCTGCGCCGAGGCCTATGCCGGTCAGGAAGCGCACGACGGTCAGGACCGGAAAGGTGTCGGCCACCATGGTTGCCAGGGTGAAGACCCCGAAGACCGCGACAGAGCCGATGAAGACGGGCTTGCGGCCCACCTTGTCGGCCAGCCAGCCCCCGAAGGCGGCCCCGATCGCCAGGCCGACATTGGCGATGGCGAAGACCATGCCCATCTGGTCCGGCCCAAGCCCCAGTTCGGGGGCCATTCGCGGCGCGGCGACGCCCATCGCCTGGATGTCGAAACCTTCCAGCACGGCGACGGCGAAACACAGACCGATGATGATCGCCATACTGGGCCCGCTCATCCGGACCGGCGGGGTCTGCGTGTCGATGATAGGCATTGCGACTCCGTGAACAGGTCAGGCGCGGTTGAAAACCGGACGATGATCGCCCGGCTTCCTTAAATCGTGTCAGAAATTCTTGCCCAGCGAGAGGCCCCACTCGGCCGGCCGGGCGAACGAGGCTTCACGCAGGCCGAACCCCGCCGAGGCGTTCCCCGACTGTTTGTAGGCCACGTCGGTCACATTGGTCCCAAACACCGAAGCCCGCCAGCTGCCGTCCGGCGACGTGTAGGTCGCCCTGATATTGAGCAGCCCGTAGGCGTCCTGGGCCAGCAGGGGATCACCGGCGATGTCGTTGAAGACCTCGCTGTAGTAGGCGTAGTCGGCCCGTACGGTGACGTCGTCGCCCTGTGGCAGATCGAACCGATATTGGGCACCAGCCGCGACCGTCCATTCCGGAGCCTTCAGGAAAGGCGTGGCCAGGGTGATCGGCAGGATCTGGGTCGGGCCGAGACCCTGACCGACCTCGGTGTATTCGGTCTTCAGATAACCCACTGCCAGATTGACATCCAGATTGGAGGTCGGGCGGCCGATCAACTCCAGTTCGAAGCCCTTGATCTCGCCGGCCGCCGCATTGGCCACGAAGTTTTGCGGCGTCTGGTTCACGGTCAGCTGGATGTCGTCGTATTTGCTGAAATAGGCGGCGCCGTTCAGCGTCATGCGGCGGTCGAACCAGCTGGTCTTGGCACCCAGCTCATAGGTGACGATGGTCTCGGGCTCGTAGATGGTGACCTCGTCCGGGCCAGCCAGAGGGCGGGCGTTGTAGCCGCCGCTCTTGAAGCCCTGGCCGATCGACCCATAGACCAGCACATCCGAATTCGGCTTGAACTCGACCCCGACCTTGGGCGTGAACGAGTCCCAGTCGTTGGACCGCGTCAGGTTGGCGACGATGAAGCCGTCGCGCTGGCGCCGGTGATCCAGGGTGTAGGTCTTGTCATCGACGTTGTAGCGACCGCCCAGCGTCACGCTGAGCTGGTCCGTGATGCTGAACGTCCCCTGGGCGAAGGCGGCATAGGTGACGGCCTCGACCTCGGTCAGGATGTTCACGGCCGGGGAGAAGGGCGGAAGCGTCGCGGTCGGCGGTTGCAGGCCCACGGCCAGGTCCGCGCGCCCGACGTCGATCGAGTCTTCGCGGAAGTAGAAGACGCCGGCGACCCAGCTCAGCCGATCGGCGAAGGACAGGCCGCTGAGCTGGAATTCCTGGCTGAACTGGCTCTGTTCATCGGCATTGTAGGTCTCGCGATAGGTGAAGGGCGTGTTGTCGCCGTCGCGGGCGAACACGGCTTCGAGTTCGCGATAGGCCGTGATGCTCTTCAGATCGACCGGACCGAGGTTCCAGTCGGCCGTGACCGACGTGCCCCAGAGATCCAGGTTGTTGACGTTCGGGCCGCTGGCCCAGGTCGTGTAGGGATCGCCGGTGATCCAGGATGTGTTCAGCGTCCTCTGGCCATTGGGTGCTGTCACGCCGCGCGAGGGAGCGACGAAGGTGTTGTACCGCTGGATGAAGACGGCATTCGGATCCAGCGTCAGCAGGGTGTTTGGTGCGGAATGCTCACGCGCCCGCGTGTAGTCCGCGCTGAAGCTGACGCTCAGCATTTCATTCGGCGTCCACAGCGCCTGAAGGCGCGCGGCATCGGCGTTCTTGTCGCCCAGATCCTGACCGTCGGACAGACGCCTCGCATAGCCCTCGCGGTTCAGTGTCGCGGCCGACAAGCGGGTCAGCAGCTTTCCGTCCGCCAGCGGTACATCGATATGGCCGCGAAGGTCGGCGCGGCTGAAGGACCCGATCGTCGCGTCGATATGGCCGCCCAGATTAGCGGAGGGCTGTTGAGACGTGATGACCACGGCACCGCCGATGGTGTTCTTGCCGAACAGCGTGCCTTGCGGTCCGCGCAGAACCTCGATCCGGCCGACGTCGAACGCGTCCAGCATCCCGCCGATGGAGCGCGCGAAATAGACGCCGTCGATATAGGTGCCGACGCCCGGATCGCTGAAGGTGGCGAAGTCGTTCTGGCCGACACCCCGGATGAAGACGGTGGCGTTGTAGTTCCCCCCGCTCAGAGCCGCTGCGCCGTCGAAGCGGATGTTGGGCGTGAATTTCGCGACCTCGGAGATCTCGGTGACCCCACGATCCTCAAGGGCTTCAGCCGACAGGGCCGTCACCGCGACCGGAACATCCTGAAGCCGTTCCTCACGACGTCGAGCACTGACGACGATGTCGTCGATCTGCGAGGCCTCATCCTGAACAGGGGGAGCCACTGCCTGGGCCGAGGCCGTCAGTGGGATCGCTGAGGCGATGGCCGCGCCCAGAATGGCCAGGCTGGCTCCGGCCAGCCGGCCGCGCCGTCGGTTTCCCGATGTTGATCGATCCATGGTGTCCTCCCCGGCTCCCGTTCATCGGGCGCTCGCAACTGAGATACCGTATAATAGTTATATAGAATAGCAAGTCACTTTGTGGCGTCGGTGTGGCCTAGAGTTGGGGCCAGCCGTCCCGCAGATCGCTCTTGCGCACCTTGCCGGATCCCGTCCGGGGCAGGGCCTCCACAATCTGGAAATGGGTCGGATGTTTGTAGCGGGCCAGCTGTGCGGACAGGTGATCACGTACCGCGTCGATGACCTTGGCCGTCGGGTCGTTACAGGCCAGAACGCAAAGTCCGACCTCGCCCCATTTCGGGTCGGGGACGCCGATCACCGCAGCCTCGATCACCCCGGGAAAGTCGATCAGCAGTGCTTCGATCTCGGCCGGATAGACGTTCTCGCCCCCCGAGATGAACATGTCCTTCTTGCGATCGACGATGGTGAAGAACCCGTCCTGATCCCGGACTGCGATGTCGCCGGTGCGAAACCATCCGTCGGGGGTGAAGGCCGACCGGGTTTCCGCCGGTCTGCGCCAGTAGCCCGAGAACAGGTTGGCCCCCTTCAACAGCAGCTCGCCCGGTGCGCCGATCCCGACATCGGCACCCTGTTTGTCGACCAGGCGCGTCAGAACGCCGGGGGTCGGAACTCCGGCCGATCCGGCCTTGGCCGAGATGATGTCGGGGTCCGTCGACATGCCGAACACTGTGCCCGCCTCGCTCATGCCGAACCCGTCGACGATCGGCACCCCGGCCGCGAGCCAGGCGTTGATCGAGGCGGCGGGATGCGGCGCGCCGCCCGTCATGATCGCCGTCATGCCCTTCAGGCGCTCGCCCTCGAAGGCCGGCTCGGCCCGCAGACGGTCCGCCATCTGGGGCACGCAGAAATAGTGGGTCGCCTTCAAGCTGGGGTCGCTCAGTCGAGACAGGGTGCGGTCGGGAATGAACCCGTCCGAAACCAGTACGACGCCGCCCTGAGCCAGTACCGGGCGGACACTGCTGACCATGCCGATGATGTGGAACATCGGGGAGTCGACGAGGAAGACGCTGTTGCGATCGACCTGCGCCAGGACGCCCAGATTGATCGCGGTCTGGGTCAGCGCCCGTTCGCTCAGCATCACCCCCTTGGGGGCCCCTGAGGTGCCGGAGGTGAACAGGATCAGCGAGATCTGTTCCGGGTCGATGGCGCGCGGCGGCATCGGCGTCGCTGTATCGATCTGCGCGCCGATCAGGTCGATCGACAACCCTTCCAGCCCCACGCGCTCCAGTTCGGCGTCGCCGATCAGAATTTTGGGCTCAATGGCGTCCAGGAGGACAGCGATCTCGCCGGGATTCAGCCGCCAGTTCAGGGGCACAAAGATCAGGCCCGCGCGCGCGCAGGCGTGATGCAGGATGATCTGCTCGACGCGGTTTTTCGCCAGGACAGCGACCCTGTCGCCGGCGCCGCATCCGTAGGTCTCCGCCAGAAGGCCCGCACATCGGCTGACAGCGGCATCGAGCGCGCTATAGGACCAGGATCGCCCGTGCGTCAGATCACGTGCGGCGAGCGATCCGGGTGTTAGCCGCGCGTGAAGCGCGATAGCGTCCACCGGCCCCATGACGCGGTCAGGCCGTTTGCTTGCTGATGTCGTAGGTGCCGAGCCCGGGCTTGTAGGTCTTGTCGTCGATGAACTGTTTGATGCCTTCCTTGCGACCGTCGTTGTCGTAGGAGTTCGCGGCCTCCTGCGCCCGGATCAAATAGTCTTCGGCATTGTCGTAGGTCATCTCCTTGACCCGGCGCACCGCGTCTTTCGTCGCCTTGAGCGCCACCGGGTTCTTCTTCAGCAGAATGCCGGCAAGCTCGCGAACGCGGGCCTCGAGCGACGCGAGCGGCACGCTCTCGTTGACCAGACGCCATTCCGCCGCCTTCTGACCATCGATCAGTTCCCCGGTCAGAGCGTGATACATGGCGTCGCGCATGGGGATCAGATCGACCACGACCTTGGTCGCTCCGCCGCCCGGCAGGATGCCCCAGTTGATCTCCGACAGGGCGAACTGGGCCTCGTCCGCCGCGATAGCGAGATCGCAGGCGAACAGGGGGCCATAACCACCGCCGAAGCACCACCCGTTGACCATGGCGATGGTCGGCTTGTTGTACCAGCGCAGCCGCCGCCACCAGCCATAGGCCTCGCGCTGGGCCTGGCGCGTCGCACCCAGCCCCCTGGCCTCGGTCTCGCGGAAATACTCCTTCAGATCCATGCCGGCGGACCAGGCCGATCCTTCGCCGGTCAGGACCAGCACGCCGAAATCGTCGCGGTACTCCAGTTCGTCCAGTATTTCGCCCATGCGACGGTTGAGGTTCGGCGACATGCAGTTACGTTTGTCGGGCCGATTGAAGCGGACCCAGGCGATGCCGTCCTGGATCGTGTAGGTGGCGGCGTTGGGGTCGTCAGTGGCGACAGTCATGATCTCAATCCGATGGGCGCCGGTACGGCGTCAAATGTCTGGAAGTCGGGGCGGGCGGTCGGTCAGATGGGATAGTGACCCGGCTGGGTCTCGATCGTGATCCAGCGCAGCTCGGTGAAGGCGTCGATTCCGGCCTTGCCGCCGAACCGGCCGTAGCCCGAGCCCTTGGTCCCGCCAAACGGCATCTGGGCCTCGTCGTGGACGGTCGGGCCGTTGACGTGACAGATGCCCGACTTGATCTGTCTCGCGACCTTCAGGCCGCGGGCGATGTCGCGGGTAAACACCGCCGCCGACAGGCCGTATTCGGTGTCGTTGGCCAGTTCGACGGCATGATCCTCGTCGCGGGCACGGGTCACGGCGACGACCGGACCGAAGCTTTCCTCGCTGAACAGCCGCATGGCCGGGGTCACGCCGTCAACGACGGTCGCCGGCATCAGCACGCCTTTCGACGGGCCTCCGGTGACAGTGCGCGCACCTGCGGCGACCGCGTCGGTGATCAGTCCTTCGACGTGCTGTACCGTCTTCAGATCGACCACGGCCCCCAGCGGGGTCTTGCCCTCGCGCGGATCGCCCACAGCCATGGTCGCGACCTTGGCCCGGAACTTCTCGACGAAGGCATCGGCGACGGCGTCTACGACAATGATCCGCTCGGTCGACATGCAGATCTGACCCTGGTTCATGAAGGCGCCGAAGGCGGCGGCCTTCACGGCCTCATCCAGATCGGCGTCGTCCAGCACGACGAACGGGGCCTTGCCGCCGAGTTCCAGCAGGACGGGCTTGAGATGTTCTGCGGCGCGCTTGGCCACAATCTTGCCCACGGCCGTCGAGCCGGTGAAGTTGATCCGACGTACGGCCGGGTGATCGATAAGGGCTCCGACAATCTCGCCGGCGTCCTTCGGGGCATTGGTGACGACGTTGACCACACCGTCCGGCAGGCCCGCCTCGGCAAAGGCCTCGATGATCAGGCCGTGGGTCCGGGGACAGGTCTCCGACGCCTTCAGGATCACGGTGTTGCCACAGGCCAGCGGCACCGCGATGGCGCGGACACCGAGGATGATCGGGGCGTTCCAGGGCGCGATCCCCAGGACGACGCCGGCGGGTTCACGCACCGCCATGGCGATACAGCCCGGCTTGTCGGACGGAATGACCTCGCCGCCGATCTGCGTCGTGAGGGCGGCGGCTTCCCGGACGATCCCGACGGCCAGCATCAGGTTGAACCGCGCCCAGCCCTCGGTCGCGCCGATCTCGGTCTGCATCGCGGTCACGAACGCATCGCCCTTGGCGGCCAGACAGTCCGCCGCCTTGTTCAGCAATGCGCGTCGGGCATTCGGACCCAGGTTCGACCAACCGGGCAGGGCTGCCGCGGCCGCGTCACAGGCGGCGTTGGCGTCGGCGACGGTCGCGGCGTGTGATGTCGTCGCCGGTTCGCCCGTCATGGGATTGAGGCGTGTGAAGGTCGCGGCGATATCGGTCATGGTCCACCTGAGGATCGTGCGCTTTTATAGTTATATCACATAACGTTTAGCGTTGACTCGTTCAAGGTGCAACCATGTTTATGATGACCCGATCGGCTAGTGGCTCACCGGCTGTTCTGGCCAGTAGAGGCGCATCGGATTGGCGACCAGCAACCGGTGTTGCAGTTCGGCCGTGACGGCGATGCGGGGGATGACATCGACCAGATGGCCGTCGTCGGGGATGTTGTCCTGCATGTTCGGATGCGGCCAGTCCGTGCCCCACAGAACGCGGTCGGGATAGCGCTCGACGATGGGCCGAACGACTTCGACGAAATCGTCCCACGGGTCGGCCTTTGCCGACAGCCGGTCGGGGCAGGTGACCTTGGTCCAGATGTCGTCCCGGCTGTCGAGCAGGGCCTTGAACGCGGTGATCTCGGATCCGTCCGGTCCCTGGGACATCGATGGCCTCCCCATGTGATCGATCACGATGGGCGTAGGGATGGCGTCCAGAAAGGGCAGCATCTCGTCGAGGATGTCGGCCTCGAAATAGATGACGACGTGCCAGTCCAGATCCTGGATCCGCTTGGCGACCTCGATGAACCGGTCCTTGGGCGCATCGTCCACGAGCCGCTTCAGGAAGTTGAAACGGACGCCGCGGATGCCGCCCTCGTGCAGGGCCTTGAGCTCAGCCGTCGTAATGGCCGGATCGACGACGGCGACGCCGCGCGCCCGTCCATTCGACTGCGCGATGGCGTTCAGGGTCGCTGCGTTATCCGTGCCGTGGCAACTGGCCTGGACGATGACGTTGCGGGAAAAGCCGAGGTGGTCTCGCAGGGCGAACAGCATCTCCGGACCTGCGTCCTCGGGCAGGTATTTGGCCTTGGCGCTGAACGGGAAGTCGGCCATTGGCCCGAAGACGTGGCAGTGGGCGTCAACGGCACCGGGGGGCGGGGTGTACTTCGGTTTTGACAGGTCGGCGTGCCAGCTGACGATGCGGGCTGAAGTTTGGTCAGTCATCCGAACACGATCCCATCCATCAATTTGCGGGCAGTGCGAAGCATGGCCGAGGTGACGACAGCGCCGGCCTCGTCCAGTTCCATGACACAGGTGGTCTCGCCGGTCGGATGCTCGACCGACAGGGTCTTCTTGCGGCCGTCCGGAATGACGGCGACCTCGGCGGCGGGCGACCCCTCGATCAGGCAGGCGGTGGCCACGCTGACGGCACCCAGAACCCCGATCGAGGCGTGGGCGCGTTTGGGGATGAAGCTGCGAACCGTGACCGCGCCGCCGTTCCGGGGCGGGGCGACCAGCATCATCTTGGGCACCGAATTGTCGGCCACGTCGCCCAGATTCATCATCGGTCCGACGATCAGCCGGATGGCCTCGATCCTGGCCTTCAGGGTCTCGTCGGCGTCGAGGTCTTCGCGGGTCTCATAGCCGGTGACGCCGACGTCCTCTGCCTTGAAGACGACGCAGGGCATGCCGTTGTCGATCAGGGTGACGCGGACGCCGTTGACGTCGTCTACGGCGTTGCCGGTGGGCAGCAGGGCACCGCAGCTCGATCCCGCCGTATCGCGAAACTCCAGCGGCACGGGCGCGGCGGTGCCGGGCACGCCGTCGATCCGTGCGTCTCCATTGTAGGTCACGACGCCGCCCGGTGTCTGGACCGAGGCGACGGCGATCTGGCCGGTGTTGACCATGAAGATAGTGACGGGGGTTTCGTCGCCGGTCGCGGCGACCAGGCCGCGCTCGATCGCGAAGGGCCCGATCCCGGCGAGGATGTTGCCGCAGTTCTGCTGGTCCGTGACGATCGCCTTGTCCACGAAGACCTGCAGGAACAGGTAGTCGACATCGACGCCGTCGCGGTCCGACCTCGAGACCACGGCAACCTTGGAGGTCAGCGGATCGGCACCGCCCATGCCGTCGATCTGGCGCGGATCGGGCGAGCCCATGACCCGCAGCAGGAAGGCATCGCGTTCAGTGATGTCAGCGGGGAGGTCTTCCTTCAGAAAATAGCCACCCTTGGACGTGCCACCCCGCATCCACATCACGCGAGCGGAGTCAGACATACTTCAGGCCCATCTCAGCCAGCTTGCCGCGCATGTCATAGATGTCGAGGCCGAGTTCGCCCGCCGCCAGGCGCTGGCGCTTGGACTCTTCAAGCGCCTCCCGGGCCTGGGCTTTTTTCAGCACCTCGGCCGCATCAGCGCGCGGCACGACGCAGACGCCGTCGTCGTCGGCGATGACCACGTCTCCGGGGTTCACCACGGCATTGGCGCACACGATCGGCACATTGACCGAACCCAGGGTGCCCTTGATCGTGCCCTGGGCGTGGACCGCCTTCGACCAGACCGGAAAATTCATCTGGGTCAGATCGCGCACGTCGCGCACCCCGGCGTCGATGATCAGGCCACGGCAACCGCGCGCCTGGGCCGAGGTGGCCAGCAGGTCGCCGAAATAGCCGTCGGTGCAGGGGCTGGTGGGCGCGAGCACCAGGACGTCGCCTTCACGAAGCTGTTCGATGGCGACGTGGATCATCCAGTTGTCGCCCGGAGGGGCCGAGATGGTCACCGCCGATCCGGCGATCCGGGCTCCGACGTAGATCGGCCGCATGTGCGGGGCCAGCAGTCCGGTGCGGCCCTGCGCCTCGTGGACCGTGGCCACACCGCAGGCGGCGAGGCCGTCGAGGGTCGCGAGATCGACGCGGTCGATGTTCTGGACGACGATGCCTGCCATGACGGGTCCTTTGGGTTCAGCCCCGAAGGTGATGCGAGCGCGCGGTGTTCAGCGCCAATGGGAAAGCTGGTGTCCATATTAGCCTGTGCTAAGTCTACATCATGGAACCGTTCGCTCTCAATATCCGCCATCTGCGCGCCGTCGCCGCCGTCGTGGAGACCGGAAGCATCAGCGCGGCCGCTCGCGTCGTGAACCTGACCCAGCCCGCGATCACCCAGGGGATCGCCAAGCTGGAACGCCAGATCGGCCTGCCTCTGTTCGAGAGACGGCCCGGCGGGATGACGCCGACGACTGCCGCGAACCTGCTGGCCCCCCGCGTCACGGCGGCGATCAGGCTGATGGACAGCCGCCACGCGACGGCGGCGCAGATCAGCGCTTTCCTGGCCCTGGCGCGGCGCGGGAGCTATTCCGGTGCCGCCGCCGAGACCGGGCTCAGCGAGCCGTCCCTGCACCGCGCGGTCGGCGACCTCTCGCTGGCGATCGGCCATATCCTGGTCGAGAGGCGGGGCAAGGGGGTCGCGCTGACGGCGCGGGGTGCGGGGGTCGCGCGACGGTTCAGGCTGGGCGAGGCTGAACTGCGCTCGGCGATGTCGGAGTTGGCGCAACTCGAGGGCCGCGAGGTCGGCCGGATCACCGTCGGTGCCATGCCCCTGTCGCGCGCCCGCCTGCTGCCTGCGGCCGTGGCGGCTTTTCACGCCTTGCATGGCGAGGTCAGCGTCGGGATCATCGAGGGGTCTCATGCCGAACTGATCGGGCCGCTGAGAGACGGTGAGATCGACATGATGGTCGGCGCGCTTCGCTCCAGCATCACGGACGAGGGCCTCGTGCAGACTCCGCTGTTCGAGGATCGGCCCGTCATCCTGGCGCGGGCCGGCCATCCGCTCGCAGGGGCGGCGGAGCCGATGACGTCGAAGAAGATGCTTGCCTATCCGTGGATCACGCCCGCGCCCGGGACGCCGTTGCGGTCCCAGTGGCAGGCCATGTTCGAGGCGGCGGGCGCGGTCGCCCCGCGCGTGCCGATCGAGTGCGGGTCGGTGATCATGATACGCCAGATGCTGTTGCAGAGCGATTTCCTGACCCTGCTGTCACCGGATCAGGTGGCCGTCGAGCTGGATGCAGGATGGTTGGTAAAGGTCGCCGACGCCCCCGGCGATGTCAGCCGAACGATCGGCGTCACGTCACGTGCGGATTGGCGGCCCACCGCGCTTCAGCGCCGGTTTCTCGATGTGCTGAGCGAGAAGGCACGGCTTATTACTGCGAACCCATAGTTCGCATTTTCTCATAGGGCGGCGGACAATCCGATTGGCCGGTTGAGGCGGACCTGCCTATCCCCGTCGCATGGTTCTGAACCTTGATGGCATAGCCGTGATCGGCTTCGGCGAGGCGGGGCAGACGTTCGCCTCGGCGGGCGGCTGGGGGGGGCGTGCGCGGGCCTACGATCGCCTGACCGACGACGCGGCAACACGCGATAAGAAATGGACCGACTATCAGGTCGCGGGCGTCGTCGGAAGCTATACGGCAGCCGACGCCGTGGACGGTGCCGAGGTCATCCTGTCGCTGGTCACCGCCGATCAGGCTCTGGCTGTCGCGACCGAGGCCGCCAGGTCGATCGCGCCCGGTGCCCTGTACTGCGACCTCAACAGTGTCGCCCCCGAGACCAAGCGTGCCGGGGCCCGGGCCATCGAGGCTGCGGGTGGCCATTATGTCGATGTCGCCGTGATGTCGCCGGTCCAGCCCGCCACCATGGCTGCACCCCTGTTGCTGAGCGGTGCGAAGGCCGAGGACGCGGCCGGGGCCCTTGCCCGGCTGGGGTTCACGAACATCCGCGTCGTGGGGCGCGAGGTCGGCCGGGCGTCCTCGATCAAGATGATCCGCTCGGTGATGATCAAGGGGATCGAGGCCCTGAGTGCCGAGTGCGTGCTGGCCGCGAGCGAGGCTGGCGTGCTCGACGAAGTCGTGGCGTCGCTGGATGCCAGCTGGCCGGGTGCCGACTGGGGCCCGCGCGCCGACTACAACCTGGACCGGATGATGGTCCACGGCCTGCGTCGGTCGGCCGAGATGGAGGAGGTGGTCCGCACGCTCGACGATCTCGGCGTCGGGTCGGACATGAGCCGGGGCACGGTGGTGCGTCAGGCTGCCGTCGGATCGCTGGGCCTGAAAGTCCCGCCCGTCGGCCTGCCCGCCAAGATCGCCTCGGTTCTGAACAGAAGGGCGAAAGCCGCATGACCCTGATCATTGATTGCCACGGCCACTATACGACGGCGCCCGAGGCTCACACGGCTTGGCGCGAGGCCCAAGTGGCGGCCTTCAAGGCTGGGAAGCCCGCGCCCGCCTATCCCGACATCTCCGATGACGACATCCGCGACACGATCGAAAAGAACCAACTGAAGCTGCTGCGCGAACGGGGCGCCGACCTGACGATCTTTTCACCCCGGGCATCGACCATGGCCCCTCATGTGGGCGACGAGGCGGTCAGTCTGGAATGGGCCAGACGCTGCAACGACCTGATCGCGCGGGTGGTGGGCCTGTATCCCGAGACCTTCGTCGGCGTCTGTATGTTGCCCCAATCGCCCAAGGCCGATCTGGCCGGGTCGATCGCCGAGCTTGAGCGGTGCGTCAACGATCTGGGCTTCATCGGCTGCAATCTGAACCCCGATCCGGGCGGCGGTCATTTCGAGCATCCGCCCCTGACCGATCGCTACTGGTATCCCTTCTACGAGACGATGGTCGCGCTGGACGTGCCGGCCATGATCCACGTCTCCGGCAGCTGCAACCACGCCCTGCATGCCACCGGTGCCTATTACATCGCTGCCGACACCATCGCCTTCATGCAGCTGATCGAAGGCGATCTGTTCAAGGACTTCCCGACGCTGCGGCTGATCATCCCGCATGGGGGAGGGGCCGTGCCTTACCACTGGGGCCGGTATCGGGGACTGGCCGACATGCTCAAGAAGCCGGCCCTGGCGTCGCACCTGATGAACAACGTCTTCTTCGACACCTGTGTCTATCACCAGCCGGGCGTCGATCTGCTGGCCAGGGTGATCGAGACCAAGAACATCCTGTTCGGCTCGGAAATGGTCGGGGCGGTGCGCGGCATCGACCCCGAGACAGGCCAGTATTTCGACGACACCAAACGCTATGTCGACGCGCTCGACGTGTCGGAAGACCAGCGCCACGCGATCTTCGAGGGCAATGCGCGCCGCGTGTTCCCGCGCCTCGACGCGATCCTGAAAGGGCAGGGGCGATGACCGCGGAAACGCAGGATATCCACGAGTATCTGGAAGAGCTGGAGGACATCCCCGGCACCCGGGTGTTCACCGCAGCCCGCGCCCGCAAGGGCTACTGGCTGAACCAGTTCTGCATGACCCTGATGCAGGCCAAGAATCGTGAGCGGTTCAAGGCGGACGAGCGGTCTTATCTCGACGAATGGCCGATGACCGAGGCGCAGAAGGCTGCGGTGCTGGCTCGCGACTACAATGCTGCACTCGACGAGGGCGGCAATATCTACTTCCTCGCCAAGGTCTTTTTCACCGACGAGATCAGCTTTCTTCAGGCCGTCGGAACCATGACCGGCATGAGCCAGCCTGACTACCAGGCGATGATGATCGCCGGCGGTCGCTCGCCCGTGGGTCTTCGTTCCAAGAAGGATTTCTACTGATGGCTCGCATCACAGCCGGCGTCGCTACCAGCCATGTGCCGGCCCTGGGCGCGACCATCGATCACGGCAGGACGGGCGAGCCATATTGGGCGCCCGTGTTCGCCGGCTATGAATGGACACGGGCCTGGGAGAAGGCCCAGAAGCCCGACGTCGTGATCCTGGTCTACAACGACCACGCGACGGCCTTCGACATGAACTTCATCCCGACCTTCGCGATCGGATGCGCCGAACGCTACGCGTCGGCCGACGAGGGGTGGGGGGCGCGTCCGGTGCCCGACGTCATCGGCGATGCGGATCTGGCCTGGCACATCGCCCAGTCGTGCATCCTCGACGAGTTCGACATGACTATCGTCAACAAGATGGACGTGGACCACGGCCTGACCGTGCCGCTGAGTCTGATGTTCAACCAGCCAGAGGCCTGGCCGTGCAAGGTCGTGCCGCTGGCGGTGAATGTCGTTACCTATCCGCCTCCTACGGGAAACCGTTGCTATGCCCTGGGCGAGGCCATCGCGCGGGCGGTTGCCTCCTATCCCGAAGACCTGAACGTCCAGATCTGGGGCACGGGCGGCATGAGCCATCAGCTCCAGGGGCCGCGCGCAGGCCTGATCAACCAGGAATGGGACCAGCGCTTCCTCGACGATCTGACCGCCGATCCCCAGCGCCTGCGTCACATCCCGCATATCGAATATCTGCGAGAGACCGGCTCCGAAGGCATCGAGATGGTCATGTGGCTGATCATGCGCGGGGCGCTGGGCGCCGACGTCCGCGAGCTTCACCGGCACTACCACGTGCCCGCGTCCAACACCGCGGTCGGGCACATCGTGCTCGAACCCGTCACCTGACCTTTCGGAGACCTTCCATGAAGATCGCACTCGCCGGCGCCGGCGCATTCGGCGAAAAACACCTCGACGGCCTGAAACTGATCGACGGCGTCGAGGTCGTCAGCCTTATCGGCCGGACGCTGGAACCGACCCAGGCCGTCGCGGACAAATACGGCATCAAACACGTCACGACGGACCTGGCCGAAAGCCTGGCGATTCCCGAGGTTGACGCGGTCATCCTGTGTACCCCGACCCAGATGCACGCCGCCCAGGCCATCGCCTGTATGGACGCCGGAAAGCACGTCCAGGTCGAGATTCCCCTGGCCGATAGCCTGGCCGACGCCGAGGCCGTCAACGACAAGCAGCGCGAGACGGGTCTGATCTGCATGGTCGGCCATACCCGGCGGTTCAATCCGAGCCACCAGCTGATCCACAAGAAGGTGGTCGCCGGAGAACTGGCCATCTCCCAGATGGACGTCCAGACCTACTTCTTCCGCCGCAAGAACATGAACGCCAAGGGTCAGCCACGCAGCTGGACCGACCACCTGCTGTGGCACCACGCGGCCCACACGGTGGACCTGTTTGCCTATCAATGCGGCCCGATCGTCAAGGCCAATGCCATCGAGGGGCCGCTGCATCCCGAGCTCGGCATCGCCATGGACATGTCGATCCAGCTCAAGAGCGAGTCGGGCGCGATCTGCACCCTGTCGCTGTCGTTCAACAACGACGGGCCGCTGGGGACCTTCTTCCGCTACATCGGCGACAACGGCACCTGGATCGCCCGCTATGACGACCTGTTCACCGGCAAGGAGGAACAGGTCGATGTGTCGAAGGTCGATGTGTCGATGAACGGCATCGAGCTGCAGGATCGCGAGTTCATCGCCGCCATCCGCGAAGGCCGTGAGCCCAACAGTTCGGTGGCCCAGGTGCTGCCCTGTTACCGCATCCTCGACCAGCTCGAAAAGCAGCTTCAGGGATGACCGAGATCATCCTGTTCATCGCGCCCGGAAGCTGTTCCCGTGTTCCGACAATCCTGCTCGAGGAAATCGGCCTTCCGTTCCAGACCCAGGTTGTTCGGTTCATGGCCGGGGAGCACAAGTCCGCCGCCTACAAGGCGTTCAATCCCAAGGGCAAGGTTCCGGCACTGCTCGTTGATGGTGAAGCCCTGACCGAGAATGTGGCCATCGCGAGCTACCTCAATGCACGGTTTCCCGCAGCGGCGCTGCTACCCGCTACAGACACTGCGATGGCCGCGGCCCGTCAGGTCGCAGACCTCTGCTTCTGCTCGGCCACGCTGCATCCGTTGGTGACCCGGATCCGGATGCCGATGATGTTCGCCGGTGACGAACAGGCAGCCCGGGTGAAGTCCGTCGGCAGCAAGGCGATGACCGAGTATTTCGACCTGATCGAGGCTCGGCTGGACCAGGGCCCATGGTGGTACGGCGATCAGTGGAGTGCCATGGACGCCTATCTCTACTGGGTGTTCTGGCGGGTCGCAGGTGCAGGATTCGATGTCGCGCCCTATCCCCGCTTTGTCGCCCACGCCCGCGCAAACGAAGCCCGTCCCGCAGTACAGCGCGCGCTGGCCAGAGAAGCCGAGGCCGAGGCGCTGCTGTCCGCCGAGGGCCTGCTCTTCAAGCCTGCGCCGGTCGGCGTGTCATGACCAGGACACGCACCCAGGTCGCCATCGTCGGCGGTGGCCCCGCCGGCTTGCTGCTCGGCCATCTGTTGCGCCTTGAAGGAATCGAGGTCGTCGTCGTCGAGCGCGCCAGTGCCGACTATGTGCTGGGCCGTATCCGGGCCGGGGTGCTGGAGGCGACACTGACCGACCTGCTCCATAAGCTGGGCATCGACGAAAGGCTGAAGGCCGAAGGCCTGCCGCACGACGGCTTCTATCTGGCCGACGGCGAGAAGCTGATCCACATCAATGTCGGTGAACTGACGGGCAAGACCGTCACCGTCTATGGCCAGACCGAGGTCACGCGCGACCTGATGGACGCTGCCGATGCACGGGGCCTGCAGATCATCTACGAGGCGGGCGATGTGGCCCTCAACGATGTCGAGAGCGACGCGCCCTGGCTGACCTATTCCAGGGACGGGGTGGAGCACCGGCTCGACGCGCGCTTCATCTGCGGCTGCGACGGGTTCCACGGACCGTCACGCAAGGCCATCCCCGACAGTGTCGGGCGGGTCTTTGAGAAGGTCTATCCGTTCGGCTGGCTGGGCATCCTGGCCGATGTGCCGCCGTGTCACCATGAACTGATCTACGCCAATCATCCGAACGGCTTCGCCCTGGCGTCCATGCGATCAGAGACGCGCAGCCGGTACTACATTCAGGTGCCGGTGGATGAGGACATCGCGCTCTGGCCCGATGACCGGTTGTGGGACGAACTGGCCGTGCGCTTGGGTCCGGAAGCGGCGGCCCGGATGACACGGGGTCCGGCGATCGAGAAGTCGATCGCGCCGCTGAGATCCTTCGTCTTCGAGCCGATGCGGCACGGCTCGCTGTTCCTGGCCGGGGATTCCGCTCACATCGTCCCGCCGACCGGGGCCAAGGGGTTGAACCTGGCCGCCTCCGACGTCGCCTATCTGTCCGACGCCCTGATCCGGTTCTTCAAATCCGGTGAAGAGGACGGCGTCGCGGGCTATTCGGAAAAGGCCCTGGCCCGCGTCTGGAAATCCGAGCGGTTCAGCTGGCAGCTGACGACCCTGATGCACCGGTTCCCGGGAACGGATGCCTTCGACCGTCGGATGCAGCAGGCGGAGCTGGACTATATCGCCGGTTCCCGCTCGGCCAGGACAGCCATTGCCGAGAACTACGTCGGTCTTCCCCTGTGAGACCTGAGGCTGCGGCGGTTGGTCTTCAGCATCTGCGCGACGGATTGTGATTGATCCAAACAATCACATTTACAGATCTATTTCGCAGACTAGCCTCCCGTCCCAGGCCCACCGAAGAAGGGTCATGGGTGGGGAAAGAATTGTGAAGTCGATGTGTTTCCGCATTATAGGCGGCGGTCTCTTTAGACCGATGGCCTTCACCGCAGTGCGCGGTGAAGGCCTTTCGGTCGGCGCCAGCTGATGTCGGCCCTGCCAGTCAGGCGTATCGTGACGACGCATGATCCGGAGGGCCTGTCGGTCATCCGTAGCGACGAACAGCTGACGCCTGCTCCGATCCCGAGTGGTGACGCCGACTTCCAGCTCATCTGGACCACACCGGCGGTGCCGGCCGACCTCAACGACGGGAGCGACGGGCCCATCCCGGCGGGCCTCACGCTGAACGGCGGGTCGGTGATCCGGGTCGTCGACATGTTGCCTGGCAAGTCATCCCCACTCCATCGCAGCTATTCGATCGACTACGGGATTATTTTGTCGGGCGAACTCGAGCTGGAACTCGACAGCGGAGACCTGGTCGCGCTGTCCGCCGGCGACATCGTCGTACAGCGTGGCACCAACCACCTCTGGCGTAACCCATCGGCTGACACCGTCTGCCGGATCGTGTTCGTCCTGATCGAGGCCCTTCCGGTGGAAGTCGGCGGCCGGGTCCTGCCCGAAATCCATCCGTGAGCCGCCAGCCATTGCGGGTCGTAGTGACGGGTGCCGGCGGCTATGTGGGGTCGTCTCTCGTTCGGGCCCTGCTGAACAGCCCGCTCTATGCCCACGCCGAGTTCTCGCTCAACGACCGCGATCTGATGGATACCTCGAACGATCCGAGGGTTCGCGTGGTCCAGGGCGACCTTTGTGACCCAGATATCCAGCAAGCGTTGATCAGTGGGCGGGTGGACGTCTTCTTTCACCTGGCCGGCGTCCTGGGGGGTGCGGCTGAAGCGAACTATGCTCTGGCGCGCCGCGTCAATATCGATGCGACACTGTCCCTGTTCGAGAGGCTGCGAGATCTGTCGACAAACCCTCGCGTCGTCTTCGCCAGTTCGATCGCCGTTTATGGACCACGACAGCATGACCGTATCGATGACGACACGCCGACCGATCCTGTCATGGTTTACGGTGCCCAGAAGCTGATCTGCGAAGTCGCGCTTCAGCAATTCACGGCGCGGGGCTGGATCGACGGCGTCGCCTTGCGTCTGCCCGGTATCGTGGCCCGTCCGGGCGCGGATGCCCGGCTGAAGTCAGCCTTCCTCAACCAGGTCTTCTTTGCGGTGGCAGCCGGTGAGGATTTCGGCATGCCTGTTTCGGCCGACGGGACCTCGTGGCTGATCTCGATCCAGGCCTGTGTCGATGCCCTCATCCACGCGGCGATATTGCCCAATCAGCGCCTTGGCGAGCGCAGGGCGTTCAATCTGCCGGCCCAGAGGGTGATGATCGGAGCGCTGGTGGCGGCCATCAAGGCCCGACTTCCCGATAGTCCGTCGCAGATACGATACGAGCCCGATCCTGCCATACAGGCCCAGTTCGCTCGCCAGCCCCCTCTTGATACGCGCATCGCGGACGAACTCGGCTTTCGGCACGACGGCGACCTGGCGACCCTGGTGGAACGCGCATTCCCAGCAGATGTCGTCAGCCCTTTGGGTTCGACCTAGCGGTTTGCCAGCGAGCCACTACGCTTGCCGCTTCTGCGCTTCCGCGAGGACAAAGGCCTGTCGTCGATCCATCCTACGCGCGGCCGCGAACCACACCCTGGCTTCACTGTTGGTTCGATGCGAGCACGGTTCAGGCCTGGCGGTGCTGTAAGTCCAACGGCAACATGTCTAAGGTGAGTGGAGTTCGGGCAGGGCAGGCGGGTCTTATCCAGCGAGCCTCTCCGACACAGCCAGGGCGGCCGAGCGTTGTGTTTTGGACGTCTCTCTACTGGTGAGGTGGCGATCCTGGTTTAAGCGGCTATGGACGGCGGCGTGGACGAAGCTGAACTTCGGCAGCGTCTTCATCTGCCGGAATCTCACAATGGCCCGTTCTCGTCGGCGGAAGGACAGGTATGAGTTCTCCACCCTGTTTTTGGCCCAGCGACCGATCTCATGCTTCGAAGTGTTACCGATCTCCTTCATCGCGGCTTTGTAGGAGCGCAGGCCGTCGGTCGTGATCGACTTCACCCGGCCGTGCCGCTTCATGATCTTCTTCATGAACGTCAGCGGCGATGCTTTGTCCTGGTCTTGCTGGCAAAGGATTCAAGCTCTTCACCCTCTTGGTCCACGGCCCGCCAGACGTAGTGCATCTCGCCATTGATCTTCACGTAGACCTCGTCGAGGTGCCATTGCCAATGGGTGAAGGATCGCATCCTCTGCACCCGCTTCCGGCGGATCTCGGCGGCGAACATCGGACCGAACCGGTTCAGCACAGCCGCACGGTCTCGTAGCAGATATCGATACCGCGTTCGGCCAGCAGGTCCTCCACGTTCCGGAGCGAGAGCGGGTACTTTACGTACATCATCACCACCGTCCGGATCACCTCCGGTGAGCTGTCGAACTAGCGGAACGGGTACGTGCTGTTGGCCATACGGCGATTCTACGGGTCGGGCTCGTCGTCGGAAGGGCAGCTGTGAATTCTCCACCCTGTTGTTGACCTAGAGGCCGACCTCCTGCTTCGAGGTGTTGTCGATGTCTTTCAGTGCCGCCGCCCTGTTGAAGCGGAGCTGGTTGTTCGTGATGGCCTTCACCCGACCGTGCCGCTTCATGATCTTCTTCATACACGTCAGAGCGATTGCCTTCTGCCAAGTCTTGCTTGCAAAGGATCCCAGCGCTTCGCTCTCGTTGTTTACGGCCCGCCAGCGACAGTGCATCTTGACAGTGATCTTCACATAGACCTCGTTGGTTTCTCTGTGGCTAGTGACCTCCTGTATTCGTATGCCATATCGCAGTGTTTCCGTTATAGATCACCAGATTGCCATCGTCTTGTACCGACAACCTCGCGCCGTAGTTGCCGCCGGTGCCAGCCGTCCAAACGACCGCGAACGTGTCGTCCTGAACGACGAGGTTGCCGTCAGTTTGCATGATCGCCCAGATGGGGTGGGTCGAGAAGGCATAGGTGGCCCAGAGGACCGGGCCGTTGATCTGGTAGAGAACGAAATTTCCGTCAGACTGGAAATGCACGCGGAACCGGCCATCGTCCGACTGCATGAACTGGCCTTGGGTGAGCCTCTCGTTGGACTGCAGAGTGTTTCCGGCTAGAAGGGCCGCTGGTGGGCGAGAAGTCACGAGCTCGCGCCGATTGCCTGCCGCATCGTAGCGATACTCGATCTTGACACCGTTCGAATAGGTGGCAGTCGAGAGGCGGCCGGCGCTATCATAAGTGTAACGGATCCCCGGCTGAGCGAAACTTGATCCCGCCCACGTCGCACACATGGCGCCGATGGCTCCGAACAGCGTCTTGCGCCGCGATTGTCTCATTGGTTGCTCTCACGGGTGGCGGGAACGGTAGCCGGGTTGACGGCGAGTTTCGGCGCGCCGCGCATCAGGGAAGCCGGCGGTTGGGCCTTGGCTGAGTTCATTGCTGCGATGCGGGGTTCGATTTCGCGGTCCGTTGGGAGCGGACCCGCGACACCCAGCGGGCGGGGGTGAACGATCGCCCAGATCCCGAGGCTGATCGTTGCGACCACGACTCCGGTGGCCAGACCGGCGCGTGGCCACGACACCGCCTGTGCGCGCTCCGCCAGGACGCGCGCTCGGTGAAACTGATCGAGATCAACGGTCTTTGCGATCTCCAGACGAACCCGTGACCAGCCCCAACGGACTAGGCTGCCGAGCCAAACTGCCGTTTCACGCGCCTTTGGACGCAGCTCATCGAGAAAACGCAAAGCTACCCCCCCCCCCGCCTGCCGTCATCAACCGTTAAGGTAGGCAGGGGTTTCCGGTCGCGTAAAGCGATTTAACACAACCTGGAGACGATTTTTGGGGTAGTCGAAACGTTAAGGTCGTGCTTGCTTACGAACCGGTTGTTGCGCGGGGGCGTTGATGCTGGATCAGTTCGTCTGTCTTCTACGCAACGCGAAGAACGATAGAATTCTTCTCGAAGTCCGTCGCAGTGGTCGGTTCGCCAGCCTCAACCTGACCCGGGCATTTCCTAACCGTCGAGTCGTTGTCGCATTCGGCTTGCTTCTCCTCCTTACGGCAGGTGGACTTGCGAGTTTCGCCCTGATGGCGGCCAGGGCAGTCCACGCGCAGTCGCTGCCTAGTTATGCCGCTCGTTCTGGCCTGCCTTCGTTTCGTCTTGCCCAACCCAGCGCGACGATCACCCCCGGAGACGCGCTCGCCTATTACGGATCGCCTTCGGTTCCGGATCACGCCGCCATCAGTCCGCGGATCACGGCATTGGCCCGCGCGCTGGAGCACAACCCCGACCGCATTTATCAGTTCGTGCGCAACTCTATTGAGTTCGAACCCCAGTTCGGTCTCCACAAGGGAGGGGACGGCGTTCTGCTCGACGGAGCGGGCGGCGCGTTCGATCAAGCCCAGTTGATGGTCCAACTCGCTCGAGCATCCGGCTACGGCGCTCGCTACGGCCTAGGGGTCAAAACTCTGGGCACCGAGGCGGCGTCTATTCTCAAGGTCGCCAACGCCCGACAGGCTTGTCTTTTGCTGGCCGCGGCCGGAACTCCAGCACTCGTCAACGGCCAGACGGCCTGTACAGGGCTGTCTGGTGCAGTCTCGTCCGTCGAAATGCTGCATGTCTGGCCCGAGATCATGATCGGGGGATCCTGGTATGCCTTCGATCCGGCCCTCAAGACCCACACCCGCGTGAACGGGATCGATGTCTGGGCGTCGGCAAATACGACTGCCGGTTCGGCCTGGGTAAATCTGATGTCCGGTATCTCAGTCAACCAGGCCAATGTGACGGGCATCGATCCGTCCTCGATCGCCAGCAAGATGGCGACGTACACTACGGTGCTGCAAGCGGACCTTGCCGCCAACCATAGCAACAAATCGCTCGCTGAGGTGACGGGTGGCTGGACGATCAATCGATCTTATGCGGTCTTGCGCGACGGCCAACTGTCGGGGGCCACGGTGAACGCCCATTGGAACGGGGACATTCCCGTGCCCTATCGCGCGACTATCCGTTTCCACACGGACAACTTCATACAGACATTCGATCTAGCGAATATGTACGCCTATCGTGTGCAGGCGCAGATCAGCGGTGATGCGTTCAAACTGGCGATCCGACGCTGCGACAGCTCTGACGCTTCCCCGTCCGCCTATTTCGGGGCCTTTGTCGATTCGGGTCCAGCCAGCGCGTGCGAAGCTCAGAATACTTTCGGCGGCGTCGGTGGAGGATCGAACTTCAACGCCTGGGATCGTCGTTTGGACATCCTGGTCAACCACCCCTATGCGGCGAACGGGGGCAGTTGGGCAGACGAAGAGGTTTCCAAATCCATCGAGATAGGCAAGCGGGTCGATATCGTCATCCGCACGGCCGGTGGCCAAGGTGTCCGCCGAGCGACTCATGCCGCGTCGGTGGATCCCTTGCTTGATCTTCGGATCGTCGCGGAGGGGGCTCCGCACGAGTGTGCGGAGTATGGCGGACCGGGACCAAACCAGCAGATCCAGGTGGACGACAACTGCGCTACCAACGAAGGGGCGGAGGATTGGAACTACTGGGTCCAGGACAACGTCAAATTCGTCAAAGGCCACGTCGTCGCGGCAGAGATGAAGAGCCGCAAGGATAGCGTGGTCAATCTCTGGACTGAGCTATTCGACACGATGACGGCGGCCACTGAGGGCCTGTCCGGGGCTAGAATATTCCATCAGCATTCGATCGGGGTGGCGCTCAACCCGAGCTATGGCCCAACGATGCTCGATATCGACACGGCCGTGGGCGTGGCCCCGGGCGATGGCGACCAGCCGCACCAGATCGCATCAGCGCTGGCGTCGCTCGCGTCGGCCGCCGAGGCGGCCGCGGTGGCCCAGATCACGGCTGACGAATATGGCAGCGGCGGCGGAGCAACCAATGGCGGACGGGTCATGGCGACGGGGACGACCTTGACCCGTCTCAACCCCGGCCAATCGTCGGCTTCACTGCCCGCCGGGGTGATCGGGTCAGTCAGGACTCGAGTCGATTCCTATTTGAGCGCGGGCTATTCGGTAGTTGTGCCTGAACAGGCCAGCGGCGGCTTCTTTGCCCGTCGGTGGGAGGGCTCCGAATACGCCTGGATCGTGGGTAGTGGAACGAAGGGCACACCGACCAGCAACAATGTCGATCCTCGCAACGACTTCCGAAAGGGGGCAACCGATTCGCCTCGCCCCCTGGATTTTCTGGGATCGGCCGAGGCTTCGGCAATCGCCGCCAACGTGGCCGGGTCGCGCCTGGGATCGGTCGATTTGCGGACAGGCTCATTGTCCTTTGCTGAAGGCGATGAACTCACTGTCGGGCAGGGCGAGTTTCCCTACAGTCTGACGTTCAACCGGCGCTACGCCTCGACCGGGCCGGCGAGCAGTTTTGGAGAGCTAGGGGCGGGCTGGACCCATAACTGGGAATCATCGGCCTATCGGAGGTCGGATGTCGGCGCTTTGATCCAGGCTTCAGATGTGGTGTCCAGCGCCCCGACCGTGATTGGTGTCCTGGTCGCTCTCCAAGCCGGCCGCAGCGACAGTATCGAGCACTCTCTGGTCAGCGGCATCGCGCTGAACTGGTGGCAGGACGAAGGTATTGACAACATCGTCCTGTTGAACGGCGGCGGACGCAGCGGTCGGTTTACACGCTTGGCCAACGGCATCTGGCGCAACAGTGGAGCGCCGACAGAAACCCTGGCGCTGAGCGGCTCCTCACAAGTCAGTCCAGAGGTGTTTGAATGGACGTTGGCCGACAAATCCCTGATGCGATTTGAGCGTTTCGCGGTCCAGCCGAGCTCGCCCTACTACAACGATGTCGAGGCGAGGAGTCGCGGCCGGGTCGCGCTGAAAACCTGGACGTTCCGGTCGGGCCTGATCATCAATCTCGCCTATACCAGCTCCTCGCCGACCAACCCGCCCTACCTGGCGTCGGTTTCCAACAACGTTGGATCGACGCTGAGCTTCAGCTACAGCCAAAACCCTGACCAGCCCACGACGGCCAATTGTCTGAGCAACGCCAACGTTTACTCAGACCCGTATTCCGAGCGGAAGGCTTGCCGGCTCGCGGCCCAGCGCGGCGGCCGGCTGATTGGCGTCACCAATGGCTCCGCCTCTGTCGGGTTCGGCTATCTCGAAGACTGTCACCTCTCCACGAGCTACTGCGCCTACTACCTCACGGTGGCGACACGCACTCTCAGCCGTACGCGCAGCTACACCTACGAACAACCGCCCGGCGCGGCGACGCCCCACATCTTCGGGTATCAACGGCTGTTGACGACGGTCTCCGACGACGGTGTCATTACGCCAAGAGCGCGGTTTGTCTGGTCTGCGGTCGCCGGCGAATACGCGCCTGAAGTCCGCGAGGGCTATGATGCCCAGAACCGCAAGACGACCTATTTTTCCAGCCGTGGACATTTCTCCACCGCAGAAGACGCGCTCACCCATCGCGTACGCCAGGCCTACGATCCGGACGGACGTCTAACCGACGCCAGCGACGCCATGGGACGAACCTCCAGGCAGGCCTACTACGGTTCGGGGCGAATTCGGCAGGTTCAGGCGGCGTGGGGGAACCGAACCAAGTTCACCTACGACAACCGCGGAAACACCATCAGCACCGTTCGTACGGCCCGGGACGGTTGCATTGGCGATGTCTGGTGGTGCCAGAACATAACCGTGACGGCCGAGTACGATGCCTACTGGAACAAGCCGACGCGGATCACCCTTCCGGTCACTTCGGAAGGGCAGGCGACCACGGACTGGACCATCACCTATGATAGCCGGGGGCTTGAGGAGGTTCGACGCGGTGGGTCCGTCTTTGACGGGCGCTATGGCGGCTACACCCATCCTGAATGGAAGACGTGGTACGACGATCGCGGCCGGGTGTTGCGGACGCAGGATCCCGTCGGGATCGAGACGGCCCAGGTGTGGGGCGGCGCCGGTCAGCCGGCTTTCTGCCTGACCCAGTCGCGGACCGCATCACAGGACCCTGCGTACAATTTCCAGACCAATATGACCTGCAATTCGGTCGGCGACGTCACCAGCGTGATGAACCCTCGCAGCCATATCATCACCACCACCTGGTACGACGCCCTGCGTCGCAAGACCGATGAGGTCGGTCCGGCCGGGACGAACATCAACAGCCATTGGGTTTATGATCCGGACGGCAACATGACCGAGGCCTGGGCCTGGGACCAGCCGGCGAACACCTGGCGCATTACGCGAACCAGCTATTCCGCGACGGGTACTCCGCTCACCGTGACCGATCCGCAAGGCGATGTATCGCGCACCTGTTACGACGCGGTCGACCGGCCAATCGTCACGGTCGACGCGGCATGGCGGGCCACGAAGACCACTTATAATCCGGCTGGCCAGTCGACCCAGATCGAACGCTGGCTGATCGCCAATCCGTCCGACGCGACCTGCGCTGTCTTCGCCCAGCTGCCGGCAGGGCAGACCTCCACAATCTGGCGTTCGTTCCAGTACTATACCGAGGGTCTCCAGTATGCAGAGCTTGATGCGCGTGGGAATGCGACCGTCTCGGCCTATGACGGCCTCGGCCGCAATGTGCACACCACCTTCGCGGATGGATCGTGGGAATTCCTGTTTGTCAATCAGCGTGATCAGGTCATCGCCAAGCGGGCGCGTAGCAACGAATGGCGCCAGATCTTCTTCGACGACATCGGGCGCCCGCACCACGTCTGGGAGGCCCCGAACACAGCCGCATCGCCGGCGTCCTGGCCCAACGGCCGCCACGCACGGGTGAACTATGACCCGGCGGGCAAGCCGGTCTATCGCGATGTGTCGGATCAGGGGAACGGGGTCTGGGAAGACGGTCTGCTGCGTGACAAACGAACCTATGGCTTCGACGCCGCTGGCCGTGTGACGGTGGATGTGGTTCAGCCGTTCAATGGGGGTATGGCCGCAGGTCAGAGCCTGGCCATCGGTTACGGCTACGACTCGGCCGGCAACCGCACCTCGATCACCTGGCCGGGCGGCTATACGGCGACCTATCAGTTTGACGCGGTCAACCGGCCGACCCAGGTGGCCTTTGGAGGGAACTGGGCCAATACGACCTATGACTCCCTGAGCCGACGTACGAACGTCAGCCGGTCGAACAACACTTCGACGGCCTGGGCGTACGAGCCGGACAGCGACCTGTTCACGGCGACGCACAACTTCCCCGGCTGGCCGGGTCAGCTGGTGCAGGGTTACACCCACGATCCCGCCGGCAAGCTGACGGCGATCTCGCACAGTGTGAACGGCTTCGAGTGGCAGCCGGCGGACGGCTATGCGCGGACCTATGGCGTCGCCAATGTCCTGAACCAGACGACGTCGCAGGCGGGGGTGGGGATCGGCTGGGACGCCAACGGCAACATGACCTCGGACGGGGTCAACACCTACGTCTGGGGGACCGGCAACCGGCTGGCGGCGGTGACGCGGCCGGGGATGAGCGCCTTCTATCACTACGACTCCGAGGACCGGCGCACTCTGAAGACGGTGGACGGGGTCATGACCCGGACCCTGTGGTCGGGGACCGAGCCGATCGCCCAGTACGACACCAACGGCACTCTGCTGAGGCTGATCATCCCGGACGGCTCGGGGGCCATGGACGGCCGGGTCGCCGTGGTCGAAAACGGCGGTGACTTGCGCTGGCAGCACACCGACCACCAAGGCAGCGTGATCGTCCTGACCGACGGCTCCGGCACGGTCCGCCAGGTCAACCGCTACGGCCCCCACGGCGAGACGGCGTCGCTCGGCGGCTCGACCGGGGTGGGCGGGATATTCGGCTACACCGGCCGGGAGTTCGACCCGGAGAGCGGCCTCTATCAATACCGCGCCCGTTACTACAGCCCGCTGCTGGGGCTGTTCCTGAGCACAGACCCCATCGGCACGCAGGACGATCCGAACCTGTATCTGTACGTGGGCGGGGATCCGGTGAATGCGACCGATCCAGAGGGTGAACAAGCGCGGCCTGTCCGGGCACCATCCACTCGCGCCGTGCCTCCACCTCAAGTATACATTGATCGATTGGGGCAGGTTACAGTAGTAAGGCCTTTGCCTTTAGTTCCCCGCCCGCAAGGGCAGAGACCTACTAATTTTCGAGAAAATGGTCCTGTAGGACAGACGTCTGCTGGACCTGCTCCTCGTACTCGCGGCTCATCAGCGTACTCTGTTGCCTTTGAGGCTCAATTGCCACCTGAGAATCTTCGAGGCTCGCGCGGGTCTCACAATCAAATATCAAATGAACAATTGTCGGAAGCTATGAGAGATGCTGGTTTGAAGGGTATGATGAACAGGCTTGGAGTACAGGATCCTATCAGTGGGAACGGGAGTGTAAGTCGCACAAGCCAGCCAGGTTGGACGTGGCATCACGGAGAAACTCCAGGTCAAATGCAGCTAGTTCCTACACCGCAACATCGTGATCCCGCGCTTCGGCCACTTCTCCACCCCGGCGGGCGGGGCGGATATTCCCAATGGGGCAAACCGGAATGACACTTCTTGAAGTTTTGAATAAAATTACATCATACGCTCCCGAAGACTTTATATTTCTGAAACTGCCCTGGAATCATGATTCTCTAGCAGAGGTGGTGAATTACGAAATAGGTGAGAAGTATTTATCCTCTGGAACGATGTCAGAAGAGTATTTCTGCGAGGTTTTCTCTCTTCTAGATTTCTTTGGAGAAGAATTCTTTCAGGATATTACGCAACGGAAAACAGATAGAGTGATCGAGTATGCCAAGAATGACTGCTAAACTATCTCAAGTAACCGGGTTGATCAGGTTCCGAACTGGCCGGGGCAGTTGGTCCAGAGCTAAGCCCACGACCCGGCGGGCAAGCTGACGGCGATCACCCACAGCCGAGACGGCTTCGAGTGGCAGCCGGGGGACGGGTATGCGCGATCCTATGGCGTGGCCAATGTCCTGAACCAGACGACGTCGCAGGCCGGGGTGGGGATCAGCTGGAACGTCAGCGGCAATATGACCGGGGACGGACCAACATCTATCATTGGGGGTGGGCAACCGGCTGGCGGCGGTGACCCGGCCGGGGATGAGCGCCCTAAATCGCTACGACTCCGAGGACCGGCGCACGCTGAAGACGGTGGACGGGGTCATGAGCCGGACCCTGTGGCCGGGGACCCAGCCGGTCGCCCAGTACGACACCAACGGGGCCCCGCTGGGGCTGGTCATCACGGACGGCTTGGGGTTTGGACGTCTTGGCAAGGGGCATGATGCCGAGAGCCAAGCGACATAGGGGCGGTCGGAAGTCCGATGGCAGTTATGTCACCGTGACAGAAAAGGTGGTGACAAAGGGTGGCGTTTCCGAACCGCATCGTTTTAAATCAAGGGGTTAGGGACCCGATGCTCCGCTAGGGCACCGGATTGTGAGACATGGGGACGGCTGACCTCGTGACGGCTCGCCTCTTGCTTATTGTCAAAGACCCTGGATCGAGACGACGCCGATCCGGGGATGAAATGGTGATGAGGTCGGCGGATGGCAAGGGCCGGGTAGGATTATATTCCAGATTTCCCTTGCCGCATGTTCTCGTTCAATCGCTGCCCCCAATCCGATCCGATCCGATCCGATCCGATCCGACCTGGCCTCAGCCGCCGACGACCTTCCCCGGCGCCGGCCGGTCACGAGAGCGGGGTGACGGTCCGACGGGCAGGGCAGGGCGGCGCGCGGGATCGACCGATACGGCCCCCGGCGAGACGTCTGCGGGTCGGGAGGGCGCCGAAACCTACCTCGGCGCCCGCGCCGGTAGCGTCAGGCCTGCTCCGGGCGGGGGGGCGGAGGCGGATTGTCCGGGCGCCATGGGCTGGACGGGCGGCGTCGTTGTCCCGGCCGGCTCCGGCCTTGCAAACAGTTTGAGCGAATGCGGCGTGCCGTCGCGTTCCACCACGACCGATCGGACGCCGACCGCGACCAGGGTCCATCCATCGATCACGCCGCCCCGGCGGATCCGTTCGACCTCTCCCGAAGCGCTCCGCAGATAGGCCTGGCTCCCGCCGACCAGACCGACCAGGGTCGGCG
>NZ_JAEMRD010000131.1 GCF_016463485.1 Brevundimonas sp.
CCCCCCCCCCCCCCCCCCGCCGCCCCCTTAGACCAGCGCCCCCCAGGCGATCGGATGCACCCGGTCCCGGCCCAGCGCGGCCGCCAGCGGGGGGCTGGCGAACAGGGCGGCGATGGCGGGGTCGCGGACGTTCAGGCCTCCGGTAAAGGCTCCGAAGGCGGGCAGGATCACCCGCTGGCCGTCGGTGATGAAACAGGGGCGGCGCACGCGGCGGGCGTGGGCGACGACGGTGGCGGCGGGGTGCAGATGCCCCGCGACCTCGCCCGGCTGATCGCCCGCTTGTGGCTCGTGGACGAGGCGGAGGGCACCGAGGCTCAGGGTCTCGATCACCGATCCGGGCAGGCGGTCGAGGTCGGCACCCAGGGCGTCGCGGTCGTGGTTGCCCTCCAGCCACAGCCAGTCGCGGCCGAAGGCCATCCGCTCCAGGCTGCGCAGATCGGCCTCGGCCATCCGGGGGATGGAGCGGCGGTCGTGGAAGCTGTCGCCCAGCAGGACGACGCGGGCGGGGTTGAGCTCGGCAATCTCGTCCTCGAGCCGGGACAGGGTGGCGGCGCTGTCATAGGGGGGCAGCATCTGGCCCCGCGCCGCATAGGCCGAGCCCTTCTCCAGGTGCAGGTCGGCGGCGATCAGGACGTCGTGGTCCAGCACGTGCAGCGCGCCGGAACAGCGCATCACGCACCGCTCGCCCGCGATGGTGACGTGCAGGCCGCCGCAGCGGCTGCGGCTCGGCGACAGGGTCATGCGCCAGGTCTCCGTGCGTCTGAGGGCGGTCATGCGGCGTGTGGTTCAGGTTGGGCGTCGGCCATGACCTCGGCGATCAGGTCCTCGGCCGCGCCCTCTAGGATCATGTCCGAGGCGTCGCCCCCGACCCGCTCGCGCCCGATCTGGACGAGGACCGGCACGCTGAAGGGCGAGGCGCGGGTCAGGGCGCGGAGCTCGATATGGCCGGCGATCCGGCTGAGCAGGGCGCCCAGCCTCGCCACGTCCAGCAGCCCCGACGCCGCATCGGCCCGCGCCGTCTTGAGCAGCAGGTGATCGGGCTGATGCCGGCGCAGCACGTCGTAGATCAGGTCGGTCGAAAACGTCACCTGACGCCCCGTCTTTTCCGCCCCCGGCTGGCGACGCTCGATCAGCCCCGAAATCAGGGCGCAGTTGCGGAAGGTGCGCTTCATCATGAACGACTCCTCCAGCCACGATTCGAGGTCGTCGCCCAGCATGTCCGGCTGGAACAGGGCGTCGAAATCCAGGTCGTCCATCGGCTTGATCGACCAGATGGCCAGGGAATAGTCGGTACAGACGAACCCCAGCGGCCCGACCCCCAGCCGGTCCAGCCGGCGCGTCAGCAGCATGCACAGCGTATTGTGCGCCAGCCCGCCCTCGAACGGATAGGCCACCATATAGTGGCGGCTGCCCCTCGCGAAGGTCTCGATCAGCATGGAATCGGCGCGCGGGATCGCCGACCGCGCCTCCTGCAGCTCCAGCCACTCCTGCACGTCGGGCGGCAGGACGCGCCAGCGGTCGCGGTCCTGGATGATGTCGCGAACCCGCACGGCGAGCGACGTCGACATCGGAAATTTGGACCCGCCCCAGGAGGGGATCTTCGGGTCCTTGTCCTGGGCGTGGGTGACCAGGGCGTCGGTGCCGTTGATGCCCTGGAAGGCCCAGGTCTGGCCGGCGAAGATGAAGGTGTCGCCGGGGGTCAACTGTTCGAAATACCACTCCTCCGCCTCGCCGACCTTGCGCCCGCCGATCAGCTGTTTCGTGGCCCCGCCGCGCCGCGAGGCGACCCGGACGTTCAGCGTCCCTGCCGCGACGATGGCCCCGACGTTCATGCGGTGGCGCTGGGCGGTCTGGGCGTTGCGCACCTTCCAGAGGCCCTCGCGGTCCCTGACGATCCGGGCGAACCGGTCGTAGGTCCGCAGCGCGTATCCGCCGGTCGCGACGAAATCGACCACCTCCTCGAACTGCTCGTAGGTCAGGGCGGCGTAAGGACCGCAGCCGATGATCTCCGCATACAGATCGTCCATCCGGAACGGCTCGGAACAGGCCACGCCCATCACATGCTGGGCCAGGGTGTCGAGGGTGCCGATGTGGTGTGGCTCCCAGTCAAAGGCGTTCTCGGCCACCGCCTCGCGGGCCGCCTGGCACTCCAGCATTTCGAACCGGCTGGCGGGCACCATGAGGGCGCGGGAGGGCTCGTCGAGGCGGTGATTGGCGCGGCCGATGCGTTGGACCAGACGGCTGGCCCCCTTGGGTGCGGCCAGCTGGATCACCAGATCGACGTCACCCCAGTCGATGCCGAGATCCAGCGTCGAGGTGCAGACCACGGCCCGCAGATCGCCCCGCGCCATCGCCGCCTCGACCTTGCGTCGCTGCTCGGCCGCCAGCGACCCATGGTGCAGGCCGATGGGCAGGTTCTCGTCGTTGATCTCCCACAGACGCTGGAACACGAACTCGGACTGCCAGCGAGTGTTGACGAAGATCAGGGTCATGCCCGACCGCTTGATGGCGTCATAGACCTCGGGGATGGCGTGCTGGCCGGTATGCCCGGCCCAGGGGACGTGGCCTTCGGAGACCAGGACATCGACGACCGGGGGCGCGCCGGGGTCGCCCTTTACGATGATGATCCCTTCTCCCCTTGCGGGGGAAGGTGGCTCGCGGAGCGAGACGGATGGGGGGTGAAACTCGGTGGCAAGAGGGGGGACTTTCGGACGCGCATCGTCCGCATCCTCGTACCCCCCATCCGTCAGTCTCCGGCTGCCACCTTCCCCCCTTGCGGGGGAAGGAGAAAGCCAATCCGCGATCAGTTGCGGGTCATCAATCGTTGCACTCAGCGCCACCCGCCGCATCGCGGGCGAGAAACTCTGCAACCGGCCGAGCGCCAGGTTCAGCAGGTCGCCGCGCTTGCCGCTCCAGATCGCGTGGACCTCGTCCAGAACGATGCATTTCAGGTCGGCGAAATAGGCCCGCGCGCCGTCCCAGGCGCAGAACAGGGCCAGCTGCTCGGGAGTGGTCAGCAGGATGTCGGGCGGGAACTCACGCTGACGCTGCTTTTTGGACTGTTTGGTGTCGCCTGTGCGGCTCTCGACGTGGATGTTCAGGCCGATCTCGCGGATCGGAGTCATCAGGTTGCGCTCGACGTCGGTGGTCAGGGCCTTCAGCGGCGAAACGTACAGGGTATGCACCCCCGATCCCGGCCCGAAGGTCGGACGCGGCCCCCGCTCGGCCAGCTCGATCAGCGACGGCAGGAACCCCGCCAAGGTCTTGCCGCCGCCGGTGGGGGCGACCAGCAGGGCGTGACGCCCTGCCTGACCCGCCGCGATCATCTCGGCCTGGTGACGTCGCAGCGACCAGCCGCGCGTGGCGAACCAGTCGGCGAACAGGGGCGGAAGGTCCATCGCCGCCACGATAGAGGGGACCATCCGGCAGCGCCAGATGTTCCCCTTCTGTTTTCGCGTACCCTATTGCTGCTCGACGTCGACGCCGCGCGTTTCCAGCATGGCCTGGACGCTGTCGGGCCCGGCCAGGTGGGCGGCACCGACCGCGATGAAGGCGGTGCCCGATCCGGCCAGAAGGCCCTGGATGTCGTCGGCGAACCCGGCGTTGCGGCGCGTCAGCAGGGCGTCATAGATGGCCGGCGCCGTGGCCTTCATTTCGTCCACGCCCAGGGCCTGGATGCCCGCGACGTCACCCGCCGCCCACGCCGCGACCAGGCCGTCGAGCTCCGTCGTTGCGGCGTCAAACGATTCCAGCGTGCTGCGCAGGAACTGCAGCTGGGCGTCTTCGGGCAGGGTGGCGAGGACACGGACCTGTTCGTCAAGAGTCTCGAATCCGCGGACGGATTTTCCACCCGCCAAGGCCCGCGCTTTCAGGATGGTCTCGACACCCGAAGCAGGATCGTAGCCCGCCTTGATCAGGGGTGCGATCGACAGGGTCAGGCCCGCCATCCAGGGACGAAGGGGATCGAGCTGGGCCGCCGAGGCACCCATGGTCTTTGCGGCGGCGTCAAGGTCGGCGATCTCGACGGGGGTCAGCAGGCTGGACAGCGGCGTCTGGGGCGAAATCCCGTACTGCTGGATCAGGGGCAGGATCGCAGCCTGATCGTCGGGGTTGGAGATCTCGAAATAGACATCCGACGACGCAGCGAAGGCGGCGTCGACCTTGGCCGAGCCCCAGGCCGTGGTCGGGCGCAGCACATGGACCGTGCCGAACAGATAGAGGGTCGAATCCGCGTCCTTCACGACCCACAGCGCCGGGCCCGATCCCGTCGCGGGCAGGACGGCGGCCGGGGCGGCAGCGGCGGTCGCCGGTGCGGCCTGGGCCAAAGCCCTGGCGGGTGCGGCGACGAGGGCGGCGGCCAGGGCGAGGCCGAGGATCGACCCACCGGCGAAGCGGCCCAGATCGGCGACGGAAGTCTTGAGGCGAGCAAGCGTGGTCATGGCTGAAATCCTTGTGGTCAGCGTGAAGGTTTGAAGAGGCGAAAAAAGGAAGGTGCGGGCTGGACCGCCGTTCAGGTCATGCCGCGCCGGGCCGAAGCGACGATCGAGGCAGCCAGATAGACCCCCATCAGGATGCCGGTCATGCCCCAGGCGGTCAGGCCGTCGATCAGCCCCAGCCGTTCGGCGGCGGCGTAGACGAACAGCGCCGTCTGAAGCGCCCAGAAGGCCATGGCGCTGGTCTCGGACATGACCCGGCGCAGCATCTCGTCGGCGGCGCGCCACAGCATCAGATTGGCTACGGTCTGGACGGCCAGCAGACCGAGAATGATCGCGAACACGAGGTTCGGGTCGAGCACTCTGGTCCCGAAGACCGGCAGGGCGAACATCACGCCCGCCAGCAGCAGGACGACGATCTGGAGCAGGCCGCATCCCCTGGGTACGTCCCGGGGTCGGGTCGCCATCACGCCGGCGCTGACCACGGCCATGGCGGTCAGGCTGACGGCCATCAGCATGGCCACCTCGTCCTCCCAGCCGCCGATGACGTCGCGGCCAAGCCCGGCCAGGGCGTATCCACTGAGCGCGCCCATACCGGCGAGGGCGACGATGCCCACTACCTTCAGCCAGACGGGCCGACGGGCGGTTGTTTCGGTGTGCATGAACGGTTCCTCCCTATTCCGAGAAAATGGCTTCGATGGGCTGGCCGAAGACGCGGGCGATCTTGAAGGCCAGGGGCAATGAGGGGTCGTAACGGCCTGTCTCCAGGGCGTTGACGGTCTGGCGCGACACGCCGAGCTGTTCGGCCAGCATGGCCTGACTCCAGTCGCGTTCGGCGCGAAGAACCTTGAGGCGATTGTTCATGACATCACCGCCGCGCCAGCCACCACCAGGCCCAGACTATGGTGTAGCCGGCCAGCATCAGCAGCAGCATCAGCATGGCTCCGGCGGCCATGTAGGCGGCGGGATCGGTTCGGCCCGACACGGCGAAACGCAGCGCCTCGGCCTGGTCCAGACCCGACAGGATGACGCCGACCCCGCCGACCGCCATTCCGGCCGTGCCACCCCAGTACCAGGCCGACTTGTGCGCCTCGCGCGCCGCCTCGTCGATCGAACGCATCCAGGCCACACCGACCCACAGCGATCCGATCATCACCAGGACGGCGAAAATGGTCATGATCCAGACCACGGCATCGTCCGACGTCATCACGCCGTGAGCGGACATGTATCCGAAGGCGACCCCGGTCACGAACAGCAGAACCAGCAGGCCGAGCAGCCCCAACACGCTCTTGCCGATCACACCCCAAAGCCCCTTGGCCATGACAAACTCCCCTGTCGTTTGGACAAGGGTGTTTTACATCCTGCGTCAGGACTGTCAAGCAGCCTTGTCAGACGAGTTTGCGGATTTCATCCGACGCGACGAGCTCAGGCCGGGTCAGGACGCGGGGGGACTGATCGATCGCGGTCAGTTCGGGCAGGGCGCGACCCTCGTGGTTGACCTGAAGATCCTCGAACCGACGCGCCTGGACCATGACCTGGCTCTCCAGCGACCCCACCAGCTTGTTGTAGTGCCCGACCGCCCCCTCCAGCGACCGGCCGACGGCGGCGGCGTGCCCGCCCATGGCGGCCAGACGCTTGTAGAGTTCCTGGCCGAGCCGGGCGACCTCGTCGGCGTTTCTCGACTGTTCCTCGGCGCGCCAGCCATAGGCGACGGCCTTGCACAGGGCGAACAGGGTGGTGGGGGTGACGATGACGACACGCGAATCCATCGCCTGGGTCATCAGGTCGGGTTCGTGGTCCAAAGCGGCCGACAGGAAGGCGTCACCGGGCACGAACATCACCACGAAGTCGGGACTGGGCTTGAACTGGTCCTGATAGGCCTTGGACGACAGCTGGCGCACGTGGGTCTTCATGCTGGCGGCGGTGCGCAGGGAGGCGGCGCGGGCCTGGGCGTCCTCGTCGCCGTCGGTCGCGTCGGCGAAGGCCAGCGACACCTTGGCGTCGATCACGAACATGCCCCCACCGGGGAGTTTGACGATGAAGTCGGGCCGCGACTGACGGCCTTCGTCATTGAGTTCAGACGTCTGTTCGGTGAAGTCGAAACGTCCGGCCATACCGGCGGCTTCGAGCACATTGCGACAGGTCTGCTCGCCCCAGCGTCCGCGTCGCCCGGTATTTCCGCGCAAGGCCTCGGTCAGTTTGCGGGCCTCGTCGCGCGTGGCCGACGACGCCGTCATCAGCAGGCTCAACTGCTCCTTCAGGCCACCAGTCTCTTCGACGCGGACCTTTTCCAGCGCCGAGACGTGCTCCTGAAATGCCTTCAGGGTGTCGGCGACGGGCTTGAGCTGAGCCTCCATCCGCTGCTGCGCGACGCGGTCCTGGGCCTGGAAGGTCTCGGTGGCGCGGGTCACCATCTGGTCGGCGATGGCCTGTGCCGACTGGGCCGCCTGGGCCCTGAGCAGATCGCCCATGGTCACGCGGCTTTCCTCGATCAGCAGGATGCGTTGCTCGGCGGCATCCAGCCCCCCCTTTGCCTTCTGCCACCCCATGAAGGCCCACAGAAACGCCGCGCCAAGGACGGCGGCGAGGGCGGCGAGAATGGGGACCAGGGTGTTCATGCTCCGTTCCTAGACAGAGTCGGACGGGGCGGAAAGCCTATGCCGGCCGTCGCGCCCGAAGCGCCTGCACGATGGTGCCGTCGTCGAGCCAGTCGAGGTCCCCCCCGACCGGCACGCCGCGCGCCAGGGAGGTCACCTCGACCCCCGATCCCGCCAGCCGTTCGGCCAGATAGTGGGCCGTGGTCTGGCCGTCGACGGTGGCGGGCAGGGCCAGGACCACCTCGCGCACCGCGCCGTCGGTTCCCACGCCGCTCCGCGCCCGGCCGACCAGTTCGGCGACGCGCAGGTCGTCGGGACCGACGCCGTCCAGCGCGGAAAGGAGCCCGCCCATGACATGATACTTGCCTCGGAAGGCACCGGACCGCTCCATGGCCCACAGGGCGCCGGCCTCCTCGACCACGCAGATCAGGCCGTTGTCGCGGTTGGAGTCCGAGCAGATCGAGCAGGGATTGCGGGTGTCGGGTGCGCCGCAGACCGAACAGGACGAGACCTTCTCCGCCGTCTCTGCCATGGCAGCCGCCAGCGGGACCAGCAGTTGCTCGCGCTTCTTGAGCAGTTGCAGCGCCGCCCGCCGGGCCGAGCGTGGGCCCAACCCCGGCAGCTTGGCCAGGAGCGAAATCAGCCGCTCGATCTCGGGTCCGGCGGAGGCGGCCAAGACGTCAGAACAGTTTCGGCATGCCGGGGATGTTCATCCCGGCCAGCGGCCCGGCGGCGTCGCGCATCAGGCCGTTGTTGATCTCGTCCAGCTTGCGCTTGGCGTCGGCATGGGCGGCGACGATCAGGTCGGCCAGGATCTCGCCCTCGCCGGGCACCAGCAGGCTATCGTCGATGGTCACGCCGGTGATCTCGCCGGGGCCTTTCAGCGCCACGGTCACCAGCCCGCCGCCCGAGGTGCCGGACGCTGAGGATTCGGCCATCTTCGCCTGGGCGTCCTGCAGCTTCTGCTGCATCGCCTGAGCCTGTTGCATGAGGGAGTTGAGGTCTTTCATTGCCTCTAGATAGGCCGAAGCGGTGCGCTGCAACAGGGGGCGGCGTCGGCGGGCTTGATCGCCGGACCGGAAACGCTGCATTGCCGTGATTGGTCTTGCGCTGGCGCGTCACAGGACTATTTAGCAACCGCATCTGTTTCCAATTAACCGGAACTTCCCATGGCCTATGATCCCTCCACTCGCGACGTCGCCCTCGACGAGACCGCCCTGGCCCAGCTGTTCACCGAGGCCCGTACCCGCAACGATTTTTCCGATCGACCCGTGCCCGAGGCCCTGCTGCGCAAACTCTACGACCTGACCAAATTCGGCCCGACGGCGGTGAACTCGACCCCTGCGCGGTTCCTGTTCCTGACCTCGCCCGAGGCGAAGGCGCGTCTTGCGCCCTTCATGAGCGGCAGCAACCAGGCCAAGACGCTGAACGCCCCGGTCAATGTCATCATCGCCACCGACAATGACTTCCACGAACACCTCGACTACCTGTTCCCGCACGCGCCGGGCGCCAAGAACTGGTTCGCCGACGAGGCCGCGCGCAAGGAAGGCGCCTTCCGCAACGCCTCGCTCCAGGGCGGCTATTTCATGATCGCGGCCCGGGCGCTGGGCCTCGACGTCGGCCCGATGTCGGGCTTCGACGCGGCGGGCGTGAAGGCCGAGTTCTTCCCCGAACCGAACATCGAGCCCAACTTCATCCTCAACCTGGGCTACGGCACCGACGTGAACCTGTTCCCGCGCTCGCCCCGTCTGGCGTTCGAGGACGCTGCGAAGATCCTCTGAACCTGCGTCAGTCCTCGTCCCCGTCGTCGTCCGGGATCGCCGGCATCTCGACGGCGGGGGCCAGGGTCTTGATGTCGGTGATCTTCGCGCCCGGAAAGGCGGCCATGACGGCGGTGACGAAGGGGTCGGCCTCGACCTCGGCGCGTTCCTCGGCCCGGCCGCGTTTCTCCTGTTCGATCAGGGTCTCGCCGCCGCCCTGGCCGTTGGCGGCGATCAGCCAAGTGCGGCCGGTCCACTCTTTCAGCCGCCCGGCCAGCCGCTGTGCCAGGCCGACGGGCGCGCCGGGACCGCTCTCATAGACGATGGCACCCGGCTTGAAGGACACCGGCTTCACATAGCGTTCGACGTCGAGCTTGAGCGCGATCTCACGCTTCTCGCCGATCAGGGCGACGGTGGCCTCGAAGGTCTGGGGATCGGGCAGGCTGGGCC
>NZ_JAEMRD010000246.1 GCF_016463485.1 Brevundimonas sp.
TCTCGGCCCGCTTCACCCTGGACTCCATGCCGGGCAAGCAGATGGCCATCGACGCCGACCTGTCCTCGGGCCTGATCACCGAGGACCAGGCCAAGCTGCGCCGCAAGGAGCTGGAACAGGAATCCACCTTCTTCGGGGCCATGGACGGTGCGTCCAAATTCGTGCGCGGCGACGCCATGGCCGGCCTGATCATCGTCTTCATCAACGCCATCGGCGGCATGCTGATCGGGGTGATCCAGCATGGCCTGCCCTTCGGCGAGGCCGCCAACACCTATGTCCAACTGACCATCGGCGACGGTCTGGTGACCCAGGTTCCGGCCATCATCATCTCCATCGCCGCCGGCTTTCTGGTGTCCAAGGCGGGCGTCGAGGGTTCGGCCGACAAGGCCCTGGTCTCGCAACTGGCCACCAATCCCGTCAGCCTGGGCATGGTCGCCGCCGCCTCGGCCCTGCTGGCCGTGATCCCAGGCATGCCGATCATCCCCTTCGTGGGCCTGGCGATCGGGGCCGGCTTCATGGCCTGGCGTCTGGGCCGGGCCCGCCTGAAGCCCAAGCCGACCGAGGCCGAACTGGCCGCCACCGCCTCCGCCGGCAAACCCAAGGACGACGTCGAGGAGCCCATCGGAACCGCCCTGACCATCGACGAAGTCAAGATCGAGCTCGGCTATTCCTTGCTGTCCCTGATCAACGACCTCGAGGGCCGCCGCCTGACCGACCAGATCCGCGCCCTGCGCCGCGCCCTGGCCCAGGAATACGGCTTCGTCATCCCCTCGGTCCGTATCCTCGACAACATGCGCCTGCCCACCCAGGGCTATGCCATCCGCATCAAGGAGATGGAGGCCGGGGCCGGCGAGGTGCGTCTGGGCTCCCTGCTGGCCATGGACCCCATGGGCCGTCAGGTCGAACTGCCCGGCGAACACACCAAGGAGCCCGCCTTCGGCCTGCCCGCCACCTGGATCGACGACGGCCTGAGGGAAGAAGCGACCTTCCGGGGCTATACGATCGTCGATCCCTCGACCGTCCTGACCACCCACCTGACCGAGATCCTCAAGGACAATATGGCCGACCTGCTGTCCTATGCAGAAGTGCAGAAGCTGATCAGGGAACTGGGCGAGGACGAAAAGAAGCTGGTCGACGAACTGGTGCCGTCCGTCGTCACCGTCACGACGCTGCAACGGGTCTTGCAGGCCCTGCTGCGCGAAAAGGTCTCGATCCGCGACCTGGGCGCCATCCTTGAGGGCCTGGCCGAGGCCGCGCCTCATTCCAGCTCGGTCACCACCCTGGTCGAACACGTCCGCAGCCGCCTGGCCCGCCAGCTGTGCTGGCAGCACAAAGGCGACGACGGCGCCCTGCCCATCGTCACCCTGTCGCCCGAGTGGGAACAGGCCTTCGCCGACGCCCTGGTCGGCACGGGCGAGGACAAGCAACTCGCCATGGCCCCGTCCCGCCTCCAGGACTTCATCCGCGCCACCCGCGACGTGTTCGAGCGCGCCGCCATGGCCGGCGAAAGCGCCGTCCTCCTCACCGGCCCCCAGATCCGCCCCTACGTCCGCTCCATCATCGAACGGTTCAGGGGACAGACGGTCGTGATGAGCCAGAACGAGATCCACCCGAGGGCCCGGCTGAAGACGATCGGGTCGGTCTGACGGGGGTTACAGGTACCAGTCGGGCCCGTGCCGTCCGTGCGCCCAGACGGTCTCCAGATCGGCCATGGCCCCGCCGGTCTGGCCGATCAGGGATGACCATTCGGCGAAGTCCGTAGCCGCTTCGTCCAGGACGGTCAGACCGACCGCGCCCGTCGGCCCAGCGGCCGGAGCGGCTGACGACGGGGCCGATCCCCAGTTGATGTCGGACGCCACCAGGGTCGTATTCGCCAACTGGATCACGAGCTCGTTGTACCCGTCGCCCCCGATGTCCACGAACAGGAACGACCCCGTCCCCAGATAGGCGATGCCGAAAACGTCGGCCGCGCTGTTCCGAAGCCCGCTCAGATCGATCCGGTCCTGCCCCGAGACGAAGCCGAAGATGCCGTCGGCCGCGCCCTCCATCGAATCCAGCACGCTGCGATAGACGAACAGATCCGCGCCTGCGTCCCCGAACAGGGCGTCGGCGTCGGCGTACTGCCGCGGCGCCACCGCCTTCGCGGGCTCCGGCCGCTCGGTGCCGTCCTGTCGCTGGACAACACCGCCGCCTCGACCGGCTTCGCCGGTGAGAGAAGAAATTAGGGTGTCGTAGGTGGACATTGTCGGGTGTGGGTGAGAGTGGATTGGGGTAGGCGGGCCAGGAGGGTGGCCAGAATCGCTGGATCGCGGTCAACTGCCACAACCC
>NZ_JAEMRD010000132.1 GCF_016463485.1 Brevundimonas sp.
CCCCCGTGCCGGGCGAAGGGAAAGCCCGCCCCGTCCAGCCGTTTGGATACATTGCCCGCCGGATCGACCCGGATGAAGAAGAAGGGCACCCGCTCCGACCCCGGCTTCTGCAAGGTGGTCAGCCGGTGCGCGGTCTGTTCGAAACTGGTCCCGAACTGGCGAGCCAGGGCCTCGATGTCATAGCGTTTCGTTTCTGCGGCCCGCGCGAAGGCCCCATACGGCATGACGATCGCCGCCGCCGCATAGCTGGCCAGAGCCCGGCGCGTCAGCCGTTCGCCGCTCTCGGTGGCGAAGGTCGCGGAGGCCACGACGGCCTCGATGACGTCGGCCATTTCCAGATGCGCGATCTGCTGGGCCATCTGGAAGTTCCGGCTGGCGGCATCCAGCGCATCGTCGAGCAGCAACTGCTTCCTGTGCAGGTCCAGCCGACGCACCGACCCGACCATGACGTCGGTGGGCAGCCGACGTACCGTCAGGCCGTGCCGGACCAGCAGATGCTTCGCCAGCCCACCCTCGTCCGTCAGGATCTGGGCCAGCCGTTCGGCGGCGTCGTCGAGAGTCGGAAAACTGTTCCTCCGCGCCGCCAGGAAACGCCGCGCCTCCCCCACTGGATCGGGCGCACCCTCATCTCCGTCCAGCGCCTCCACCCCCCGATCGGCGAGCGCCAGATGCTCCTCCTGATAGGCGGTGTAGAGCCTCAGCAGGGCCTCGGTGACGCCCGGGAAATTGGTCGCCAGGTCGGCGTTCTCGAGCGGCGGCAGGTCTATGTCGGCGAACATCGGGTCCTTCAGCACCCCGTGCAGCCTTGCCGTGATCTCCGACCCGTCCGACCGCGCCAGGGCCGCCATATCGATCTTGTACGTCTGGGCCAGCCGCAGCAGCACGTCCGCCGTCAGCGGCCGGTGGTTGCGCTCCAGCAGGGCGATGTAGGAGGCCGACACCTCCAGGTCCGCCGCCATGTCGGCCTGGGTCAAGCCCAGATCACGCCGGATCCGGCGCAGGCTCGGTCCCACGAACAGGCGGCGGGGCGTCATCATCGCAGGCGATCTCCAGACGGCGGCGTCGCCATCCTTACAACATTACAGCAGATTTCTGTAAAGTTTGACAACTCGACTTCGCAACGCCTTCGCAGGCGCAGCATCGCGGCCTATCCGGCGTTCAACACCCCCTTCCAGACGCAGGAAATTTCGATGTCATACCAGGATCACATCCGCCAGGTCGGCGCCCTGATCGAGTCCAAGGCCGGCCCATGGTCGGGCATCTCGGCAGAGGCCGTGGCGCGCATGCGGCTGCAGAACCGGTTCCAGACCGGCCTCGACATCGCCCGCTACACCGCCGCCATCATGCGCGCCGACATGGCCGCCTATGACGCCGACCCGTCGCAATACACCCAGTCCCTGGGCTGCTGGCACGGCTTCATCGGCCAGCAGAAGATGATCTCGATCAAGAAGCATTTCGGCACGACCAAGGGCCGCTACCTGTATCTGTCCGGCTGGATGATCGCGGCCCTGCGCAGCGACTTCGGCCCCCTGCCCGACCAGTCGATGCACGAGAAGACTTCGGTCCCGGCCCTGATCGAGGAGCTCTACACCTTCCTGCGTCAGGCCGACGCGCGCGAACTGGGCATGCTGTTCCGCGACCTGGACGCCGCCCGCGCGGCCGGTGACGACGTCGCCGCCGCCAAGGCCCAGAACGCGATCGACAATCACCAGACGCACGTCGTGCCGATCATCGCCGACATCGACGCCGGCTTCGGCAACGCCGAGGCCACCTATCTGCTGGCCAGGAAGATGATCGAGGCGGGTGCCTGCGCCCTCCAGATCGAGAACCAGGTCTCCGACGAGAAGCAGTGCGGCCACCAGGACGGGAAGGTCACGGTCCCGCACGAGGACTTCCTCGCCAAGGTCCGCGCCTGCCGCTACGCCTTCCTGGAACTGGGCGTCGAGGACGGGATCATCGTCACCCGCACCGACAGCCTGGGTGCCGGCCTGACCAAGCAGATCGCGGTCTCGAACGCGCCCGGCGACCTCGGCGACCAGTACAACAGCTTCCTCGACTGCGAGGAGATCTCGGCGGACCAGCTGTCGAACGGCGACGTCATCATCAACCGCGACGGCAAGCTGCTGCGGCCCAAGCGTCTGCCGTCCAACCTGTTCCAGTTCCGCGCCGGAACGGGAGAGGACCGCTGCGTCCTGGACAGCATCACGTCGCTCCAGAACGGCGCCGACCTGCTGTGGATCGAGACGGAGAAGCCCCACGTCGAGCAGATCGCCGGCATGATGGACCGCATCCGCGCCGTCATCCCCGACGCCAAGCTGGTCTACAACAACTCGCCGTCGTTCAACTGGACCCTGAACTTCCGCCAGCAGGTGTTCGACGCCTGGTCCGCCGAGGGCAAGGACGTCTCCGCCTATGACCGCGCCCGTCTGATGAGCGTCGACTATGACGCGACGCCGCTGGGGGCCGAGGCCGACGAACGCATCCGCACCTTCCAGTCGGACGGCGCGAAACGGGCGGGCATCTTCCACCACCTGATCACCCTGCCGACCTATCACACGGCCGCCCTGTCCACGGACAACCTGGCCCGCGAATACTTCGGCAGCCAGGGCATGCTGGGCTACGTCAAGGCCGTCCAGCGCGAGGAGATCCGCCAGGGCATCGCCTGCGTCAAACACCAGAACATGTCCGGCTCCGACATCGGCGACGACCACAAGGAGTATTTCGCCGGCGAAGCCGCCCTGAAGGCCGGCGGTGCCCACAACACGATGAACCAGTTCGGCGAAGCCGCCTGATTTATCCTACGAGCCTGAACCTTGGGCCGGTCTCCGAAAGGGGGTCGGCCCTTTTTCTTGGCCGGCTCGCACTCGCCGACGGACTTGACAGTCAACCGGCGCCCGTCACGGTGTCGGGGTCGGTCGTCCAAGGAGTCCCGATGGACTTTCTCAAGATCCTGAGGAGTTTCGAGGAGTTCGTATTCGAGGCCACCAGTTGGCTGATCTTTTACCCCTTGACGATGTGGCGCATCCTCCGCCGCCCACTGGCCACGATGGACTATTCGGACCGGGAGCAGTCCGACACCGACGAGAAGCATTATGACGACGCGCTCAGCCCACCACTGGTGCTTCTGGCGACGATCGTCCTGTGGAATTTGATCGGCATCGAGGCTCATGTGGCCGACCTCGAGGCGACCTCGACCGCCATGAAGACGCTGGCCGCGTCTCAGCAGAACCTGATCCTGTTCCGGTCCCTGATATTCAGCCTGATCCCCCTGATCGCAGCGGCCAGCCTTGTCCACCGGCAAGGCAAGAGGCTTAGCCGGGAGACCCTGCGGGCACCGTTCTACGCCCAGTGCTATCTTGCGGCACCCTGCGTGATGGTGGTGTCCATCGGCGGGATCATTCTGCGACGCGCCGACATTGCCAACCCGCTTGGGCTCGCAGTGATGGCGATGGGAGCGACCTGGTTTCTGGCCGTTCAGACGCTCTGGTTTCGCAACAAGCTCTCGACGTCCTACCTACGCGCGGCGCTCATTACGCTCTGGGCAACCGCCCGGGCGCTTGCGGTCCTGCTTCTGGTTCTGCTGTTGCTGGCGATCCTCTGAAGATCAGCCTCGGACCCGGCTGGACCGTCCCAACCCCAACGCCACCAACCCGCCGACCGCCGCCAGTGCCGCCATGGCCCAGTATCCCCCTGCCCCGAACCGGTCGAATAGCGGCCCTGACGCCAGGGTCGCCAGGCCGATCAGCACTCCGGCTGACAGCATCGAACTCAGGGTTTGGGCCGCCGTGTGGCTGTCGGGCGGGCTCAGGCGCTCGACCAATTGCACCCCGGCCAGGAAGGTGGCGGCGAAGGTGAAGGTGTGGAGCACCTGCAAGGGCCACAGGCTCCACAGCGGCGGCTCCAGCGCGAACAGGCCCCAGCGGACGACGCCCCCGGCAGCGCCCAAACCCAGCATCAGCAACGGCCCGATCCCGACCCGCCGCCGCCACGGGTCGATCCACCACATGAAGGCGATCTCGACAACGACCGACGCCCCCCAGAGCAGGCCGGTCAGGCTCTCGGGCACGCCTGCCACCTTCCACAGGATGGCGGAAAATCCGTAGTAGAAGGCATGGCTGGCCTGGACGCAGCCGACCGCGACGATGGCCGCCATGAAGACCGGATCGGCCAGCAGCCGATGCAGGCCCCGGAACCGCTCCAGCCCCGCCGCCGGCCCGCCCTCCAGCACCGGCTCCGCAGGAAGACCGAACCGCGCCCAGACGACCAGCAGTACCCCCGCCGCGATCAGCCAGACCATGACCAGATCGACCGAGCCCGTGACCAGCAGCGCCCCGACCAGGACATTGGCGGCCACGAAGGCCGCCGATCCGAACCCGCGCGGCACGGAGAAGGCGAAACCCTCGCGCGCCGCCAGCCGCATCGTCAACACGTCGCTGAGCGGCATCAGGGCCCCGGCGCATGTCGCGGCCACGAACCACAGCGGCGCCCACCACGCGAACCCGTCCACGACCGGCATGGCGGCATAGGCGGCCGTGCCCAGCACGGCGAGAAACGCGATCGCCGTCCGCCTGTGCGCGAACCCGTCGGCCCACAGGGCGATGGCCGGACCCGTTACGATCCGCCCCAGCATCGGCGCGGCCAGCAGCACGCCGATCTCGGCCCCGTCCAGCCCCCGTGCCCTGAGCCACAGCCCGATGAACGGCAGGCTGACCCCATTGGCTCCGAACACAAGGATGTACTGCAGCGCCATGCGCGATGATGACTTCATGGCCGCTCCCTAGCAGACGAAGGCGCGCCCATGCGCTAGGGATCGATCATGACCCTGAACCGCAACCTCGCCATCTTCGCCGCCCTGAACGGGGCCATGGCCGTCATGGTCGGCGCATTCGGTGCCCATGGTGCCGGACCGGCGATCAAGACCCTGCTGACCACCGGGGCCCACTATCAGATCGTCCACGCCCTGCTGGCCCTCGCCTGCGCCGCCTGGCCCCTGCGCAGCCGGCTCAGCGATACCGCCGGCTGGCTGGCGGTCGTGGGTGGACTGGTCTTCTGCGTGGCCATGATACTGACCGGCCGGGAACCGTCTTTCGGCGCTGTCGCCCCCATCGGCGGGGTTCTGATGATTGCAGCTTGGCTTTTGCTGGCCTTTGCCGCATTCCGGAATCCTTCCTCCCGCGCCTGATCCATCGTCGAGACGCTCCGCCCATGGCCTTCCCCACGCCCGACGCGCCGCGCCGCGAGCTGTATCCCGAAATCGAGCCCTTCGCCTCCGGCTGGATGCAGACCGGGACCGAGCACGAGATCTATTACGAGGAATGCGGCAACCCCCAGGGGCGGCCCGTAGTCGTCCTGCACGGCGGTCCCGGCGGGGCGGTCAATCCGGGGATGCGGCGCTATTTCGACCCGGCCAAGTACCGCATCGTCCTGTTCGATCAGCGCGGCTGCGGCAAGTCGCGGCCCAACGCCTCGCTGGAGGACAACACCACCTGGACCCTGATCGAGGACATCGAGGCCCTGCGTGAACGCTGCGGCATCGAGAAATGGGCGGTGTTCGGCGGGTCGTGGGGGTCAACCCTGTCGCTGGCCTATGCGATCACCCATCCGGAGCGGGTCGAGGCCCTGCTGCTGCGCGGCATCTTCCTGCTGACCCAGAAGGAGCTGCACTGGTTCTATCAGGACGGGGCCTCGATGATCTTCCCCGACGCCTGGGAACGGTTCGTCGCCCCGATCCCTGAGGATGAGCGCCACGACCTGATGGGGGCCTACTATCGGCGGCTGATCGGACCGGACAAGGACGAGCGCGAGGCCTGCGCCGTCGCCTGGTCCAGCTGGGAGGGCGAGACCGTCAGCGTCGAGGGCCCCGGTGCCCGGCCCGACAAATTCGCCGAACCCGACTTCGCCCTGGCCTTCGCCCGGATCGAGAACTGGTATTTCACCAACGGCGGCTTCTTCCCCGAGGAAGGCTGGCTGCTCAAGAACATCGGCCGCATCCGCCACATCCCCTGCTGGATCGCGCAGGGGCGGTTCGACGTCGTCACCCCCATCGCCAGCGCCTGGGCCCTGAGCAAGGCCTGGCCCGAAGCGAAGCTGGATATCGTGCCGGATGCAGGCCACGCGTCGAGCGAGCCGGGGATCGTGGACAGCCTGGTGCGGGCCACGGACTGGGCGGCGGGGCTGTAGCCTAGAAAGCCCCATACCCCTTCGGCAGTTCGGCATAGCGGTGGACCCGGGTCGACAGGATGAAGGCAAAGCCGATCATCACCGTCATCATCGACGAGCCGCCGTAGGACAACAGCGGCATCGGCACGCCCACGACCGGAGCCAGCCCCATCACCATCGCGCCGTTGATCAGCACGAACAGGGCGAAGAAGGCGGTCATCCCTGCCGACCCGACCCGACCGAAATGGCTGTGCGCCAGGGAGGCGATGCGCAAGGCGATCAGGATGATCCCGACATAGCAGGCCAGAACAGCGAACGACCCGACGAACCCGAACTCCTCGGCCAGGGTGGAGAAGATGAAGTCGGTCTGGCGTTCGGGCAGGAACTCCAGCTGGCTCTGGCTGCCGAGGCCATATCCCCGCCCCAGCAGACCGCCGGATCCCAGCGCGATCTTCGACTGGATGATGTTGTAGCCCGTGCCGGTCGGATCGGATTCCGGACTGAGGAAGGTCAGGACACGATTCCGCTGGTACTCGTGCATCCCGAACATGACGAAGGGCGGGATGGTGACGATGCCCGCGATGCCGCCCGCCGCGATGATCTTCCAGCTGAGACCCGCCACGAACATGACCGCCGCCCCGGTCAGGCCGATGATCATGGCCGAACCCAGGTCCGGCTGTTTGGCGATCAGCAAAAAGGGAACGCCGATCATGCCGGCCGGGAAGATCAGTTTCCACGACCATCGCGCTTCCTGGGCGGTATGGTCGTGGTACCAGCGCGCCAGGGCCAGGACGAGACCGAGTTTGAAGAACTCGGCGGGCTGAATCCGCATGAAGCCCAGGTTCAGCCAGTTCTTGGCCCCCGCACCCGCCGGCTCATAGCCCAGGGGCGTGAACTCGATCATCAGCACCAGGATCAGCAGCACCCCGTACATCGGATAGGCGGCACGGAACCACCATCGTGGATGCACCAGCGACAGCCCCAGCATGGCGACCAGAAGGGCACCGAACCGGATCAGGTGATCGATCGCCCAGGGCTGCCAGCTGCTGCCGGCGATCGAATAGAGCATGGCGGTGCCGACCATGGCGACAGCGCACAGCAGGGCGACCAGCCGCCATTCGATCTCGCCCAGCTTGGTCGAAAGCCGCTCGCGTTCGCCGGGACGGGTCAGGGCCGAGGCGGTCATCGGGGCGTCGCCTGATAAGGGGTAAAGCCCGGGGGCACATTGGGATCACGGGCCGGCGCAGAGGATGTCCGACGCGCGGGCGTCGGCGGTGCCACCGCGGGTTCGGGCGCGGCACCGATGTCGCCCTCGTCGATCTGGGGACCCGTCGCCTCGGGCGGCGGCGGGCGGGTGATCCGCTCGCGCATCTCGGGATCCTTGAGCAGGACGGTGCGCATGACCTCGCGGGCGCGCGGCGCCCCGGCCGTGCCCCCGCCCCGACCGCCGTGCTCGATGATGACGGCGACGGCGTAACGAGGCGCGTCCACCGGCGCGAACGCGATGAACAGGTTGTGGTCCTTCTCGGCCCAGACGTTCGACTTGCGGGTGCCCGAGCCATAGTCACGCGACTGGGCGGTCCCGGTCTTGCCGGCCATCTGGATGTCGCCCAGCCCCAGCTGCGACTGGCGATAGGCGGTGCCGGACCGATCGTTGGCCACCGCGATCATGCCCTGACGCACGATCTCGATATGGGCGGGATTGAACGGCAGGTCGGGCACGGCGGCCCCGGACGGACGCTCGACGCCCCCGACCGACTTGATCAGACGCGGCAGGATCGCCTTCTTCCCGTTGGCCAGGCGCGCCGTATAGGTCGCCAGCTGAAGGGCGTTGACCGTCACCGCGCCCTGGCCGATCGCCACCGACGTCGTCTCGCCCGGATGCCAGACCGGATCGCGTGGGAAAGTGCGGCGCTTCCAGTCCGTCGAGGGCAGAAGCCCCTTCTTCTGGTTATCGACCCCGATGTCGAACACATGCTCGAAGCCGAGCTTCAAGGCCGTGTCGCGGATCCCGTCGACGCCCGCGCGATTGCACATCGTGTAGAAATAGATGTCGCACGAGTTCTTGATGGCCTCGTGCATGTCCTGCGAGCCATGCCGACCCCAGCAGCGCTGGCCGGTGCGGAACACGCCGCTGCAGTTGACCCGATCAGCAGGATCGACCCCCGCCGCCAGCAGGGCCAGGGCCGTCGCCGGTTTGAAGGTAGAGCCCGGCGGGAAGACGCCGTTGATCGTCTTGTCCAGCAGGGGCTTGCGCTCGAAATCACTCCACGCGCGATAGATCCGCGACGGCACCCCTCCGACGAACAGGTTGGGATCGAACGACGGCGACGACGTCATGCACAGGATGTCGCCGTTGCGCACATCCATGACGACACAGGCACCGCTCTCGTCGCCGAACACCTCGAGCGCCCGGTTCTGCACGTCGGCATCCAGCGTCAGCACCACGTCCTTGCCGTTGATGGCCGGGCGCGATCCGCCGATATCCTCGGCCACCACACGACCCCGCGCATCGACCTCGACCCGCTTGCCGCCCGCCTCGCCGCGCAGGTCGGCGTCCAGGGCCTTCTCGACGCCTGAACGTCCGATGCGGAAGCCCGGATTGAACAGGATGGTGGGCGGTTCCTGCCCCTTGTCCCGGATCGCCTTGATGTCGCGGTCGGTGACCTTGGCGACATAGCCTATGACGTGGGCGAACGACCCGCCGAACGGATAGAATCGGGTCTCGTTCATGTCCGCCATCACGCCCGGCAGTTCGGGCGCATACAGATTGACCCGGGCGAACTCTTCCCATGACAGGTCCGTCTTGACCGGAACGGGGCTGAAGCGCGGCGCGGCGTTGACGTCGCGGATGATGGCACGGCGCCGGTCGATCGTGTCGGGCAACAGCCGCCCCAGCAGGTCCAGCGTCTGGTCCAGATCCTTGGTCTCGTCGCGCACGACCAGGACGCGGAAGCTGGGCCGGTTGCCGGCGAT
>NZ_JAEMRD010000133.1 GCF_016463485.1 Brevundimonas sp.
CCCGGCGCGGTGCGGATCAGCCATTTGCGGGTGCCGTCCTTGGACACCTGACGCTCGACGATCTCGGGCCGGGCCAGGGTGAAGGTCTCGGCCAGTTTCACCCGCGTGTCCTTGGCGACGTCGCTCATCAGGGCGAAGTCGGTGACGCCGTAGTGATGGATCCAGCGCCACACCTGCGACGCCCGCATCCGCGCCTTCTCCGGCGGACAGATGCCGCCGTCGATCATCGCCTGGCGCAGGTCCGGACGCGTCAGACCGGCGAGGTTGACGGGAGCCTTGGGCGCGGGCGTCGTGCGCGTGAGATCGAGCGTGATGCTCAAGGGGATGTCCTGATGCGTAGGCGGATGGGCGTTATAGCACGGATCGCGCTGGATTTAAGGCGTGGGTTGTAACAGACGCCGTCACCCTCGGGCTTGACCCGAGGGCCGGACCCTCCGCGCATCGGTACCTGAGCGTGGGCACGCTCTCACCCCTCGCCGAGCTCACCCCGATCAAGCCGCTTGAGGAAGGCTTTCACGCTGCCCTCGCCGCCGTCGGGCAGCGGTATCCTTGGATCGCGCGCATTTCCCGACAGCCAGGGATGCAGGTCGACCCAGTTCGGATTTCTCTGCTCGATAAGCTGCATTTTCCAGGGACGGTTCCACGACTTCAGCGCCTTTTCGCGCCGGATGGCAGAGGTGACCCGCTCGAAGGTCTGAAACCAGACCAGCATATTGCAACCCCGCTCCGCCGTGAAACCGTCGGCGTCGCCCGCCCGGTGTTGCTCGGCCCGCGCATAGAGGTTCGAGGTCATGCCGATGTAGATGACGCCGAAAGGTCGGCTCGCCATCATATAGGTGGCAATCAGAGGACGGCGTTCGTGGTCCATCCAACGATGTGCTGACGGTCCGGCCCTCGGGTCAAGCCCGAGGGTGACGGAGTTGGTGCTTGGCCTTCACCCCTCCCCATCCTCGATCGCGTGGATCTGGTCGTCGTCGAGGCCGAAGTGGTGGCCGATTTCGTGGATCAGGACGTGGGCGATGATCTCGGACAGCCCGACGTCGCCGCGCTCGCACCACTCGTCCAGGATCGGCCGGCGATACAGGAAGATGCGCGAGGGTTCCGCCGCCGGGCCCAGGGCGTCGCGGCTGCCGATATCGACGCCCGAATACAGACCCGTAAGCTCGAACGGGTCCTCCATCCCGAACGAGGCCAGGGTCTCGTCGTCGGCGAAGTCGTCGATCCGGATCACCACCTCCCCCGCTGCGGCCCGGAAGGCGTCAGGCAGTTCGGCGAAGGCCAGCTGGGCCAGACGCGCGAAATCGTCCAGGGAGGGGGCGGGCTGGTCGGTCCAGGCGGGATTTTCCGGCACAGTGTGGTCCTGAGTGGTTCGTGGCGGGTGACGAATGGTTGTTCGTCGCGGATCGAACAATGCCCCCAACCACCAATCACTAGCCACTAATCACCAACCGCCCCACCCCCAATGCAATCCGCGCCAATTCGACTATGGTAAACGCCGAATCGGCGGGTGAAATCCATGGCGGAAGCCGAAATCGCCTATGTGGCGACGGCGGGAGCGGCAGGTCTGGCGCTGGCGGTCAGCGCCTGGGCCTTGCGGCTGCGCGCCGGTCTGGCCGCGCGCGAGGCAGCGATCGAAGCGACGACGGCCCGCCAGCAGCGCGCCGAGGCCGAGCGCGACGGGGCCCTGAGCGCCTTCGACGACATCCGCATCGGCCTGGTTGCCGGTGGTGGCGTCTTTTCCCTGGCCGGGGCGGCCGAGACCGTCGCCGCCGCCCGACTGGCCCTGGCCCCCGAGACCCCGACCACCGAGGCCGACGACGATGCCGTGATCCTGGCCGCCGCCGTCCATGCCAACCACCCCGAGGCCGTGCGGGGCCTGGTCGAGCGGGGCGTTCCCTTCGACCTGACGATCGATGACTGGGCCGTCGAGGGCCGGCCGGCCGGAGGCCTGGCCTGGCTTCGGCTGTCGCCCGGACAGGCGACGTCCACCGGCATGGATCCAGGCCTGGGCCTGCTGACCGACGCCTCGCCGGCCCCCACCTGGGTCGTGGATGCGACCGGGGGGCTGATCTGGGCCAACCGCGCCTGGCTGGCCGAGGTCGGGGCCGACACCGTCGATCAGGCGCGCGAGCGGGCGCTGAGCTTCGACCGGGGGGCCGAGCCGATCCTGGCCGAGGCCGGGCGGATCGGCACACGTCAGGAAGGCTTTCGCTGGACCACCGGCGGCGGCCGTCGCCGCGCCTGGCGGATCGTGGCCGAACCCCTGGCCGTATCGGTCGAGGGCGGCGGGGCGGTCTTGGCCTTCGCCATCGACATGACCGAGGCCGAGGAGACCCGCGACACCCTGCGCCGGCACGTCGAGGCCCATGACGAGACCCTGAACCACCTGGCCGACGCGGTGGCCATCTTCGGTCCGTCCAAGCGGCTGGCCTTCCACAACACTGCCTTCCAGACCCTGTTCAACATCGATCCGGCCTGGCTGGACGAGCGCCCGACCCATGCCGAACTGCTGGATCGCCTGCGTCAGAAGAGGCAATTGCCCGAGGTCATCGACTATGCGGGCTGGAAGGCGACCGAGCTCGACTTCTACGGCGCGTCCGAGGCGGCCCCCGACGACAGCTGGTCCCTGCCCGACGGCAGGACATTGCGCGTGGTGCGCCAGCCTCATCCCCTGGGCGGCATCCTGCTGCTGTTCTCGGACATCACCGACGAGCTGAAGCTGCGCAGCCGCTACAACGCCCAGATCCAGGTCCAGACCGCGACCCTGGACAAGCTGAACGACGCGGTCGCCGTGTTCGGCTCCGACGGACGGCTGCGCCTGCACAACGAGGCCTTCGAGACCTTCTGGGGCCTGTCGAACGACCAGCTGGTCGAGGCCGGCGATTTCGACGCCGTCGCCGAACTGGCCAAGGCCGCCATGCCCGACGCGGGTCTGTGGCTGGGCCTCAAGGCGCGGGTCGCCGATCCCGATCCCGAAAGCCGCGTCGCGGTCTCGGGAGAGGCGCGGACCACCGACGGCCGGATCGCCGCCTGGCAGACCCGACCCCTGCCCGACGGCGCCACCCTGGTCGCCTTCTCCGACGTCACCGCACGGCGCGAGCTGGAACAGGCCCTGGCCGCCAAGGCCGCCGCGCTCGAGGAAAGCCAGGCCCTGAAGCGCGAGTTCGTCGGCTCGGTCAGCTATGAACTGCGCACGCCTTTGACCACCATCGTCGGCTATTCCGAACTGCTGGAGACCCTGGGCGACCTGAACGAGCGCAACCGCCAGCACGCCGGCGCCATCCGCGTCGCCGCCAGCCAGCTGGCCCGGTCCATCGACGACGTGCTGGACATGGCCCAGATCGACGCCGGGGAAATGGAGCTGACGCTGGGCGACGTGCGCATCGCCGACCTGTTCGCCGATGCGGTCGAACGGTTCCGTCCGCGCGTGGAGGGCCGGGGCGGTGTGCTGAGGGCGCTGGCCGCCGCGCGCTTGCCCGCGATCCGAGGCGACGCCCGTCGCATCGGCCAGGCCCTGGACCATCTGCTGGAAAACGCCGTCCGCGCCATCTCGGAGGGCGGACTTGTGACGCTGAAGGCCGAGGCCAACGAGACCGAGGTCCGTATCCGGGTCGAGGACACCGGGCGGGGCATCCCCTATCACCTCCAGGCCCACGTCTTCGACCGGTTCGTGCGCCGCGACCGGGGCGGCCCCGGCGTCGGACTGGCCCTGGTCAAGGCCCTGGTCGAGCTGCACGGCGGCTGGGCCGAGGTCGAAAGCGAGCCCGGCAAGGGCGCCGCCTTCATCCTGCACCTGCCGATCGAGGCCGTCAGCGACGCGGCCGCACCGGAGCTTCTGCTGGGTTAGAGCACCCGCGCTTGGCCTTAGGCCGCCAAAGGCCCCGACCAGAAGGCCGGGATGGGCGCTCAGGTCGATCAGGACCGGTTAACGGCACCTCTCAGTCGGAGGATGCCCAGCACAAGGACGGCACCGAACAGGCCCAAGGCCAGTATGGCCAGACTATCGATCCTTCCCGGGGCCATCGCCGCGAAGTCTATTTCGCCGTGATACAGAACCCCGAAATGGGTGTTGGCCTCCCCATAGATGGCCCCCACGCCTCCAACGGCCATGGTCACGATAGAGGCCCTGCGCACGCGCACCTCGTCGCGCCTCATGCAGCCGATGAGACCGTCGCCCGTCAGGATCGCGATCGCGATCACGAAAAACTTCAGGACCGGCGTTAACCCGAGAAAAACGTACGACAGCGGAGCGCCGGGAGTATAGGCCTGCCACATCCAGCCGATGGCCCCCGACACAACGACGAAGGCGACCGCAATCAGGATCAGAAGTCTGGTCATGGCCTTGGCCCCGCTCAGCATGACGCTGCGGGCCGCCGCACGGCCTGTCAATCGGCGGCGCAACCCCATGTCGGCATTGGCGTTCTGATCGCTCCCGATGAACGGGGCTTCATCGCAACGCCCGAATATGGTCTGGCTAGGGTCATATCGCCGTCAAGGCTGACCCCGATAAGCCGGGCCAACCTCAATCATCCCGAACGGGAGGAAGACAGACATGTCCATTTCACGCCGCGACCTCGGTTTTGGTCTCGCAGCCGTGGCCGCGCTCTCGGCCCCTTCCTTCATGGCGGGGCCCGCCGCTGCCCAGGCCCCACTGTCCGCTGAGGACCAGGCCACCCTGGCACGCGCCCAGGGCTATCTTCAGGCCCTGACCTCGGCCCAGGGGACCTTCGTCGAGACGGGCGCGGGCGGACAGCGGCGCGAGGGGCGGTTCTATATCCAGCGCCCTGGCAAGATGCGGTTCGAATATACCAACCCGGCCGGCCTGCTGGTCGTGTCGGACGGCTATAATGTAAAACGCTACGATCCCCGGCTGGAGACCTTCCAGCAGGTGCCGCTGGGCCAGACGCCCCTGTCGACCTTCCTGGCCCGCAACGTCCGCTTCGACCAGGGCGTCCGCGTCGATCGCGTCACCCGGATGCAGACCGGGGCCTTTGCCATCACGGCGCGAGACAGCCGCCGCCCCAACGACGGCTCGGTCATCCTGGCCTTCGCCGGGTCGCCGCTGAGGCTGCAGGAATGGACCATCACGGACGCCCAGGGCAGCCGAACCCGGACCCAGCTGACCACCCTGACGAACGCCTCGGGCCTCGCCGCCAGCCTGTTCCAGCTGCGCGATCCGACGCGCCGGCCGGGCCGGAATTGATCCGGGATCGACTCACTGATCGTGGTTCCGTGAGCACAGCAAAGCTTCACATTGAAGCGTTTGACATTTTTTTCAGGCCGTGACACTTTGACCACAGGACGACGGCGGTCGTCCTTCCGCGTCGGACGTCATCCCCTCCCGATAGCGGCGTGTGAGAGAGACCACTTCAAAACGCCCGGCGAGCGATCGCCGGGCGTCTTTTTTACCTCGCGCGTCTCAGCGTCAGATTGAGCCGTCCGCCGCCCGGCACGACCTGTGATGACCCTTCCAGCACCCTATCGATCCCGTGCCGCGCCAGTCTTGCTGGGCCCGTCAGGGCGCAGACATCGCCCGTGGCCAACCGAACGGTGCGGGTCGGCCCTCCAGCCGCCGGGCCGATCCGGAACACTGCTGTATCCCCCACCGACACCGACAGCACGGGCGCGGTCGTGTCCGCCTCGTCGCGATCCTGATGCAGGCCCATCTTCGCCGACCCCTGGTAAAGATTGACCAGACAGGCGTCTGGCGGCGCGGGCCAACCGGTCAGATCATCCCAGAGGCGCAGCAGCATCGGCGGGATCGGCGGCCAGGCGCGGCCTGTCTCGGGATGGGTGGCCTGGTATCGATAGCCTGCCCGGTCCGAGACCCAGCCCAGCGGGCCCAGATTGCTCATCCGCACCGAGAACGGTCGCCCGCCCGGCGTCGTCGGCTGATAGAAGGGTGCATCCTCGATCGCGACCAGGACCTCGGCGACCAGCTCGGCCTGGGCTGCCACCGACAGGGCCTGGGGCCAGAGCCGGAAGCCGGCGATGCCCGTATCGATCTCGGCGCAGGCCGCCACGGATCAGGCCTGCCGGAAGCCCAGCACGTCCTGCATGTCATAGAGGCCGGGCCGACGCGTGCGAACCCAGGCGGCGGCGGCAACGGCCCCCTTGGCGAACAGGGAGCGATCGATGGCCGAATGGCTCAGGGTCAGGGTCTCGTCCTGGGAGCCGAACAGGACGGTGTGGTCGCCCACGATGCCGCCCGCGCGGATCGACGAAAAGCCGATCTTGCCGACCTCGCGCTCGCCCGTGATGCCGTCGTAGGGCGCTGACCGCACATCGGCGAGCTCGGCGTTGCGTCCGTTGGCGGCAGCCTCTCCCAGCATCAGGGCCGTACCGGACGGCGCGTCGAGCTTGAGCCGGTGATGCGCCTCGATCACCTCGATGTCCCAGTCGCGCGCGTCCAGCCTCTGGGCCGCGTGCTCGACCAGACCGATCAGGATGTTGAGGCCCAGGGAATAGTTGCCGCTCCGCACGATGGCGATCTTCTCGGCCGCCGCCCGGATCGCGGCGTCCTGTTCGTCGGTGAACCCGGTCGAACCGATCACCAGGGCCGGTCCACCGCGTTCCGCCGCGCGGGTGGCCAGGGCCGCAGACGCCTCGGCGGTCGAGAAATCGATCACCACGTCGCACAGGCTCAGGTCCGGCGTGTCGCCCCAGTCGAACCGCACCGCGACGACGACGTCTTCGCGGGCATCCAGCACATGATCGACTGCCCGGCCCATCCGCCCCTGCGCGCCGGAGATACCGGCGTGGAAGATCGCGCTCACGCGGCGGTTTCCCGCTTGCCGGCTTCTTCCGAACCCAGGATGTCGGCCCAGAAGCGCTTGGCCTTGCCGGCGAAGGAGGTGTTGCGCGGGTTCTGGCTCTCGCCGAACGACAGGGCCAGTTCCTGCATCAGTTCCTTCTGGCGCGCCGTCAGGTCGGTGGGCGTCTCGACGAACAGCTCGACCACCAGATCGCCGCGCTGGCGGCCGTTCAGGTGCGGCATGCCCTTGCCCTTGATGCGGATGGTCTTGCCGGTCTGGGCGCCGGCGGGGACGTCGACCGGGGCCTTGCACTGGCCGTCGCAGGCCTCGGACACCAGACAGGGTGCCTCGATCTCTCCGCCCAGAGCCGCGACCGTCATCGGCACGGGCACGGTGCATAGCAGATCCAGGTTGTCGCGCTCGAACAGCTCGTGCGGCTGGACCGACAGGAAGACATACAGATCGCCGCGCGGGCCACCCCGGGCACCGGCGTCGCCTTCGCCGGTCAGGCGGATGCGCGAGCCGTCGTCGACCCCGGCGGGAACCTTGAGATTGAGCGTGCGGGTCTTCCGGACCTGTCCGTGGCCGTGACAGCTGGGGCAGGGTTCGGCGATCATCTGGCCCGAGCCGCCGCAGCGGGGGCAGGTCCGCTCGACCTGGAAGAAGCCGTTGGCCTGACGCACCCGGCCCTGACCGGCGCAGGTCGAACAGGTGGTGGCCTTGGTGCCCGGCTTGGCGCCCGAACCCGAACAGGGCTCGCAAGTCATGGTCGAGGGCACGCTGATCTCGACCTCGGCGCCCTTGTAGGCCTGCTCCAGGGTGATCTCGAGATCGTAGCGCAGGTCCGAGCCCCGGCGCGGCCCGTTCTGCTGACGCCCGCCCTGACGCCCGCCGAAGACGTCGCCGAACGCGTCGCCGAAGACCTGGCTGAAGATGTCGTTGACGTCGTGGAAGCCCTGCTGGCCGCCACCCCCGCCGCCGTTCACGCCCGCATGACCGAACCGGTCATAGGCGGCGCGCTTCTGCTCGTCCGACAGGACCGTATAGGCCTCGGAGATTTCCTTGAACTTGGCCATCGACTCTTCCGAACCGCCGTTGCGGTCGGGGTGATGGATCATCGCCAGCTTGCGATAGCTGGATTTCAGCCCTGCGGCGTCGATGGTCCGCTCGACCTCCAGAATCTCGTAATAGTCACGCGCCATCGGGCGTTGGTCCTCGTATTCCTCGCGTGGTCCGGTCGCCCCTCTGCTGAGACGATCGAACCGACGTGCCGGCATCACATGGGTGCCGGAATGACTGATGCAAATTCAAGGCCGTGCTTCTCAGGCCACAGCGCGGGCGACGATGTCGGGATGCCGGCCGATGACCCGGACATAGGCGACGGCAAAGTCCGGGGCGGTGGCGCGCGCCTGTTCCCAGTCGCGCAAGGTGCCCACAGGCACCCGAAAGCGTGTGGCGAACTCCGCCTGCGACAGGCCCAGGGTCGTCCGGGTCTGCCGGATCATGCGGGCCCGCTGTCCACGATCCAGACCCTGGGCAGAGACGTCGAAATCTTCCGGGTCCGCCGGATCAGCCGACAGGGCGGTAGGCGCGTTCTTCACCGACATTGCTCCTTCTCACCGAAATGAAGCGGGGGAGGTCGTCTCGCCAGACGAAGACGCCGGTAAAACATCTATCCCCCACCACACCGACCACCTTGAACCGCTCTTCTCCATCCACCGGACGGATCGACGGGAGGATCAGATGATCGTCATCCTCGAAAAGCCTCTCGCCGAACGCAAGGGAAAGCCCGTGCTTGGCGAGATTGGCCGAATCCTTGGCGGGATCGAACCGGCTGTTCATCGTGGATGATACGGGATTCCCGTATACGCCGCAAGACCCGCCCCGAGGTCAACGTCGGGGCGGGTTTTCACGTCAGGCGCTCTTCTTTTCGTCGTCGCCCGAGACGTCCTCGAACTCGGCGTCGACCACGCCGTCGTCGGCGGTGGCCGTGACGTCTTCGTCAGAGGCGGCCGACTGGGCGTACATGGCCTCGCCCAGCTTCATCGAGGCCTGGACCAGGGTGTTGGTCTTGGTCCGGATGTCCTCGGGGTCGGTGCCGGCTTCCTTGGCGGCCTTGAGCTCGGCCAGGGCCGTCTCGATGGCGTCCTTGTCCGGGCCCTGGATCTTGTCGCCGTGCTCGGCCATGGCCTTTTCGGTCGAGTGGATCAGGCTTTCCGCCGCATTGTTGGCCTCGACCAGATCCTTCTTGGCCTTGTCGGCCGTGGCGTTGGCCTCGGCTTCCTTGACCATCTTGTCGATGTCGGCGTCCGAAAGGCCGCCGTT
>NZ_JAEMRD010000134.1 GCF_016463485.1 Brevundimonas sp.
GTCGCGTACAGGGCGGCGCTCGACAGACGCCCCCGTGAGGCGGTATCGGCGGTCATGGCTCCTTCCTCCCCCCCGACGGCCACCCCTGAAATCCTGCTGTCCGAGGCGGAGATCGCTCGCGTCGTCGCCGATCTGGCCGCCCGCATCGCCCCCGTCATCGACGACGAGACGATCGCCGCCGTCCTGCTGACCGGGGGTCTGTGGTTCGCTGCAGACCTGACCCGGGCCCTGTCGCGGATCGGCCGCAACGTCCGCTTCGACGCCCTGTGGCTGGCCTCCTATGGCGACGAGAAGACCAGCCGGGGCCGGATCGACGTCCACGCGCCCTTTCAGCGCTCGCTTGAGGGCCGCAAGGTGCTGATCCTCGACGACGTGTTCGACACCGGCCTGTCGCTCGCCGAATCCGTCCGCATCGCGAAGGAGGCGGGGGCGGCCAAGGTCCTCACCTGCGTCTTCGCCCGCAAGCCCTTCCCCCTGCCGCGCGCGCCCGAGCCCGACTTCGTCGGTTGGTCCGCCCCCGACCGGTTCCTCGTCGGCTATGGCCTGGACAATGCCGGCGCCCTGCGCGGCCTTCCCGACATCTGCGCCCTGGACTGAGGTTTCGGCCTCCCTTGACCCACCCTTCCGCTCATCCCGGCGAAAGCCGGGACCCAGTGCTTTGGGTGATGAGCATTCCCGGGCGGCTCGGACCGACATCCAAGGTGCCGTGCCTCACTTAAGGACCGGGTCCCGGCTTTCGCCGGGATGAGCGGGAAAAGGAGATGGCGTGTCATCTCAAGTACCGATGGGCCCAGCCGGCCTCAGTCGCCGGTAAACACCCCGGTCCGCTTCTCCAGCACGGCCGTCACCCCCTCGATATGGTCGTCGGTCAGATGGGCCAGGGCCTGCATGGCGGCGGAATACTCCAGCGTCTGGTCGAAGGTCATGTCCCGCCCCTGACGCAACAGCGTCTTGGCCATGCGCAGGGCGCGCGGCGGCATGGCGGCGACTTGAGCGGCCGTGGCCATCGCCTCGTCCATCAGGGCCTCGTGCGGCACCACCCGGTTGACCAGCCCCCAGGCGTCCGCCGTCTCCGCATCGATGGCGCGGGCGGTGAACAGCATCTCGGCGGCGCGGACATAGCCGATGTTGCGCGGCAGCAGCCACGACCCGCCGTCACCGGGAATGATGCCCAGCTTCAGGAAGGGCACGCCGAAACTGGCGCGGTCCGAGGCGATGCGGATGTCGGCCAGACCGGCGATGTCGCACCCCAGGCCGAACGCCGGCCCGTTCACCGCCGCGATCAACGGAACCTCCAGCCCATAGAGGGCCCGCACGATGCGGTGGACGACCCGTCGATATTGCTCACGGATCGCCGCGCCCGATCCCGCGAACATCTCGCCCCGCGCCTTCATGGCATTCAGGTCGCCCCCGGCCGAAAAGGCCCGCCCGGCCCCGGTCAGGACCACGCAGCGGACGTCGAGATCGCCGTTGATCGCCTCACAGACCGCCGCCACCTCGTCGCCGTCGGTCAGGTCGGGCAGGGCGTTCAGTCGCTCGGCGCGGTCCAGGGTCAGGACCACCACCGATCCGCCGCCGGGCTGGGTCAGCCGCTCCTGGGTGATCAGGGCCATGGTCGTCTCCGGAATTGCAAAGCCCCGGCCTTTTCGGGACCGGGGCTTCGATGTGCAAGTCGGGATGTGACGCCTTCTGGCGCCATTCGCCCTATCGGGGGCGCTTGATCTCGATCGGCACGAAGTTCGACGGATGGCTGACCACACGATCGTTCGCGCGGTTCTGTCGGTTCGAGTTCACCAGCATCCCGCCCCAGAAGGCAAAGGACGTCATGGCGTGCTGGAGATTCCTGTCTTTGTCGTTCATCGTTGATGTCTCCTTTCGTTGAACGGGAAAAGAGACACGTCGTGCTCTCAGGGGCTTTCACCCTCTCAGTCGTTTCGCGTCGCATTTTAGATCGCATACGGATGGATAAATTGCAAGAGATATGGTCCGTCTTCGGAGTGGTTTTCGCATGACTGTCGTTCTTCTGTGACTGAACCGCCACGATCATTCCCTCGGGCCATCGCCACGCCCTGCATCAAGGTCTGCGTCGTCGACGGGGCCTCCAGCCTCTGTCTGGGCTGTCTGCGGACCCTGTCCGAGATCGGCGGATGGGCCGGTTTCACCGACGCCGAACGCGCCGGGATCATGGCCCACCTGCCCGACCGCCGCGCCCGGATCGACCCGGCGAAACTGGGCCCGATTTGAGGTCGGTGAACGGCTCAGCTCGCTAACCCTGCGTCAACCACATCGGTTCACCGCATCCCAACGCGGGCCATGCAGGATGACACGGACCGCAGAAGCGGTTCTGTCGCGTGAGCCCGCATGATCCGCTTCGATTTTCAGTCCGCCGCCGTGATGGTGATGGCGACGGCCTCCTCGCTGAGCGTCGCCTTCTGGCTGACCCACACCGACGCCTCGCGCCGCGAGGCCCGGGCCGAGACCGTGCTGGCAGTGCCTGCCGCCGCCCACGCCCCGGCCGCCAAACCCGGTACGGCCCAGGTCATGCGCGCCGCCGACGGCCACTACTGGGCAGAGGCCAGGATCGACGGTCGGGCCGTTCGCGTCCTGGTCGACACCGGTGCCAGCGTCGTGGCCCTGACCCGCGAGGACGCCCTGCGTCTGGGGCTGAAGCTCACGCCCGCCGACTTCACCCGCACGGTCAACACCGCCTCCGGTCCCGCCCGCGCCGCCGCCGTCACCCTCAGCTCGGTCTCCATCGCCTCGGCCGAGGTGCATGACGTTCAGGCCCTGGTCGTCGAGGCGGGGCTGGAGCAGTCGCTGCTGGGCATGAGCTATCTGGGACGCCTTTCGGCCTTCGAGGCCACCCCCACGGCCCTCACCCTGCGCCCCTGACGGACGGCCCTGAACGGGGGCCAGGTTCGCAACTTCGCAGCCCCGATCCCTTGTTGCGCAAGGGATTGCCCAATTCTCGAGGCCTTGGACCTGGCGCCCCTCGCCGCTGTGTTAGGATGGGCGTCCGGTCTTTGACATTCCACGCCCGCCTTCCCCGTGATGGAGTCCGGACTCCTCGGACTCTTCGGACTCTTCGGACTCTTCGGACTCTTCGGACTCTGTTTTTCGAGTCCGGACAGTCCAGCGTTTCAGACCATTCAGACCTTTCGGACTCTGTTTTTCGTCGGGTCGGCGCGATCAGAGTGCCTTGATGACCACCAGGGCGGCCGTGACCAGCAGATAGACCGCGAACGCCCGCCTCAGCACCCGCTTGTCCAGTCGATGCGCCAGCCTTGCGCCATAAGGAGCGATCAGGGTGGTCAGCAGCGCCATAAGCACGGCGGCGGGTACATTGACGTATCCGACCGATAGCGGCGGCCGGCCCGGTGCTCCCCAGCCGAACACCGCGAACCCCAGGGTCGCCGCGATGCCGATGGCGATGCCGAAGCCCGAGGCCGTGGCCACCGCCTGATGGATCGGTCGCCCGCACAGGGTCAGCAGCATGCCTCCGAAAGAGCCGCCGCCGACGCCCATCATGGCCGACAACAGGCCGATCCCGGTCCCCACCCCGCGCCGACCCCAGCCGGTGGGCAGGTCCTTGGCCAGGGTGATCCGTTCGGGCAACAGCCCCATCTGGGCCGCCACGACCATCAGGCAGACGCCGTAGACGATGGCCAGCCCGCCCATGGAGGTGAAGCCCGCGATCCCCGCCCCGATCAGGGCCCCGATGCCGACCCAGGGTGTCCAGGTCTTCAGCACCGCCTCATCGACCGCCCCGTGGCTGCGATGCGCGGCCAGAGACCGCCACGACGTCGCCACGATGGTCATCAGCGACGTCCCGATGGCGACGTGCAGATTGCTCTCTCCGCCCAGCCCCAGCACGCTGAAGGCGTAGAACAGCGCCGGTACGATCACCGTCCCGCCCCCGACCCCGAAGAGGCCCGCGATCAGCCCGCCGAACAGCCCCGCCGCGACCACGGCGGCCAGCAGGGCGGCGATCTCCGACAGCGGCAGGCCCAGGATCGTCACGCGGCCTGGTCGTCCAGAGCCGGCTCACGCGGTTCGGGGCGCCGTGCCTCCGCCTCGCGCACAGCCTCGACCGCGCGATCGACGACGTCGAGCCCGGCCCCCTTGGCGATGGCCTCGACCGTCAGGATGCGCCGGAACGCCCGCGCCCCCGGTCGGCCGTGCATCAGCCCCAGCATGTGCCGGCTCATGGCGTGCAGGCCGACGCCCTCGTCCAGCCGCGCCGCCAGATAGGGCCGGTAGCGGTCGATGGCCTGATACGGATCGACGTCCGGCGTCTCCGCACCGTACAGCCGCCGGTCCACCTGACCCAGCAGGGCCGGTTCGTGATAGGCCGCGCGGCCCAGCATGACCCCGTCCAGCTGGACCCCGTCCGCATCGTCGAGGTGCGTCTCGGCGGCATCCAGCGTGGCGATCCCGCCGTTGATGGACACGCTCAGATGCGGCCGCTCCCGCTTCAGCCGCCGCACAAGGGGATAGTCCAGCGGCGGGATGTCGCGGTTCTCCTTGGGCGACAGGCCTCGCAACCAGGCCATCCGCGCATGGACGATGAAAACCTCGATGCCGATCGCCGCACAGGCGTCCACCGTGGCGAACAGGCTGGTGGCCGGGTCCTGGTCGTCCACCCCGATCCGGCATTTGACCGTCGCCGGCACCGACACCGCCCCCCGGATCGCCGCCATACAGTCGGCCACCAGCTCCGGCTCGCGCATCAGGCAGGCCCCGAACCGCCCCGACTGGACCCGGTCCGAGGGGCAGCCGACGTTCAGGTTGATCTCGTCATAGCCCATGGCCGCGCCGATCCGCGCGGCCTCGGCCAACTGGTCCGGGTCCGACCCGCCCAGCTGCAGCGCCACCGGATGCTCGACCGCATCGAACCCCAGCAGCCGCTCCCGGTCGCCATGGATCACCGCCGGCGCGGTCACCATCTCCGTATAGAGCAGGGCCTTGGTCGTCAGGGCGCGGTGAAACGCCCGGCAGTGCCGGTCGGTCCAGTCCATCATCGGGGCGACGGACAGGGTGCGTGACAGATTGCTGGACGGGGCGTCGGCCATGGTCGTCCCTATGGCGGCGCAGTGTGACCGCGTCTAGGCCGCGAACTGGCCAAAGGCCGCCACCACCTGCTCATAGGCGGCCCGCTTGAACGGCACGATCAGGTCGCAGGCCTCGGACAGGTCGCCCCAGCGCCAGGCGTCGAACTCGACCTCCTCGTGCTGGTTCAGGTCGATCTCGGCGTCCTCGCCCGTGAAGCGATAGGCGAACCACATCTGGCGCTGGCCGTCCCACGGCTTGCGGCCCTCGCGCAGATGCCGGGCCCTCAGCTCGGCGGGAAAGTCATAGACGATCTCCTCCACCGTCCGGCCCAGGGGCTCGACCGAGGTGACCCCGGTCTCCTCCCGCAGCTCGCGCAGGGCCGCCGCCTCCAGGGCCTCGCCCCTGTCGACACCGCCCTGCGGGAACTGCCAGTTGTGCGGGCCTTCGACCCCGGCCCGACGGCCGTACCAGACCTGGCCGGCCGCGTTGAACAGCACGACGCCGACGTTGGGGCGATAGAGGGTCAGGTCAGGCATCGTGCGGCTTCGTGCTGTGTGATTCGATAGGCGCCGTTAGTGGTCGATCTGGACCCTGACCGCCAGCGTCGCCGCAGAGGTGCCGGTCAGCGCGGGCCGGTCAGTCGGATCTCGAACAGCTTCGGCCAGTTCTTGCCTGTGACGAACAGGCGCCGCGTCTCCGCATCCCAGGCGATGCCGTTGAGGACGTCGTCGGCAGGGTCGGCGCGTTCCGATGCTGGCAGCAGGCCGGTAAGGTCGATCACGCCCACGATGTTTCCAGTCGCCGGGTCGATGCGGACGATGATGTCGGACTGCCAGACATTGGCGAAGACCTCGCCCTCGACCCATTCCAGCTCGTTCAGTCTGGCGATCGGCCGACCCTGCCAGGTCACGGGGACGCGGCCGGTCTCGACCAGGGTCTCGGGATCGAGGAACCGCAACGCCGCCGTGCCGTCCGACAGGATCACCCGGCTCGCATCATGGGTCAGGCCCCAGCCCTCTCCGGCATAGGCGAACTCGCCGCGCGGCTCGAGGTCGTCCAGGTCCCAGACGAAGCCCTTCCGGTTCCGCCAGGTCAGCGACAGGATCCTGTCGCCGACGACCGTCAGCCCCTCGCCGAAATAGGTCTCGTCGATCTCCCGGCGGTCCAGCACCTCGCCGGTCTCCAGCCGGACCTTGCGGAGGGTCGAGGGGAACCGGCCGGTGCTCTCGATCAGCACGCCGTCATGGAACTCAAGCCCCTGGGTGAAGGCGGCGGGGTCGTGCGGATAGATGTTCACCACCTCGTAGCCATAGACCGGCGGCCGGGCCGGTGCAGGCACTGTGGGCGACGCCGTCCCGGCCTGTGGCGGAGCCGGGGCCGTCGTCTGGGCCAGGCAGGCTCCGGCGACCAGCAGGGCCGTAAGCCCCGCGACCGCCGAAAGCCTGCGCAGGCCGAGCCCTGCCATCAGTGGGTGGGGTCCAGCGCCGCCTCGGCCTCGGCCTCCATGGCCCGCGCCTCGGCCTGGTCGGCCGCCTCGCGCGCCGAATGTGCCTTCTCCTGCTTGGTCTGGGACCTTCGGCTCAACATGTTGAGCGCCTCGACACCCGCGGAGAAGGCCATGGCGGCGTAGATGTAGCCCTTGGGCACATGGAAGCCGAAGCCGTCGGCGATCAGCACCAGGCCGATCATCAGCAGGAAGCCGAGGGCCAGCATGACCACGGTCGGGTTCTTGGCGATGAAGTTGGCCAGGGGGTCGGCGGCCAGCAGCATGACGGTGACGGCGGCCAGGACGGCGACCACCATGATCGGCAGGTGCTCGGTCATGCCGACGGCCGTCAGGATGGAGTCGATCGAGAAGACCAGGTCCAGGATGATGATCTGGAAGATCGCGGCCCCGGCGTTGGAGATGACCACATCCTTCTTGTCCAGCACGTCATGGCTCGGCGTGGGATCGACCGTGTGGTGGATCTCCTTGGTCGCCTTCCAGATCAGGAACAGGCCGCCCGCGATCAGGATCAGGTCCTTCCACGAGAACGCGTTTCCGAACACCGTGAAGACCGGCTGGATCAACCCGACCAGCCAGGCGATGATCGACAGCAGCGCCAGCCGCATCACCAGGGCCAGGCCGATGCCGATGCGGCGGACGCGGGTGCGGTGTTCCGGCGGCAGCTTGTTCGACAGGATCGAGATGAAGATCAGATTGTCGATCCCGAGCACCACCTCCATCACCACAAGGGTGACGAGCGCAGCCCAGGCCGCCGGGTCGGTAAGAAGAGGGGCGATGGAGTCGAACATGCGGGTTCCTGATCAGCTTTGCCGCCTTCTAACGCAGGACGGGCCTGTCAGGCCATAGGTGCCGCGCGTCGGATTGTCGCCGGTCCGACAGGCACCGGGTGCGACCAATGGGTTCGATCACGACTTGTTGCGACCGGCAAAAGCCCATGCTATCAGGCGCCCGGCTTCCAGGGGGCGTTTCGCACGAAACGGCCCTTGGCGTGCTTTCCTAAAGCATTTCAGGCCTTTGGCTGTCGCGGACCCTCGCGAACGGTCGCGAACACTCGAAGCTGATCCGGACGGACCCGACCTTGGCAGACGATTTCAGGACGACGGAAGTCGGCGCACGCTACGCACAGGCGCTGTTTGACCTCGCGCTCGAGACCGGGAAGCTGGACCTCGTCCGCGCCGATCTCGCCTCGCTCAAGGCTGCCTGGATCGAGAGCGCCGACCTGCGCCGTCTGGCTACCTCGCCGGTGATCGCCGCCGAAGACCAGAGCAAGGGTCTGGCCGCCATCGCCGTGAAGGCGAAGTTCCACCAGACGACCCAGAATTTCCTTGGCCTGCTGGCCCAGAACGGCCGCGCCCGCGATCTGGCCGCCGTGATCACCGGTTTCGAGGCCCTGTACGCCAAGCACACCGGCGTCGTCGCCGCCGAGGTCGTCTCGACCCAACCGCTGACCACGGCCCAGTTGACCCACATCCGCAACGCCATCCGTGAAGCGGTCGGCAAGGCCCCTGAGCTGACCGCGCGGGTCGATCCGTCGATCCTGGGCGGCCTCAAGGTCAAGGTCGGGTCGAAGCTGTTTGACGCCTCGCTGAAGACCAAGCTCGACCAGATGAAGTTCGCCCTTCGCCGGGCCTGATACACACCGCCAACCACGATTGACTGCCGGGCCTTGCGAGGTCCGCACCTGAAGACGAAAGCCAGAGAGCCAGACCATGGACATCCGCGCCGCCGAGATTTCGGCCATCCTCAAGTCGCAGATCGCAAACTTCGGCGTCGAAGCCGACGTGTCCGATGTCGGCTCCGTCCTGTCGGTCGGTGACGGCATCGCCCGCATCCACGGTCTGGACAATGTCCAGGCCGGCGAGATGATCGAATTCCCCAAGGCCGGCGTGAAGGGCATGGCCCTGAACCTGGAACGCGACAACGTCGGGGCCGTGATCTTCGGAGCCGATGCACAGATCGCCGAGGGCGACGAAGTCCGTCGTCTGGGCGAGATCGTGGACGTGCCGGTCGGCAAGGGCCTGCTGGGCCGCGTCGTCAACCCGCTTGGCGAGCCGATCGACGGCAAGGGCCCGATCCAGTTCACCGAGCGCCGCCGCGTGGACGTGAAGGCTCCGGGCATCATCCCCCGGAAATCGGTTCACGAGCCGATGCAGACAGGCCTGAAGGCCATCGACACCCTGATCCCCGTCGGCCGTGGCCAGCGCGAGCTGATCATCGGTGACCGTCAGGTCGGCAAGACCGCCGTCGCCGTCGACACCATCCTGAACCAGAAGACCACCAACGCCGCCGCGACCAGCGAGGGCGAAAAGCTTTACTGCATCTACGTCGCCATCGGCCAGAAGCGCTCAACGGTGGCCCAGATCGTCAAGACGCTCGAAGAGCGCGGCGCCCTGGACTACACCATCGTCGTCGCCGCCACGGCGTCCGAGCCCGCCCCGCTGCAGTTCCTGGCCCCGTTCTCGGGCACGGCCATGGGCGAGTTCTTCC